>CAIXPS010000172.1 GCA_903921365.1 uncultured bacterium | reverse complement strand
GCCATGAGCCTTCACCTGCCAGACGCCCCTCGCAGGGTTTCGGCACGACACGTTACCGGATTTATTTTTTAACTTTCATAATTCGCGACGATGCTGTCGCCGCGATGTCACCGCCACCGAATGAATTCGGCGTCTGATTTGAGACAAAACCGGCTGAAAGCCGGTTAAGAGGGGAGGAATGTTTCTCAACGCGCTGAAGCGCGTTTCCGGAGGGTGTCAGCCGCGATTTCGAATCGCGGAGGTGGGGGGAGTTGTGGTTGCCTTTTTTCTGGTGAGTAGTACACTGCAAGGTAGTTAGGATCGCAACAGGGTGGAGTCTGATTGCTATAGTCCCTGTTGCCAGTGTTGTGCCATCATTCATGGTTACTATTCGCGCGGAGGTTACTGATGTCTCCTCAGGCTATTGCCAGTCCCGAAGATATGGAGCGTTTTGCAAGCGAACTGAAACAGTTCGATGCCCAGCTGCGCGAGAGCATGGCGCGCCTGAACGGTCAGTTTTCCATTCTGGGTGATACGTGGCGCGACCAGGAACACGCGAAGTTTGCGCAGGAATACCAGCAGACCATGCGCGTGCTGGAGCATTTCATTCGCTCTGCCGATGACCAGATCCCGTATCTGCGACGCAAGGCGCAAAAGTTGCGCGACTATTTGAACCAGCGCTAACGGATCGCCCCATGAGCCCATCGGCCAATATCCTCTCTGTGCAGGTGCTGGATGATTTCCGGGCAGCCCTGCTGCGCTATAGCAGTGATGTGTCGCAGTCGCTGGAAGCCGCCGCGATGGAGATTCAACGCACGCTGGCATGGCTGGCTGAGCGCGTCGCCTATTGGCAGGCCGAAGTGCGCCGCCTGCAGGAGGTCGTGAGACAGGCGCGCGAGGCACTGCAACGTTGCCGGTCGAGCGGATCGAAGGATAAATCGGGGCGATCTCGAGAACCGGACTGCGGCAGGTATGAGCGCGCGTTGCAGGAAGCTGAAAGGCAGTTGCGCGAGGCCGAAATGCAATTGCGCACCGCCCTCATGTGGCAACAACGCGTGCAACAGGCCGCTGACACCTACCAGCGCGAAGCCCGCCGCATGGCCGATCAGATTCACAACGACCTGCCCAAAGCCACGGCCATGTTAAGCCGCACCACCGCCATTTTGCAGGGTTATGTGGCGATGAACGCCCCGACGGGCTCGGTAGCGCCGTCTGTGACAGTAAGCCCTTTTATTGCTGCCGGTATTGCGGCAGCCTCGATCGCGTCAGAACCGGTGGCCTTTGCTGCGCCGGGTGCATGGGTCGAACGCGGCATTCAAAACGTGCCACTGGCGCAGATTGACCTGAGCGAGTCGTGGGTCAAGAGCGTTGAGGACTTCCACAAAGTCCCGCATGAAGAGATGGTTGAGGGCATGCACAAGCTGGAGGAAGTCGTGCGACCGGCCGTGGAGAACGGCGCGGACGGCGATTATTTCATGCGGCTGGATCAAGAGCGCGGATTGGATTATGCGCATGGTTATCAGAAAATCTATGAGGCGTTCTATGGCCGCAGTGATCCTATCCGGTTGGAAAAATCCGGAGACACCTACACCGTCATCAACGGCTATCACCGCCTGCTTGTGGCGCGGGAAGCCGGGTTGAGCAATATCCCCGCCAGGATCGTGGAACAAACTCCTGCGGGCAACGCAGCGCAAGGGGATGGATGAGCCTGCCGATCATTTTGGGCCAACTGCAAACGGAATGGAAAACCCTGCGCCAGCGCTGGGAAGACGCAACGACCGTGTGGGCCGACCCGGTGCAGGTGGCGTTTAAGCGTGAGCGCTTCATGCCGCTGGAAGAACAACACCGGGCCGTTGAACACGACATGGAACGGCTGGCAGAAGTCATCGCTCAGGCGCGCCAAAACGTGAAATAGCCACAGACACTGGAGACCATGAATGACACAGACGTCGCCCGATAGCCCGGTACAACAGATTCAAGCCGCATTGCGGGATGTTGCGGAAGCAGAACAACAGCGTGGCGCAGCCGAAACCGCCGCGGTGGCGCAACGTGAAAGCGCCGGAACTGCGGTTGCAGCCAACGCTCAACGCGCCCAGAATATCTTTAAAAACGCTGAATCCACAACAGAAAATCGCTTGCAGGACGTATATGTAGCCCAGAAGCGACTGAGAACAACCATCAATACCGTACTGGCCATCGCTGTATGTGGTGTGTTGCTGGCCGTTGTGGTTATAACCAATAAAATAACCACAGAGCAACGCGCCATTGAGGCAACCCGCCAGGCGCAGCAAACCGCGACACAACAAGCAGCACAGGCACAGCAAACCGCGACACAACAAGCAGCACAGGCGCAGCAAATAGCCACGCAGCAAGTGGCAAAGGGGACCCAGGTTGCGGCCTTTGACAAATACGAACACCAGATGGCCTTCGTCCCCGCCAGCTCATTTCAGATGGGGTGCAGCAGTGCCGACACAAACTGTAGCAGCGATGAGAAACCGCTGCATACCGTCACGCTGGATGCGTATCAGATTGACACTTACGAAGTCACCAATGGTCAGTATGCGCAATGTGTTGCCACAGGGAAATGTACTCCGCCGGCCAACAAAACGTCAACTGGACGAAGCAGTTACTATGACGCTGCGGGGTTTACGGAGTATCCGGTGATTTACGTCAACTGGGCTCAGGCCGGCGCGTTTTGTGCCTGGGCCGGCGAGCGCCTGCCCACAGAAGCCGAATGGGAGAAGGCGGCGCGCGGCGCGACAGATACACGCATTTACCCTTGGGGCGACAGTAACCCAAGTTGCTCACTGGCCAACACTTACGGCTGCAGTAAAGATACCGACAAGGTCGGCAATCATCCGCAGGGCGCCAGCCCGTATGGGGTGCAGGATATGGCTGGGAATGTGTGGGAGTGGACATCCGACTGGTACGGTGATAGCTATTATCAGTCCTCGCCGGATCACAATCCCACGGGGCCGACAGGAGGATCCTATCGTGTTTTGCGTGGCGGTTCGTGGAACCTCGTTTCGAGGTTCGCCCGCGTGTCGGACCGTGGCAGGTACGTCCCCGACCTCACGAGCGACGACATCGGTTTTCGGTGTGCTCGCTAACTCTCTCATGGATGTTCTGTATTCTGTCTTTCTGGAATTCTGAAGGGGGTGTGGGGGCTTTGCCCCCACGGGACCGAAAAAATGGGGCATTTATACGATCGGCTTTGTGAATTTGAGAATCTGTGCCTGGCTTTCCATGCAGCGCGCAAGGGTAAACGCGGGCAGGAAAATGTGGCTGCGTTCGAGCGCCGGCTGGAACCGGAGTTGTTTGCCTTGCAGGATGAGTTGCGCAACCAGACCTATAACCCCGGCGAGTATCGCAGCTTTTACCGCACCGAGTCCAAACGTCGCAAGATATCGGCTGCGCCCTTCCGCGACCGCGTCGTGCATCATGCCCTGATGCAGGTCATCGAGCCTTTGTTCGAACGACGTTTTATCTTTGACAGCTATGCGAACCGGATCGGCAAAGGAACCCATCGCGCCCTGGATCGATGCACGCATTTTCTGCGCGGTTCGGCTTACAGTCTGCAATGCGACGCTCGCCAGTTTTTTCCAAGCATCGATCATGATATCCTGTATGCGCAACTTGCCAGGACTATCAACGACGAAACGGCGCTAGAGCTGATCCAGCGGATTCTAAAAACAGGCGTGGGGGTGCTTGACTCTGAATATGACATGCGGTGGTTCGACGGTGATGATCTGTGGGCGTGCAATCGCCCGCGCGGCTTACCGATCGGCAATTTGACATCACAGTTCTGGGCCAATGTATATCTCAACCCGCTCGACCAGTTTGTCAAACACGAGTTAAAGTGCCGGCGCTATCTACGCTATGTGGATGACTTCCTGCTATTTGCCGATGACAAAGCGACGTTGCGCGCCTGGCAACAGGCGGTCATCGCGTTTTTAGCCGATCTGCGGCTGACCATTCACGAAGAATCCGCACAGATCCGGCCCGTGTCCGAGGGTTTGCCCTTTCTGGGATTTGTCATGTTTCCGGATCACCGCAGGTTAAAACCCAGGTGTGGTTATGCTTTCCGCCGTCGCATCAGACATCAAGTGCGTGAATATGAGGCCGGGCGGTTGACTCAGGATGATGTGACCAGTTCTATCAAAGGCTGGGTGGCGCATGCGGAGCATGGCGACACCTACGGTCTGCGTTCTACAGTCCTGGCGCAGGTGGTGTTATGAGCACTCCGGGAGCGCCGCCGGCACAACGCGCGCGCGCAGGTGAATCACCCATTTTTGCGCGGGCCTATGATATGACGATCTGGCTTATCCCGACGATATCGAGCTTCCCAAAGGAGCAACGCTTTCGGCTGGCGGCGCGCCTGGAATCAAGTCTGTTTGCTTTTCATGATTGCATCCTGCATGCCGCGCGCGGGCGAGACACGCAACTGGAGTTGAGCAGCGCCGATATTGAGCTGGAGCGAATGCGTTTTTATCTGCGTCTGGCGCAGGAATTGCACTTTCTCAGCTTTAAACAGTACGAACATGCCACCCGCCTGTGCAATGAAGTCGGTCGGCTTCTGGGCGGATGGCAAAAGAAACAAACGACGTTTACACCGGACCAAACCTCCGGTGCGCGTGGGGACAGGCAGTGAGCGTGGCGGTTCGTGGAACAACGATACGAGGAACGCCCGCGTGTCGAACCGTAACAGGAACAACCCCGACAACACGAACAACAACATCGGTTTTCGGTGTGCTCGATAACTCTTGCTGGATGACAATGGCAGAATGCGACGACTTCACGGAGTCTCGCGCGCCGGAGAGAGTTAGCAGGCCTGTTCCCGGCCGGATCAACCAGTGGCAGGATTCATGCATAGGGCATGAACGGCAGTCTGGCATGATCCGGGCGAATATCCAAAAGCCTGGTTCCTATCTGCATCTTGCAGCCTGGAACCAGGCGCCCATCGGAGAATCAAACGATGCCAACAATACAACAAATGATTAGAGCCATTCAAGCGCAGGCCACAGGATTGGCACAGGTCGTTGCCGGTGTGCGCTACTTAAATCCGCATACCGTGCAGGCGGCGGAGCAGGCGCATCAGGACGCCATGACGCGCGCCAAAACGACACTTGACGCCGAGACACAACGCTTGAACGGGATGCTTGTAGACACCGAAAATCAGTATCTGGATGCCATGCTGCTGGCGGAGTTGCCATATCATCCGGTTCTTGATAGCGCGCGCGCCCGCATCCGGCAGGTCATGGCAGAACCGCAGTATGCGCCATGGGATGGCTCAGATGGATTGATCGACTGGTTCGCATGGCAACCAGACAGTGCAATACCCGGCACGCCGGTCGTCACGCGCGCCGGCGCCTTGACGCGCGTTGGGCAGTGGGATCGTGTGACGTTTCCCGCGTTAATCCCGTTGGTTGGCGCGCGCCCGCTGATCTTCAAAATGAATGCCGCCGTGCGCCAGAACGCAGCGATGGCTATCCAGTCACTGTTGTTGCGTTTACTCACCGCCATCCCGCCCGGTAAGTGCCGCTTTACCTTTATCGACCCGCTGGGTCTCGGTCAGAACGTGGCGCCCTTTATGCACCTGGCCGATCACGATGAACAACTGGTCACCGGCAAAGCCTGGACTGAGCCACAACAGATCGAACAACGCCTGGCCGACCTGACCGAGCACATGGAGAACGTCATCCAGAAATACCTGCGCAATCAATACGCCACGATTGACGCCTATAACGCTCAGGCCGGCGAAGTGGCGGAACCGTATCGCGCGCTGGTGGTGTTCGACTTCCCCGCCAATTTCAGCGAGGCCTCGGCGCGCCGGCTGGTCAGTGTGGCTCAGAACGGCGCGCGCTGTGGCGTGAACACCATCGTCATGCTGGACGCGGAGAAACCGCTGCCGTATGGCTTCAACCTGGCTGATCTGGAGCAAGGCGCAACGATCATCGAATGGGACAAATCCCAGAAGCGCTGGGTGTGGCGCGACCCGGACTATGAGGCATGTCTGCTGGAACTGGATCAACTGCCCGAAACTGACGCGGTGAATCACATCGTCACGGCCGTCGGCGCGATGGCGCGCGAAGCGAGCAGGGTGGAAGTGCCATTCGAACGTATCGCGCCGCCACAGGAACAATGGTGGCAGGCCGACAGCCGGAACGGGTTGACCGTGGCGCTTGGGCCATCCGGCGCGCGCAAGCTGCAGTACCTTGATCTGGGCAAGGGCACCACGCAACATGTGCTCGTTGCCGGTAAAACCGGATCGGGCAAGTCTACGCTGCTGCACACGATGATCACAAATCTGGCGCTCTCGTATAGCCCGGACGAGGTGGAGTTGTATCTGATTGACTTCAAGAAAGGCGTTGAGTTCAAGACCTACGCCGTCAATCAGTTGCCGCACGCGCGCGTGATCGCCATCGAGAGCGAGCGCGAGTTCGGATTGAGCGTCTTGCAGGGTTTGGATGAAGAACTGACAAGGCGCGCCGATATCTTCCGCGCCGCGCACGTGGATAACCTGACGGATTATCGCAATCGCATGGCTGCGTCTCGCTCGGCGTCCGACGCGGTGCGCATGCCGCGCATCTTCCTGATCGTGGATGAGTTTCAGGAGTTTTTCACCGAAGACGACCCGATTGCCACACAAGCCGCGCAGAAACTGGATCGACTGGTGCGGCAGGGACGTTCCTTCAGCATCCATATCCTGCTGGGCTCGCAAACGCTGGCCGGGGCCTACACGCTGGCGCGCAGCACGATGGATCAGATGGGGGTGCGGATTGCGTTGCAGTGCAGTGAGGCAGACTCGCGGTTGATCCTGTCGGATGATAACCCGGCGGCGCGGTTGTTGTCGCGCCCGGGCGAGGCGATTTACAACGCCGCGAACGGCATGATCGAGGGCAACAACCGTTTCCAGGTGGCCTGGTTGACGGACGAACAACGCGACCGCTATCTTACACAATTGCCGGAGATGGCTGCCAGGCGCTGTAAGCATCCGTTACCGCCGCAAGTGGTGTTTGAAGGCAATGCGCTTGCGATCATAGAAAAGAATCGCACACTGGGCGCTTTGCTGGAATCGCCCGCTGCTCCGAAAACGACGCGCGCGGTGAACATATGGCTGGGCGAACCAATTGCGTTGCGCGATTCACTCAGCACGTCCTTTCATCGCCAGAGCGGCAATAATCTGCTCATCGTGGGACAGAATGACGAAGCCGCGTTGAGCATGATGTCAATTGCGTTGATTAGCCTGGCCGCCCAACTGCCCCAAACCACTGGCGACGACAACGCGGTGTTTAACATCCTTGACTTCGGCGCTGCGGATGCGCCCTTCAGCGGCGTGTTCGATATGCTGGCGAGCGTGGCGCCGCAGCATACTGTTGTAGGTCGCCGCCGCCAGTTGCCCGAACTACTCACGTCGCTAACCGCCGAAGTTGCGCGGCGAATCGAGGGGAATGAGACCGGCGCCCCGCCCCGCTTCCTATTCCTCTACGGCCTGCAACGCGCCCGCGACCTGCGCCAGGAGGAGAGTTTCAGCTACTCTGCTTCGGGCACGGAAAACGCCGCCGCGCCAAGCCCTGCCCAGCAGTTCGCAACCCTGTTGCGCGACGGGCCCGAAGTGGGCATACACACGTTATTGTGGTGCGACACGCTGACCAACCTCAATCGCAACCTGGATCGCCGCTCACTGCGCGAATTCGCCATGCGGGTGGTATTTCAGATGAGCGCCGAGGATTCGGCAAACCTGGTTGACACGCCCGCTGCCGCCAAGCTGGGGGCGCATCGCGCGTTGTACTTTAGCGAAGATGAGGGCCGGCAGGAGAAATTCCGCCCGTATGCATTGCCCTCAGAGGCGTGGATTCGACAAGTCGGCGAGAAACTGCGCGCAAGAGCCACCGATTGAAATCGGCGTCTGACACGACCCAAAACCGGCTCAAAGCCGGTTAAGAATGAGACGGATTCCTGAACGCGCTTTCAGCGCGTTTCCGGAGGGTGTCAGCCGCGATTTCGAATCGCGGAGGTGGGCACGCAGTATCCGCCATGTTCTGCCATCCCAATCCTGCGAGGGGCGGTCTGAAGGTGGAGATGTTCGCAAGTCCAACCCTCGCAGAGAGAGCCACCGATTGAAATCGGCGTCTGGCACGACCCAAAACCGGCTCAAAGCCGGTTAAGAATGAGACGGATTCCTGAACGTGCTTCAGCGCGTTTCCGGAGGGTGTCAGCCGCGATTTCGAATCGCGGAGACAGGCACGCATGGTATCGCCGTGTTCTGCCATTCCAACCCTGCGAGGGGCGGTCTGAAGGTGTCGATGTTCGCAAGTCCAACCCTCGCAGGGAGCTCCTATCCCCTCTTCACCTCTTCTCCTCCGCTCCTCTTCTCCTCATCTGATCTCGCCTACCGCCAGCGCCAACTCGTTCGGCTTGTTCCGCCGCTCGCGGCTGTAGCTGATCTGAAGGTCGCGTTTGGCGCGGGTGATACCCACGTATAGTAGACGCAGCCGCTCGGAGATGTACTCGATGCGCGCGCGGCGAAGTAGTTCGATGTCGCCCGGCAGCGGGGTTTCGCCCGCTGCCAGCGACTCCAACTGTTTGCGCGCTTCGGTGGC
>CAIXPS010000171.1 GCA_903921365.1 uncultured bacterium | reverse complement strand
ATGGAAACCTCATACAGACTCTACCCAATGGGGCTGGCGGGTGGAATACTTACTAACAAGAACTGGTTGTTAGGAAAGCATCCATTTATTCAATTCTTGCATTTGCTTTTCTGAGATTCCGGTATTGGGGTTACAGCGAATGAGTTCTGGGCAAGGGCTTGGGAATTCCCAATAGGAGTCGTCTAAGGCTTTCCAGTTACTTGCTCCATATGACTGTAAAAAATTCACAATCTCCTGATAGCGCTGATGTTTACCAATGACTGGTGATCCAGTAACGCCAATAACCAGACTGGAGATTGAGTTTGGTAATAGTTTCTGTAGCTTTTCAAGGCTATGTGTGAAGCGCCAACTTGAAGAAATCACAATTCCGATATTTGATCCTTCAAGAGTTTTCTCAAGAAGATGAGCTCTATTAAAAGGATCTTGCCCAGCGAAGTGAGTCGGGTGAAGTACTCCATCAAAATCCAAGAAGAGTAATTTATTCATAATACGTCAGCAAATTCTAGCCATTCATGCCTACAAGCCGCACATCTTCTAGAGCTTGGATATTTTGGGGGCGGTGGATCACCCAGTTCCCTTTGCTTCACAAGCTTTTGTTTAAAGAATTCCCCGCGCTTCTTGCCGCATTTTGGGCAATACAAATTGATGGTGTGAGGTTTAGCTTTAGGATCATCATGTAGGTGAGCCTCAAAGCTCATTGCAGTAATCCACTCTGGAGATTGCATGGTCTTACAGGGCACCTTAATGTGCTCAATCTGAAATACATCACCACGAACACTCAGCTTAATATTCGGCCCCGTAGGTCTTGCAGCTAAGAATGAAAGCACAACCCCAGAATTAACTTCAATATAGCCCCTCCAGTTGATTGATTTCTCAACCAAGCATCTAGTTTGGACTCCTCTTACGCAGAAGATGGCCTCACCATTAAAGAGCGCAATATAAAGCTCTTCAGCCAAAGAGGCTTTAGTAGTTTTTCTGGGCTTTAATCGCTTCAATACCGCCAGAAACTCCTCGGTATCGATGATCATTTCTGCAATCATTGTCTTTTGCTAGGGGAGTACCCAATCCGATTTCCGTTGTTATCAAAGACATTGGTTACACCTGATGGCGATTGAGTTTCATAGCCAATACGGTTGCCGCTGTTGTCGTACACCCCGTTGTTAGCGTTGTAGTTGTATTGGCTATTGTTGTAGTTGTAAGGGGAGTTGTTGTAGTTGTACGAACTGTTGTTGTAGTTGTACTGACTATTGTTGTAATTAAAGGGTGAGTTTTCCCAGCTGGTTACTTGGGCATAGCTGCCATTTGAAGCTAGAAGGACGCCCATAAAAAGTAATCGTTTCATTTCTTACCAACCTTTCACTGAAGGAGCCTGAGGTGCTTGGCGTGGAGTATTGATCGTTGTATTGGGACTTGCGTACACAGGGGTTGTAGAAGTTCCTTGATACGCGCCCTGGGAGCTATAAAAATTAGTCTGCCCGTTATCAGTCTGAAAAGACTGAACATTCTGTCCGGTGGCGTTATAGACATTCGTCACGCCACTAGGAGATGTTTGGCTATAGCCAACATAGTTTCCATTGGGACCATAAATGGCTTGGGCAGATGCGCCCCGCACCAATAGAACTGCTTGAGCAATCAAAAATAGAGTGACGAGGTATTTCATGGGCGACTCCCAAAAAGTTATCTGAAAACACAACAATTTCAGAATAAAAACCTTTGAGCTCACCTAATGAGCTAGTGGGTCTAGAAAATGAAAAACTAATAAATTTCATAAAGAGCCCATGCTTACTAGCGCCCTCATACTTATTACCCTCATGCCCCTTCAAGTCTCCCCAAGGGGAAAATCGATGATTCCATTAGGCACGCCTTTAGCGGTAGCTGTATTTGTTGATACCGCAAAGATATTAGGCTTTCCAGAATTAAGACTAAGAGACTCGCGGGGAAACTTATATGTAGCAAATAAGACTTTGCTAGAAGAGCCTTTGGCAATGATTAATGATCAAGCTTTTATTACCCACGTTAGCACCTTGAATAAGCGAAAAGCCCATATCGTTTCATATGTGAAGCTGAAAACTAAAGCGCAAAACTAAAAATTAATAACTACATAGCCATATGAAATTTGCACTTCAATCTATCAGCAGCCTTGGGGCGGTTCTTCTAGGATTTTTATTGTTAGCAAACATTGGTATTACCAGCGCAGGTAGGGGAGAGCTTGAATCACTCTCAGCGGTAGAGCGAGCAGTGATTACTGAAACCATTCAAGCCGACGGCACTGTAGTTGAAATTGACGAGCTAACCACGCTAGTCAAATCCCAATTGGTAGTTGATACAGAGTCCCAAGCTGATCTGCCATATAACTCAACGCTATCTAAGCTAGAGGTCCTAGAGGCTTACACGATTACCCCTAAGGGCGAGAAGATACCTGTTGCGCCCAATGCCATCAGAACCGTAGAGGATGACAACAGCACTGGGGCAGCAATGTTCTCTGACCAGAAGCACAAGATCATCATCTTTCCAAAGGTAACCCCTGGTTCTAAGACTTATTACAAAACCAAGCTCACAACCTTTAAGCCTCTATTGCCAGGATACTTTTATACGCGCCTGACGTTTTCTCCGAATGCAGAGGTATTGTCTTACGAGTACAACTTAAATTATCCCGAAGATTTAAAGCTCTATAGCGATATCAAAGACGTTAAGCAAAACAGGGATGAGGTAATAGATGGCGTGCGCCATGTGAGTTATACCTATCAAAACCTGAAGATGAAAAAGAAAGAGCAGCTTCAGGTAGCTAGCAGTGATTTTTCCCCTCACATCTATATCTCAACCTTTGCTAGCCAAGAAGACTTTGCTAAAGCCTATGAGGCTCGCATTGCAGATAAGTCATTAGTAACCCCTGATATTCAGAAGATGGCTGATGAAATTACTAAAGACGTGGATAAGAAGTTGGCTGCAGATAAGACACTAAACCTTAAGAAGGAGCAGGCTAGAGCACTTTATAACTGGGTATCGCGAAACATCCGTTACGTAGCCATCTACCTTGGGGACGGAGGCATCGTGCCTCATGACGCCGCTAGCATTCTGAAGAACCGTTATGGCGACTGCAAGGATCACAACGCTTTGCTAATAGCCTTGCTGGCAGCCAAAGGTATCAATGCTAGTAGCGCCTTAATTAACTCAGGCGTAGCCTATACCCTTCCTAAATACCCAGTAATCGGGCCATTTAACCATGTCATTACCCACATACCAGCTTGGGACCTCTATTTGGACTCTACTGCAGAGATGGCGCCATTTGGTACTTTGCCATCAAGTGAGATAGATAAGCCGACTTTATTAACTAAGCTTGCAAAAGTAGGTCATACACCTAAGCCAAAAAAAGAAGATAGCAAAATCCTTACGGGAATCACTATGCAAATAGAGAGGGATGGACGGATTAAGGGTAAAACTCACACTATGTATTTTGGGAGTGCTGAAATTAATGCGCGATATAGGTATGAGGGCGCGGAAACTACGCTTTCAGAAAAGCTTGTCAGAAGTGACCTCGCTAAATTTAGGCAGACCGGTGAAGGCAAGATCACAACCAGCTACGTATATGACCTTAATGAGCCTTTTACGACAAATACAGAGTTCACTTTGGATGCTATTGCCAATGTGCCGGGACCTGGAGCTATAGCTATACCAGTTGGCCTCGCGCCTGGCGAACTGGCGCTGATAGCAAACGATAGACCTCCAGAGAAATTCACCGTCCCTTATACGTGCGCCACCAAATGGGTGGGAGAAAGCTACAAGATTGGATTTCCAAGTAACACTAAGGTCACTCGTATTCCTTCTAATACAAACTACAAGAAGGGCGGTATTGAATACGAATCCACTTATGAGGAATCCAAGGGGGTTGTTTCTGTAACACGAGTTTTAAAGGTCCAAAGGCCAGGTGCCGTATGTCAACCTGAAGAGTTGCAGAAGTGGAAAGATTTTTACCAAGTATTTATAAAAGACATGCGGGCACAAATTTTTTATGAATAAGCAATTTCAATAGTCATGGCAAAGATTGAATTACTCTTTGGTGGGCCCAGCACCCATGATGAGGAGATCTCGGTTGAGAACTATGCATATAGCTGGGACATATCCATAGAGACTGCTGTAATCAGGCAATTCAGATCCTGGATTAGTGGTCTATCAAATAAAACAGATGACCAAGGCAATACTTTTTTTGAGTTGCTACTTTTTATTGGGGCAAATGAAATGCTCAGACTTCCAAAGATAACGGCTGGAACCTACTGTCATAAGGGCTTTGCGCTGCCAAAAATGATTATTCATGGTAATCGTGCTGTTGATAAAAGAACAGGTAACTCTATTTTGCTGACAGAGAGCTATGTGAACACAATTGGAAGTAATTTCGAGGATGAGATTGGATATGAATATTTTGAGTATCGACAAAATTGAAGTGGCAGAATGGTCCGAGTGCCATCTTTTGCGTAACGCGATCAATACAACAGGAGGTGAAAAATGAATGATGGCTTAACAATACGTAACTGTGTGTTCGCATTTAAATGTACTGCGCAGTGGAGTGAGTTAACTCCTACAGATGACGATAAGATAAGTTTTTGTAATGATTGTCAAAAAGAAGTTCATTTATGTGTGGATGATGAAGAGCTAGCAAAGTCTGTACGCCTCAATCGCTGCATTGCTATTTATCGTGAGGATGACATTGGGCGCGGAGGAATGCTTCTTGGCGATGTTGTCTTAACTGAGCGCTCTTAAAACAGCCGGTCTTTCCCGGCTGTCCACTTGCCCTCACCCTGAAAGGAGCCCCATGAGGATGGGTAAAAAGAATGTGCAAGCCGGTATGGTTTTCTTAATGAAAAGACTGTGTCTTCTGGTCTAGGGGCACTCATACCTTATCCCGGAAACCACAACAAATACAAGCAATAAGGTTATTAAAGCAGGCGAAAGGATCTAATAATGAGCTAGCCTGCCTCAGTTATAAATTCAGCTAAAACCTTGCCATTACGGACTCTTGCATAGCCTTTGATCTCGCTAGTGGCCGTTATGCGATATTTCCCATATTTACTCCCCTTGGGAATGCAGAAAGACCACATCTCATCTCGATCATCTGTCATATCGGATAGAAAATTTAACCAGCCTTTATTTAGGTGACCAAAGGGTAGGGATGGGACGGTGCTGAT
>CAIXPS010000170.1 GCA_903921365.1 uncultured bacterium | reverse complement strand
GCAATTCCTTCAACTGCTGGTCGTATACGGGCGATGGCGCGCCGGCCATCACGTCGGAAGCCTGCTGGTTCTTCGGGAATGCGATCACCTCGCGGATGTTTGGTTCGTCGCACAGGAGCATGGTCAGCCGGTCAATGCCGGGGGCGATGCCGCCATGCGGCGGCGCGCCATACTCGAACGCCTCGAGTAAGTGGCCGAACTTGCGGCGCGCGTCCTCCATCTCCAGGCCGATCAAGCGCATGATGATCTCCTGGATGTCGCGGCGGTGGATTCTGATGCTGCCACCGCCGACCTCGTAACCGTTGCAGGCCAGGTCGTACTGCTTGCTCAGCACGCTGCCGGGGTCACTTTCGAGTGTAGGGATGAACTCATCCTTTGGCGCGGTGAACATATGGTGCGAGGGATCCCAACGTTTCTCTTCTTCGTTCCACTCAAACAGTGGGAAGTCGATCACCCAGCAGAAGGCAAGCACGTTGCCGTCGGCCAGATTCAGGCGGCGTCCTAGTTCCAGGCGCAGGTCGGAGAGCGCTTCGTTGGTCACTTTAGGGGTATCGGCGACGAACAGCAGCAGGTCGCCGGGTTTGGAGTTGGACGCGGCGAGGATGGCGGTTTTTTCGTCATCGCTCAGTTTCGCGCCGGCGCCCTGGTTGCGGATGCCAGTGTCGTCGCGCATCAGTGTGACGAGGCCCTTGGCGCCTTTCTTCTTCGCCATTTCAGCCAATTCGTCAATCTGCTTGCGCGAATAGGTCGCGCAACCGGGCGCACAAAAGCCCTTTACCAGCGGGGCGTTGGCAAAGGGTAGGAACTGCGACCCGTGTGTGACGGCGGTGATGTCGAACATCTCCAGCCCAAAGCGGATGTCCGGCTTATCAATGCCGTATTTCGCCATTGCTTCGGCGTGTGAGAAGCGCGGGAATGGTTTGGCGATCAGTTTCTTCTCGGTGTGCTTTTCCACGAACTCGGTCAGCAGCCCTTCGATCAGTTGCAGGATGTCTTCGCGATCGACGAAACTCAATTCCATGTCGAGCTGGGTGAACTCGGGCTGGCGGTCGGCGCGCTGATCCTCGTCGCGAAAGCAGCGGGCGATCTGGAAATAGCGCTCAATGCCTGCCACTTGCAGCAACTGCTTGAGTTGCTGGGGGCTTTGCGGCAGCGCATAGAACGTGCCAGGATAAACACGGCTGGGCACCAGGTAGTCGCGCGCGCCTTCGGGTGTCGTCTTGAACAGGATTGGCGTCTCGATCTCGAGAAACCCGCGCGCATCCAGGTAGTCGCGGATGAACTTGATAAAGCGGTGGCGCGTGGTCAGGTTCTTTTGCATGCGTTCGCGCCGCAGATCCAGGTAGCGATAGCGCAGGCGCAGGTTCTCGTCCACATCGCGGCCGTCGCTGTCGATCAGGAAGGGCGTAGTCTTCGCAGGGTTGAGCACGACGATCTTTGTGGCAACGACTTCAATATCGCCGGTCGTCATTTTCGGGTTGCGCATGCTGGTCGGGCGCAGTTCCACCACGCCCTCGATCTGCACCACGAACTCGCTACGCAACAACTCGGCTGTCTTGAACAGATCGTGCGCAGCATCGGGCGTGCCAGACCGAATGACCACTTGCATGATGCCGAAGCGATCGCGCAGGTCAATGAAGATCACGCCACCGTGGTCACGGCGGCGGTGCACCCAACCAGCAAGTTTTACAACCTTTGTATCGTCCGACGAACGTAATTCGCCGCATGTGTGCGTTTTGTACATCTTCCTTGCTCCTCCATCATCATCATTAACTATAACTATGACAAATCATGACAAAAAAGAGCCGCCCGATAAGTCGGGCGGCTCTTAGTGTCTACGCTGCTTGTATTGGTCCGAACGCGCGACAGACTAAGCGACACCCTACAGGTCGCCGTTACCGTCGTCGCGATTATTAGTTGTCCGGGACAGTTGCTCCATTTGTATGCACGTATGATACACGATTCGCGAAAAATATGAAATACCCAACGAGATTAAAGAAAGTGAAAGGGAATGAGAAAATGAGAAGGGTATACCGCAGATTCGTGGACTAGGCATAGGGCACCGACTTCCAGGCGATTTCAAAGCGATCGCTATGTAGTTCGCACAAAGCGGCCAACACAGATTGGGCATTGTGGCGACACCAACCCTGACCG
>CAIXPS010000169.1 GCA_903921365.1 uncultured bacterium | reverse complement strand
TCAAGCAAAAGATATCCGGCTGCTTTCGCAGTTCTAAGGGCGCGGAGCACTTCTGCCGGATTCGTGGTTATATCTCCACCCTGCGCAAGCAAGGTATCCCCGTGCTGAACGCCTTGCGCTCTCTCTTCGAGGGTTCGATTGTCATGCCCGCGCTGGGTTTTTCAGCCTGAGCAGTTACTTATGGTTTTGAAACCTCAATCTCGCAAATAACACAAATAACCAATACCCATTTGCCACTTTTGAGTGCCGGCACTAGAATGCTAAAAACTAAGAGGCACTTCCCCCTGTGACTGAAATCGTTATTTCCCAGCACGTATTCAAATATCCCGGACTCACCAGTTTCGTATCAAGCGCGCTAGAGTTATTCGAATCAACCCCAGTAGCTGAGTTCCCTCCGCAAACCAGACTCGCAAAATGTAGCGTCTATGCCATCGAACAGGCAAACCAAGCATAAGCAGACCGTAAGGAGATATATGACCAAACAACAGATCGTGACGCCAAACGCCCCGTTGCCGGCAGGCCCGTATTCGCAGGGATTGCGGGTTGGCGACTTCGTGTATGTGGCTGGACAAGGGCCGACAGATCCAGCGACAAAGAAATCGGCCGGCGAGTCGATTGAAGAACAGACGCGCCAGGTGCTCGAAAACATCAAGGCGATTCTTGAGGCTGGTGGCGCCACGATGGGCGACGTGGTTAAGTCCACTGTGCACCTCAGTGACATGAGCTTGTTCAGCCGGTTCAACGCTGTTTACGCCACGTATTTCCCGGATCCGAAGCCCGTTCGCACCACCGTCGGCAGTCATTTGCCCGGCATCCTGGTCGAGATCGATGTCGTTGCATACGTTGGAAACTAACCGAGTCAAGTGAGTTGCTGAGAGGCGCATGACCGTAACAACGACAAAGCTCGTCGCCATGGCGATAGCCGCGCATCCCGACGACATCGAATTCACGATGGCGGGCACACTGCTGTTGCTGAAGCAAGCCGGCGCCGAGATTCATATGTGGAATCTGGCGAATGGCTCGTGCGGAACTGCGGTGCACGACGCGACAGAGATCGTGCGTCTGCGGGCTGCCGAAGCTGTGGCGTCCGCTCAAATCGCCGGCGCTGTGTGCCATCCGCCCATCGCCGACGATCTGTGCATTTACTACGAGCCCGGATTGCTCGCGCGCGTTGCTGCGGTCATCCGTGAAGTCAAGCCCGATATCTTGCTGATCCCATCGCCGCAGGATTACATGGAGGATCACGCCAACACCTGTCGCCTGGCCGTCACCGCGGCCTTTGCGCGCGGCATGCGCAATTACGCGACACAACCGCCCGTGGAGGCATGGGGTGGGGACGTCGTGCTGTACCACGCTATGCCACACGGGCTACGCGACGGGCTGCGGCGGTTGATTCACCCGGGGCATTTTGTCGATATCGCGCCCGTCCTCGACATCAAACGCGAGATGTTGGGTCAGCATCACACCCAGAAGGACTGGCTGGACTTCAGCCAGGGCATGGGCTCATATGTGCTGGAGATGGAGCAGATGGCGCGCGACGTGGGCAGGATGTCCGGGCAGTACCTGCTTGCCGAGGGTTGGCGACGGCACAGCACTCTCGGCTTTGCGCCGCTGGATGCCGACCCGCTGAGGCAAGCGCTTGGCGCCCATTGCTGGGTCGACCCGGCCTATGAGCGCTCGTTGGATGAAAAACCATCGAGTACATAAACCACAAGGAGAAGCAATATGGCACGCCAAATCAGTAAAGTCGCGCCGGGTTGGTGGGACTACACCACGCTGGACTCTGCAATCGTCAACGATGCAGCGCGATTGGACGAGAAGGATTTGCAACAGTTATCCCGACCGGGGTTCCAGGTCAGCCTGTACGACACACTGGAGGAGTTCTACCTCGCCGAAGCGCTGGAGTATATTACTGCCTGGAAGCAGGCGACGCCGAGTCAACCGGCGGGCATCTGTGGCCCGATCGGCCCGACAGAGCAACTTCCGCTGGTGGCGCGCATCGTCAACGCCATTGGGCTCGATCTGAAGGACGCGCACTTCTGGGGGATGGATGAGTGGGTGGAGCATGGGCACCCTGTTCCCGTCACGCACCCGCTGTCATTTGCAAAGGCTGACCTCGAAATGTGCTTCAATCGCATCGACCCGAAGCTGCGCATGCCCGACTCGCATCTGCACTTCCCGGCGGGGGATCTAGCGGCCTACAGCAGGACCTATGACGAGGTTCGTTGCGTCATGATGCAG
>CAIXPS010000168.1 GCA_903921365.1 uncultured bacterium | reverse complement strand
GAACTCCTCACGCCTTTGTACTCGACTCTTTACTGCCTTTCCCATGCTTGTCAACCCTCCGTTCTCCTATTCTCCCCCAGTCGCCGAAAAGTTACCCACGAATCTGCGGTATACCCCGCATAAAACCTCAACTGGACGAACCACGCTCTTTGCGGTAGAATCTCTCAGCTAGTCGGGTGGCGTCAAGATATTGACGTCGCAACGGCGTTGCAACATTGTGTGATCATTTGAGGAGCTAATTTCGTGGCCAATACCCTTTCAGCCAAACAGCGCATCCGCAACAGCGCGCGCAAGGCGATTTTTAACCGCCTGCATCGCTCGCGCGCGCGCACCTATGTCAAGAATACCCGTGCATCTGTCGCGGAGAAAGATTTCGCAACGGCAAAGACCGAGATCATCAAGGCGATCAGCGCGCTTGACCGCGCCGCGGGCAAGGGCGTCGTTCATCCCAACAACGCCGCGCGCCGCAAGTCACGCCTGATGAAGCTGCTGAACAAAGCAACTGCAAAGAAGTAAGCCAGCTGGCGCTCGGACTGAGTACCTTCAGGCAAACTGAGTGCTCTCAGTAAAACTGAGTACTCTCAGTAAATAGCCACTCCTAACAGGACGTCCTTGGTGCGTCCTTTTTTGCGTTTGGCAATTTAGGCTGGGTGTCATAGGTGCCTTCCTCGCGGGGGATTTCGCGTCGCATCCCTGCGAGGGGTATCTGGCAGGTGCAGGCTCATGGCATTCAACCCTCGCAGGGGTGACTTGCAGTATGGGAGGCTCGAAGCCGGTTGAGAGGGACTGCGCATGGGTGAACGCGCGTAGCTGCACTCTGCATGTGCCTTTTTTATCCCTCTATTTATATCCCCTGCGGATATGACATTATCGATTGCGAAGCATTACAGGATGCATGAGCAAAAAACAATGTCAAATGTCATCAGTTGTCGGATAGTAAGCAATGAAATAATCATCGTCGTAAGTCGCGCGTTACTTGTGATCAAGCCCGGTCGCGGCAATACACGCCGCACAGGCTTCTGCATCGGGTTGGCGATTGCCTGCTGTGTTGCGCTGGCTCATGGGACAACAACACAGGCAGGAGCGCCGTCACCTGCCAAACCGCAGACTGCGGGTTGCAATTTCATCGTGAACAGCGCAGGTGACGATACTACTTCGAATAGCACTTTGACGTTGCGTGAAGCGTTGTTGCTGGTCGCCGGTGGCACGGACGCCACTGGTCTGAATCGGCCATTGAGCAGCCTGGCGGTGGCGCTTCTACGCAGCATAACGACATTTACAGTAGCGTGAAGAACGGCATTGCCATCGTTGGCGCTAACACGACCACGAACACCGTCAGCGCAAATCTGCTGATCCAGAACCAGCAAAACGGATTGCTGATCGACGCGGCGCGCAATAACACGATTGACCATCCCTATGCTGAGGGCAATATTGCAAATGGTATCGACATTATTGACGGCGCCACTGCCAACAGCGTGACCGGCGGTCAGGCGGACGGCAACCACGCTAACGGCATCCAGTTTGGCGGCGCTAACACGGAACTGAACAATATCAGCGGGACTCTGATTTTTAATAACCTCTCGAACGGGATCGATGAACGTGACGGAGCGATCGCCAATCACTGGTCGAACCTGAGAATGTACGGGGATGGCCAGAAGGGCGCTGATCTGCATGTCATCCCGGTCACAACACCGCGCATTACTTCCATCAGCGGCAATGGCATCATCACGACTGTTAACGGGACTGGATTCAACAGTGGTGGAATTTTCGCGTCGTACAGCGTCGAGGTGTATGCTGTGGCGCTCACGAAAGCCGGCAATCCCGAAGGACGCAACTCCCTGGGAACGGCACTGGTGGATGTCAACGGGAACTGGTCGCTGCAACTCCCGCCTGGATCGGGATTGTGCCTTACGGCCGTGGAATCTAGTGGATTTTTCGGTTTCAGTACCGGCGAGTTCGGCCCCGACTCGTGCCGGGCAATGATCCCACTCGTGGCGAAATAGCCCGTGCCATTGAATGATGAAGATTAAGCAATTAGACCGTATAGACTGCATGCGCCACATCAGGTAGCCACACGAGGCCGTCGCTGCATGGGTGAATGACGTAGAGGCCGACCCGCGTGTCGGCCAGGTGCGGTGTGCGGATATTACACCCGCCAGCTACTCCTTCGCAGGGGTGGGTTGAAAGAAGTAATGATGAGTATGATGAAAATGATGAGTCAGCGGCTTGACAATCCCCAGCGCCTCGTGTATAAACGACCCATCAGTTAACAGGCATATCATGCATTTAGTATTAGTCGTCGTCATTATTGTTATCTCGCTCCTAGTCCTTAGCAGACAGGAGCTGGTTTCGTTTAGGACGGCGGCGCAGATTCACTAAAGCGCCTGCTCACAAAGATAAAAGCCTTCCTAAATGGAGGGCTTTTTTTTTGCCCGTTTGACTGGCAGGACCGGGTTCAAAATCAGAACAAAAGGAGAGAAGTGACATGAAGCTAACAGGAGCACAGATTATCTGGGAGACGTTGTTACAACAAGGCGCCACATTGGTCTTCGGCTATCCGGGCGGGGCTATATTGCCTGCCTATGACGCTTTGTATGACTACCGAGACCGCATTCGGCACGTGCTGGTGCGCCACGAAGAGAACGCCGCACTGGCGGCAGACTCGTATGCCCGCGCTACGGGCAAAGTCGGCGTGTGCATGGCGACAAGCGGCCCGGGCGCAACCAATCTGGTTACCGGCCTGGCCAACGCAATGATGGATTCCTCTCCAATCGTCGCGATCACCGGTCAGGTATCGTCGAATCTGGTTGGCACCGATGCGTTCCAGGAGACAGACGTCACCGGCGTCACGATTCCAGTCACAAAGCATAACTATCTGGTCACCGATGTGAAGGAACTGGCCCAGGTGCTGGCTGAGGCGTTTTACATTGCGCGATCCGGCCGCCCCGGCCCCGTGCTCATTGATATCTGTAAAGATGTGCAGCAGCAGACGGTGGAATATGAGCCCATCACCAGCGTCAAGCTGAAGGGCTATCGCGCCATTAAACCGATGCACAAGCAAAACATACCGGGGCTGGTAACCGATGCAGCGACACTGATCAACGCCGCAAAGCGGCCAATCATCCTGGCTGGTCAGGGCATCAAACACGGCGGCGCGCACGGCGAACTGTGCGAGTTGATCAACAAAGCCGGCATTCCGGTCGCGACGACGCTGCTCGGAATTGGTGTGCTCTCAGAGGATCACCCGCTCAACCTGCGCATGATGGGGATGCATGGCGAGGCTTACGTGAATATGGCAATCGCCAATGCCGACCTGCTGATTGCCCTTGGCATGCGCTTCGACGACCGCGTCACGGGAAACCTTGCGCAGTATGCGAAGAACGCCAAGGTGATCCATGTGGACATTGACGCTGCCGAAGTCGGCAAGAACGTTCCAACTGATGTCGGCATCGTCGGCAACGTGAAGAGCGTGTTGCAGGCGCTGATCCCGCAGGTGGCGAATGGCAGTCACAAGGACTGGGTGGGGACGATCAACGCCTGGCGCGATGACACCAAGTCGCGGGATGTGCTGGCGCAGGAGTTGCCGGACAACATGTTGCTCGCGCCGCATGTCATCCGCGGCATCTGGGAAGCGACCAAGGGTGAATGCACCATCGCCACTGACGTTGGTCAGAACCAGATGTGGGAGACGCAGTATTTCCAGCACACGCGCAGGAATCAGCTCATCACGAGCGGCGGCCTGGGCACAATGGGCTTTGCACTGCCTGCCTCGATCGGCGCCAAGCTGGGTCGCCCCGACGATGAGGTGTGGGCGGTGGCCGGCGATGGCGGCTTCCAGATGAGCATTCCGGAATTAGCCACGCTGGTGCAGGAAAAGCTCAACGTGAAGATTGCGGTTATCAACAACCACTTCCTGGGCATGGTGCGCCAGTGGCAGGATCTGATACACAACAAACGCTATTCACAAACCCAGATGTGGACGCCGAACTTCCAGAAACTGGCCGACGCCTATGGCATCAAGGGTCTGCGCGCAACCACCCAGAGCGAGATGCGCCAGATTATTGCCGAAGCGCGCGCCACTGACGGCCCGGTGCTGTGCGAATTTGTGGTGGAACCCGAGATGAACGTGTTCCCGATGGTGATGCCCGGCAAGGCGCTCGACGAGATGACTCGCCGTCAACCCGCTGCGCTCGGCACTGGCATGGATGCGATTAAGTAGGAGACCAAAGAAATGTTAGTAGATCACGCCGCCTCAGGGCAGACAGCGCAGAAACATACCCTCGTAGCTTTGGTGGAGAACAAGCCGGGCGTCCTCAACCGTGTCGCCAGCCTGTTCCGCCGCCGCAACTTTAACATTGACAGCCTGGCCGTCGGCACAACCGACGACCCCAAGGTGTCCCGCATGACCATCGTGGTCGACGCCAGCCGCACCAGTGCGGCGATGGTGGAGCGCAACCTGTACAAGCTGGTGAACGTCATCGACGTGCAGGACGTCACCCATTTACCAACGGTAGTGCGCGAACTGGCATTGATCAAGGTGCGCGTGGAGAATACGCAGAAGCGCAGCGAAATCAAGCAATTGGCCGATATGTTTGAGAGTCGCGTGGTGGACGTCAAGACGGACACGTTGATCATCGAGATGGTCGGCGATGAAGAGAAGGTGGACGGCATTCTAAACGTGCTGAACGATTACGGTATTCTGGAAGTCGTGCGCACCGGGCGCGTCGCGATGACGCGTGGCGCAGCGCACGTCGTCCCCGATCAGGATGACGTTGCTTTTTCAAGCAACGGTCATTCACACCCGTAAGAGAACATGAATCGGTGGGCAAGTTCGTTGGAACTTGCTCACTTTTTATTAGCGAACTGGGCGGAGAGTACTCCGCACTGGCGGAGAGTACTCCGGTAAGCGATACTTAACTCAATATCACAGGAAGATCAGGAGCAAAATGGCAACAGTTTTTTACGATATGGATGCGAATCTCGACTTGCTAAAAGGCAAGACAGTGGCGGTCATCGGTTTTGGCAGCCAGGGGCACGCGCATGCGTTGAACCTGCACGACAGCGGCGTCAACGTCATCGTCGGCCTGCCGGAGAACAGCAAGAGCGTCAAGAAGGCGCAGGACGCCGGGTTGACCGTGATGAGCATCCCGGAAGCGGCCAAGGCTGCCGATTTCGTGATGATGCTGGTTCCCGATGTCCCGGCCGCCGCCGTTTACCGCGAGCAGGTCGCGCCATACATGACCGCCGGCAAGACGCTCATGTGGGCGCACGGGTTCAACATCCGCTACGGCCAGGTTGTCCCCCCCCAGGACGTTGATGTGACGATGATCGCGCCCAAGGCGCCCGGCCATCGCGTGCGCGGCACCTATCAGGATGGGGCAGGCACGCCCTGTCTTGTCGCCGTGTATCAGGATGCCAGCGGGCATGCGCTTGAGAACGCTCTTGCCTACGCCAAGGGCATCGGCGGCACGCGCGCCGGCGTGTTGCAGACCACCTTTGCTGAAGAGACTGAAACCGACTTGTTCGGCGAACAGGTTGTGCTGTGCGGTGGCGTATCGCACCTTATTAAGGCCGCCTTCGAGACATTGGTCGAGGCCGGCTATCAGCCAGAGGTTGCGTATTTCGAGTGCATGCACGAACTGAAGCTGATCACTGACCTGTTCTATCAAGGCGGCCTGAACTACATGCGCTTCTCCGTCAGCGACACCGCCGAATATGGCGATTACGTGAGCGGGCCGCGCGTCGTCACTGAAGCGACCAAGAAAGAAATGAAGTCGATCCTGAGCGACATCCAGACTGGCGCATTTGCCGAGGACTGGATTGACGAAAACGCGCAGGGGCGACCGAACTTCAATGCGATGCGCAAGCGCGACATGGATCATCAGATCGAACATGTGGGCATTGAACTGCGCCGGATGATGCCGTGGCTGAACCCCAAGGAGGTTATGCCCGGGCAAGGCGGCGCGTAAGAAAGAGAGAGATTGGGGATTGGAGGTTGGGGATTATCGTAAGTGACTCTCCAACCTCCAAGGAAATTATGAAGTATGAACCTGCGGTGACGTTTAGTTTCATAATTCATAATTCTTGCTTCATATCTCATCCCTTCGTGAGGAGTTCTCGTTATGAATGACAGCGACGTTAAAGCTGGGGCGTCTGCCCCGACTATCGATAACAACAGAGTATTGTTTTTTGACACCACGTTGCGCGATGGCGAGCAGTCGCCGGGCGCAACCCTGAACCTGGCCGAGAAGTTAGAGATCGGCCGTCAACTGGCCCGGCTGGGCGTCGATATTATCGAGGCCGGCTTCCCGATTGCTTCGCCAGGAGATTTTGAGGCCGTTACGCGCCTGGCGCAGGATATTGGCCAGACAGACACCGCCCCGGTGATTGCCGGGCTGGCGCGCGCGAACAAGATGGACATCGACCGCGCGTGGGCGGCGGTGCAGTGGGCGAAGAAGCCGCGTATTCACACTTTCCTCGCCACCAGTGATATCCACCTGCAGCACAAACTGCGCATCTCGCGCAATGACTGTATCGAGATGGTCGGCGATATGGTGTCGCATGCGCGCAGCCTGTGCGCCGATGTGGAGTTCTCGCCGGAGGATGCTGGCCGCAGCGACCCTGAGTTTATGTGGCAGGTGCTGTTGATTGCGATCAAGGCCGGCGCGACAACGTTGAATATACCTGACACGGTGGGCTATTGCACGCCCGGCGAGTATGGCGCAATGATCGAAGGCATCGTCAAGAACGTGCCGGGGATCGAGAACGTCATCATCTCGGCGCACTGTCACAACGATCTGGGATTGGCGACTGCCAACACGCTGGCAGGCATTCGCGCCGGCGTGCGCCAGGTGGAAGTGACGATGAACGGCATCGGCGAGCGCGCCGGCAACACTTCGCTCGAAGAAGTCATCATGGCGTTGCACACGCGCAAGCAGGTCTATGGCAATCTGAAGACCAACATTGATACGACCCAATTGGTGCGCACCAGCAAGATGGTGAGCGCGATGACGTCGATCGCTGTGCAACCAAACAAGGCCATCGTCGGCGTGAACGCGTTCGCGCACGAGGCCGGCATTCATCAGGATGGCATGTTGAAGAACCCGTTGACTTACGAGATCATGCGTCCCGAAACGGTGGGCTGGACCGAGACCAACCTCGTGCTGGGTAAACACAGCGGACGACACGCATTCAGCGAACGGCTCAAGACAATGGGCTACGAGTTGACGCGCGAAGAACTCGATCAGACCTTCACGCGCTTCAAGGTGCTGTGCGACAAGAAGAAAGTGGTCACGGAGGCCGATCTCGAAGCGCTGGTGGCCGATCAGTATGAGAACGTCAACGAGGTTTATAAACTCGACACGCTCAGCGTGACCACGGGCACGGGTAACGTGCCGGTGGCCAGCGTGCGTTTGCTGGATGAGGAAGGCGAAGCGCATCAGGACGCCGCACTGGGCAACGGACCGGTGGATGCGATTTGCAACTGCATCAATCGGATCACCGGCACTGAAGCGCATCTCACCGAATTCCACGTGCACGCCGTGACTGCGGGCATCGACGCCATCGCCGACGTGACGATGCGGATCGAGATGACCGACGACAATGGCAAGAAGTATCTGTACAGCGGGCGCAGCGCCGACACCGACACGATGTGCGCCAGCGGTAAGGCGTACCTGTCGGCGCTGAACAAGGGTTTGCGCCGCAAGCAAAACGCGCCTGCAAGCAGCAAGTAGCCATAGATGAAATATACATTCATAACCGGCAAGAACGAGAAGGTGAGCCTCGATCGCTCGCTGTTCAGCGGGAAAGTAAAGATAACCATCAATGGACGGCCGGTTAGCCCGTCGCACCACGGCGCTCGTGGCGCGACGGGCACGTTCTACCCGATCCAGAGCGGCACACTGGAGGTGCGGTCGGGCATGTTCGAGCTTGTGCCGCGCGTCTGGTACAACGAGGACTGGGTTGACCTGGTTCCAGCGCTTACCACGCCGCAGTATCTGTTGATCGGTCTGCCGTTTATCACCACCACCATCGTCACCTTCGGACAAATTACCGGCATCATCGTCGGTCTGCTTGCGACGCTGATTTGCCTGCTGATCATGCGATCGCAGCGCCCGGCGAAGGTTCGCGGCGCGCTGTGTGCGACTATTGCGATCGCAGCGCCGATCGCCGGTTTCGCAGTCACAGTAGCGCTGACGATGGCTTTGAATAATGCAAAATAATAAGGTCAACAGGGAGGTTAACAATGTCATCTGAACGTGACGATAAAGTCTGGCTGTCCGCTGATATTGTGAGCCAATATCTGAGCAGCGTGAGCACCGTAATACCATTTAAATCCGAGCAACTCGACGTCATGGTGCGCATGGTCGAGACCGGCATCGGCGCGCAGACGGAAACATTGCGCTTTATGGACATCGGTTGCGGGGATGGCGTACTGGGTGCGGCCTTATTGGGGCGATTTCCCCGGAGCAACGGGGTATTGCTGGACTTCTCTGAGCCGATGTTGCAGGCTGCGCGCGAACGGCTGAAGACGCGCGCGTCACAACTGTCCTTCATCCAGGCTGACTATGGAGACCCCGCCTGGGCGACTATGGTCAGCGCCTATGGGCCATTTGATGCCATTGTCTCAGGTTTTTCGATCCATCATCAACCCGATGAGCGTAAACGCCGCGTCTACAGAGAAATCCATGACCTGCTCGTCCCTGGCGGGGTGTTTGTAAACATGGAACACGTGGCGTCACACACCGCGTGGGGCCAAACGTTGTTTGACGAGTGCTTCATCGATTCACTGGTAAAGCACCATGACCGCAAGGGGTCCGGGCTCACGCGCGAACAAATTGCCAGTGAGTTTTATTACCGGGAAGACAAGAAAGCAAACATCCTCGCGCCTGTTGAAGATCAATGCGAATGGCTGCGCGAGATTGGCTTTACGGATGTGGACTGTTTCTTTAAAATATTCGAGTTGGCAGTATTTGGAGGCCGGAAACGGCTATCAGGAAACTAGAGAGATCATGCCTCAGACCCTTTTTGAAAAAATCTGGAACGCGCACGTGGTTGCGCAAGACCCCGGCAGCCCGGCTGTCCTGTATATCGATCTGCACCTGGTGCACGAGGTGACATCACCGCAGGCGTTCGAAGGGCTGCGCAAGCGCGGCATTCAAGCACGCCGTCCCGACCGCACCTTCGCCACGATGGATCACGGCATCCCGACCTACAGTCGCGACCTGCCGATCATGGACGAGATGGCGGCGAAGCAGATTGCACAGCTTGAGAAGAACGCCGCCGACTTCAATATCACGCTTTACGGGCTGCGCCAGAACATCGAGAAACAGGGCATCGTGCATGTCATCGGGCCGGAACTGGGCTTGACGCAGCCTGGCATGACGATTGTGTGCGGCGATAGCCACACCAGCACGCACGGCGCATTCGGCGCGCTCGCATTCGGCATCGGCACGAGCGAAGTCGAGATGGTGCTCTCGACGCAGTGTCTGCTGCAACGCAAACCCGGCACTGCCCAGGTGCGCGTCGATGGCGCCTTGCAGAAAGGCGTGGGGGCGAAGGATATCATCCTGGGGATCATTGCCAAGTACGGCATTGGCGCGGGCACCGGCTTTGTGTTTGAGTACACCGGCGCTGCGATTCGGCGCTTGAGCATGGAAGAGCGCATGACCGTCTGCAACATGAGCATCGAGGGCGGCGCGCGCGCCGGCATGATCGCGCCCGATGACGCGACCTTTGAATACATCGCGGGGCGCGAATTTGCGCCTAAAGGCGCGGACTGGGACAAAGCCGTGAGCGCGTGGCGCAACCTTCCCAGCGATGAAGGCGCGCGGTACGACGCGACCTTCACGCTTGACGCGGATGCGCTTGAGCCGATGATCACCTATGGCACTAATCCGGGCATGGGTATCGGCATCACCGGGCGCGTGCCCGATCCCGCGCAAATCGGTGACTTGAGCCAGCGCAATGCGTTGACCAAAGCACTGGGCTATATGGCGCTACAGCCGAATCAACCGTTGCTGGGACAGGCCATTGACGTCGTCTTCATCGGCAGTTGCACCAACTCGCGCATCAGCGACCTGCGCGATGCAGCGGCTGTGTTAAAGGGGCGGCGCGTGAGCCCCACCGTGCGCGTCATGGTTGTGCCTGGATCGGCGCAGGTGAAGAAGCAGGCCGAAGCCGAAGGACTCGACCGCGTGTTCACTGAGGCTGGCGCAGAGTGGCGCGAGGCCGGGTGCAGCATGTGTATCGCAATGAATGGCGACCAACTCCAGCCGGGACAGTACGCCATCAGCACCAGCAACCGCAACTTCGAAGGGCGGCAGGGCAAGGGCGGGCGCACCTTCCTGGCCAGTCCACTCACCGCCGCAGCATCGGCAGTCACCGGCGTCGTTACAGATGTGCGCACACTGCTCGGAGTCCCGTTTGGAATGCTGAGATAATCGGAGGCGCATTTATGGACAAGTACACAGCATTTAATAGCAAGATCGTCGTGCTCCCGAACGAGAACGTGGACACCGACCAGATCATCCCGGCGCGATTCCTAAAAGTCACCGATAAGGTTGGGCTGGGCGACAACCTGTTCTCCGACTGGCGCTACGACGGCGACGGCACGCCCAAGCCCGATTTCATCCTGAACCAGCCCGAGATCAAAGGGCGCGCCATCCTGCTGGCGGGCGATAACTTTGGCTGCGGGTCGTCGCGCGAACACGCGCCGTGGGCGTTGACCGGATATGGGTTCCGCGCCGTGATCAGCACCTCCTTCGCCGACATCTTCCGCAACAACTCGCTGAAAAACGGGCTGCTGCCGATCATCGTGGACAAAGACACGCATGCGCAGTTGTTCAGCCTGTGCGAAGAAGACCCGGATACCGCACTATCCATCGATCTCAACGCACAGATGCTCACTTTGCCTGATGGTCGCAAGGTTCAGTTTCCGATTGACGGATTTTCAAGGACTTGCCTGCTCAACGGCATTGACGAGATCGGCTACGTGCTGACGATGGATGACAAGATTACCGCGTTCGAGTCACTCCCAGGAGTCCGTTAGGACGGGGCGCATGACAAACGCGACAGCGTATACGCGTGACGATCTGGTGGCGGGGTTGCACCTGCGGGGCGTGTGCTACCTCACTCCTACCCCGCACGGCGACGAATTGGCGCTTAGCGATGATGTGCTGATCGCAGGGATCGCGCGCGCCGAGGATGCGCGGCTGCGCTTTGCGCTGGCAGGTCTTTTTCTCGTCCATCCGGATCTGGCAGAACGCGCCGCCGCCCTTGACGCGACGTTTAGCAGCGCTGAACAGGCTGAGTTGCGCAAGCAATATGTGGCTGCGATGTACCTGCAGCGGTTGTGGCGCACGCACCTGCGCCTGCAGTTTGGTGAGACGCCGCTCATCCCCGAAAGATTCACAACGGAACTCGACCTGCCCTCACCCGACCTGATGCACGGCGAATACGGGCTGCGATTATTGTGTGACCGCAGCGTCTATAATGACTGGTCATCGTACCAGCAGGTGATTGATCTGATCAGCAATCAACCGTGTGCGCCCAATCGAGTGATGATGGTCACAGCGACGCCGCAACCTGAAAACCATGCGCCCACCCATTGACCGCCTGCGCGTCCACTACTTCCTCGTTAAACTGGGGATCGAGTTTCACTATCCGGCGCGATTGTACCTGGTCGGCGGCACGACGCTAGTCTATGAAGGTTTACGCCAGCAGTCGCTCGATATCGACATCAGCTACGAGGTTGCGGACGAGCATGAAGCCGAATTTTCGCGCGTGATACGGCGATTAAAAGAAGACATGCAGATCAACATCGAGCTGGCGTCCCCGGGCGACTTTATCCCCCTGCCAGCAGGATGGAAAGAACGCGCCAAATTCGTCGGGCGGTTCGGGCAGGTGGATGTGTTTCACTTTGACCTGTACAGCACCGCTTTGAGCAAGATCGAGCGCGGGCGCGAGGGCGATTACGAAGACATTCTGGCGATGTTGCGCTCCGAACAGATCAACATGGTGGAACTTGAGAGTGCATTTGCCAACATCCTGCCGCGCGTTGAGCGGGAAAGCCTGAAACGCGATCCTGATAAATTCATACGCAACTTCGCCGCGTTGCGCGCGCGGGTGGGTGGATAAGCAGTTTGGTGATTTGGGCGTGACCCGGATCGATTATTTCACGCGGATATTCCTGGCGACTTTTCTGGCGGCGCGATAGTTGTTCAGGCCATCGTGCAATCCTTCCGGATCGTACTGAGGATCTGGATTGGGCGCAAACTGGTTGTTGCGGATGCGGTCGCCCATGTCGTCTCCCAGCTTTTTCATGAAGGCATAGGTTGCATCGTCGCCGAACGCATCCGCGTTAATATCTTTTTCAAGCGCGAACTGGAAACGGCGGAAGTCAAACTTGCTGTTTCCGATGCCTTCAATGATATCGAGCGATTGAGCGCGCACGACGTCGCCGAGTGCCACACCGGGGGCATTTTGTGCCCATTGCAACCCATGCCAGCCGGTTGGGTCGCCATTCTCTTTCTCAAAATTGTCGCTATTCAACCAACCTGTGCCAAAACTCAAGACGCTTACATCCTCCGGCGCGCACCCGCGAAATACGACCGCTTCCTGGGCTACGACATAGGCTGGATTGCCGTAACTGCCGACGCCGCCATCGGTGTAGTAGACGCGCTTTCCCGGCGCATCAAGGCGCGGCCAGACCGGCAGGGCAAGCGGCGCAGATGAGGACGCCAGAATCGCTTCCCATAAACGCCAATCCCCGTTATCCGGCTTGTAGGATTTGAGAAAACGGGTGCGACGCTCAGTGATGTTGACCGTCGTGAGGATCAACGTCTTATCAGGCCCCAGCCTCTTGTTCAACTGTTCCAGCGTCAACTCAGCATCGCCAGTGTTTTGTTCGATAATCGACTTCAAAACCTCAATTAACTTCTCGTTGCCATATAAGGAGGACTGAAACAGAGCGTGAAGGAATTCGTCAGCCTGCTGAATCACCTTGGGAAGTATGGGCGGCGTCAGCGGCGGGAAGACTTCCTGACCCAGGCGCAGATAAGCACTGGCGATGTCTGCAGCCTTCATCCCCATGGCAATGCCCGCCGTGATAATCGCGCCAGTCGATGTCCCTGCCAGGATTTTGATCTGAGGATGTTGAATGAGCGGACCGCCGCCGAGTTCCTCTTCCAACGCAATCAGCGCCTGTGCTACCACCAGCCCCTTGATTCCGCCACCGTCAATCGCGAGCGCCACATTCTGACGAAGAGGTTTCATATTCATAATCGTTTAACGAATCGCTGTATACCCATGCAATACACATAATAAGCATCACACACGTAAGTGTTTTTGTCAAGCGAAAAAGTCATCAGAGTCATCAGGCGTCGGTCGTCTTGTCGGCCCACGCACTCTCATCGCTCCAGCGGCTATTGCGTCGGACGTCAATCGTGGGCCGCCAATAGCGCATTTGGCCTCCCAGCGCAGGCGTGATATCTTGACCAGATGCCAAGTGGAACCCCTTGCTCCGGTATAAGGGCTAGCCTACTTCGCGCGCCCAACGCCAGCCGCTGACACGGTCTTCGAGTCTCCGAATCAACGCTGCGGGTGTGGCGTGCGTGTATTCAAGGCGACCAGTGAATTCTGGTTCACCGCGCGGATATGTCCAGGCAAAGATCGGCTCGTGCGTGATCGACTCGCCCTCAACGCCTCCCGTGACATAATTTATTTCCTTCACGCGGCGCACCTCACGCCCGTCGGGCATGCGGAACACGCCCAGGTTGATGATCAGATTAAGCGCCTGCGCGATTTCGCGCCGAATGGCCAGCAGTGGGACATTGCCCATGCCGCCCTTCAAATACAACGTTTCAACGCGTTGCAAGGTGCGGTAGGCGTCGTCAGCGTGCACGGTGAACATACAACCTTCATGGCCGGTGTTCATCGCCTCCAGAATGGCGATCATCTCAGGCCCGCGCGCTTCGCCGAGGATGATGCGCTTGGGGCGCATGCGCAGGCAATGGCGCACATTGTCTGCCATCGTCACCGCTTCAATCCCTTCGGCTTTCTCGCGGGTGATCAACGCCACCCAGTTGGGAATGTGCGCGAGTTGCAGTTCGGGCGTGTCCTCCACGGTGATCACGCGTTCCTTCTTGCTGATTTCACTGGTCAACACCTGCATGAAGGTAGTCTTGCCGGTGCCGGTGCCGCCGGAAACGCACATGTTCAGTTGTGCCTTCACCGCCGCGCGCAAAAAGTTCGCGGCCTGCTGGTTGATGCTGCCCAGATTCACCATGTCGTCCAACCCGCGCGCCACACTGCGGAAGCGACGGATAGTAATGGCGATGCCCCCATACCCCAGGTTCGCCACCAACGGGTCCATGATCACATGAACGCGGCTGCCGTCGCGCAGGCGGTGATCTCGCCACGGGGTCTTCACAGTGACGCCGCGCCCACCCGCCCCATAGTCGAGTTTGTTATTGATGAACATGCGCAACGCATACTCGCTGCGGAATGCCGTGGTCACTTCCTCGGCCACCTCGCCGGCGTACTGTATGTATATGTGGTTGTGACCGTTGACGAAGATTTCCTCGACCTTCGTATCTTCCATGTATGGCGCGATCGGCCCCCACCCCAGCACATCCTCGGTGATTCGTTTGGCGACGCGCTCGGATTCAGCAGCAGTTTCGTTCTCAGGCCCTTCCACCAGCAATGGCTGGCCGCGCGTCGGAGCGTTGATGTTATAGGCGGTGATCAGACGGCGCGCCACCTCAGTCACTGTGGCATAGTCCTCATCGGTGGGGTTTTCGTAAGCGCTCGCAGCCAGACGCCGGCTGGTTTTCAGTTCGTTCTTAACATCCTCAACCACTAGATCATAGGCGCTGACTTCCTTATTTTTCTCCGTGTTTGCCGTGTTTGTCGCTTTGGCAAATGCCGGTTGAGCCGCCGGCTCTGGCGTAAAGTCACTGGTGCGGTCCCATGCCGGGATTGGTGCGGGTTTGTCACTCTTGCGAAACACAGTTCATCTCCTTTCGTTCACGCCTGGCGGATGAACAATCGCTTGATAGAGAAATTGCTGATGGACTTGTTCTTCGGCTTGAATACTTCCTTCAAATGCGGCAGATACATTGCCCCCAGCGCGCGCATCGCAGTTCCCAGCGGTCCGGGGTCGGTCAGCACATAGGGGGTATGGGAGTTGACGGACTGCGCCGCCACCATCGGATCGAACGGGATGGTGGCTACCAGCGGCAGGCCCAGCATGTCCACCATCTCCTTCTCTGTCAGCCCGAAGCCGGGGTCGAAGCCGGTGGTGAGCAACCGGAAGCGATTCAGGTCGCCGAAGTAGCGCTCCAGGCTTTGCAATGCATAGCGCGTGTCGAGGACGGCGGTCATCAATGGCGGAACGATGACGAGGATGTCGTCGGCCTCACGGATAGCGGCCTCGTGCAGCGGGGAGGAGAAGTCCTGCCCCAGGTCAATCACCACGAAGGAGTACGCGCGCCGCACCTGCTGGATCAGGGTGCGCGCCATCTCAAGGATCATCTTGCGATTGCCAAACTCCATTGAGCCGTTGTCGCTTGGGCGCATCAGACCGGGCAGGAAGTCGAGTTGCGATTCGGGTATTGCGGGCGAGTCCACCAGGTAATTGCGGATCATCTGGAGCGTGATGACCGATGTGCCTTGCATCGGGTAGCGCACGCCGGCGTTGATGATCAGATCGTACAACCCGCGCTCGATCACACGCAAGTTGCGCTGCAGCGCGATTTGCATCTCGCTGGACAGAATGTAGCCCAGCATGGTGTGACAGTCACCCTTGGTTTGGTCGAAGTCGAGTAGAAGGGTGGATTGGTTGCCCATCGTCAGGTGGCTGAGCACGACGCTCAGGTTGACGGCAGTGGTGGTGCGGTGCGATCCGCCGCCTTTGGGCACATACACGGCAATGACCTTACTCTGCCACGATGTTCCTTTTGCGTCGGGGACTGTGTCGCGCGTTGCGAGCGATATTTCGCCCTGTGCGCGGCGCCTGCGTTCGCGATCGATCACCTCGTGCACCATGTTGACAAACTTTGAGGTTTGCACACCGTCGAGCGGGAGCGTAATATAGCCGGCCGCCCCGTTGGCCATCATATTTCGGCCGTCATCGGTGCGCGCATCCGTCCAGCCGATCACCGGAATTGGACGGGCGCGATAAAACAGCAAATCCTGCAGGATCGCTGTGCGATACCCCAGGCAGTCAGGTGACATGAGCACGATATCGGCTTCCAGGCGGATGGCGTTATCGAAGCAGCGTTGTGCATCCTGGTCATAGCTCATTACCTTGATATCGGTCTCGGTCAGCGCATCGCGCAGTTCCTCAACATCCGATGAATTGTGATAACCGATCGACAATCGGAATTTTTTCTCAACGGTCATTCCATTCCTCCTTCATAGATGTTTTGGTTATTTACCGGATGTCGCTGGTTTCGAAGGGCTGGCCGCATCAAACGGCTGGACGGTCGCAGTCCCGCGTTGCGCAAAGAACCAGCGCGCGAAGTCTTCCCATGTGACGCCGTCGGTGGGCACGTTCTCGTTGTCCGCGGTGTAGGCGCGCACCATAATGCTGCGCTTGCCCGAGTTCACCACGAAGTTCAGGACTTCAGCCTGATCGCGGTTTACCTTCACATACAGGCGCTTGACATCGCCGGGGGTATAGGTGGTCTGGCCGGCCGTCTGGTTGCTGCTTGATCCGCTCGATTTGGCCGCGTCGCGCTCCACACGAATCACTACCATGTTCTGCATCACAAGCTTCGAGACCGGAGTCTCGGTATGGGTCAGCGTCGTGCCAGCGGTTGTCCCGCCAGCAGCCGGCGCGGCGGTGTTCGGCGAGATTTCGATGACATCGCGCTTGTCCATGCTGCCGAGCGAGATAAACAGGTCGACGCGGTCGCCGGTCTGCACGAAGTTGCCAACCTCGTTCGGGCTGGTGGGAATCACGGCATAGTATTCCTTCGTGCCGGTGAGCACGATGGACAGGCGCTTCTCGCCTTCCGCCGTGGATTCCGGGTCGATCTGCACCTTGGCAACCGGGAAGCCTTCGTGGATATCGGAGGTTGACACTTTGCCCTCCGCCATGCGCCATTCATTGAGCGTGACCCACTTCGCCAGTGCTTCGGGCTCAATGTTCGAAACGCGCGTGATTCTGAACAAGCTCGAGTTGAGCACCGTTCCAGCGATAATCTCGCTGGCCGCGACTGGCACCTCAGTGACGGATGGGCGGCTCAGTTGCATAAACAAATACACACCGCCTGCCGCCAACAGGGCAATGATCGCTCCAAGGATTACAAATATCTTTCGCATGTGATGACTCCACTTTGCCTAATAACCGCTGCAAATCGCCGCAAGCGCCAAAGGCTGCTCATTTATTGCCTGCAACCTTGCGTTTGACAATCAGTAACCTAGCGTAATTTCGCTATGTTTTCGTCTGTTACGCCACGGTAATGACAACGTCGTCGCTTTGAACATATTATGGACCTGTTGAGAATTTCGATGCCGGTTCGACGGTGCTGGTTGGTATGATCAGCGCCATCAACCGCTCGCGCTCGTTCCGCAGCCGCGCGCTGGCTTTGCCCACGCCGTCGACATCATACTGATCCAGCGCCAACGCCAGGTCATCGAGTGCTTCGGCGACTTCGGAATCCTGGCTCAGCGTCATCTGGTGAGCTAGCGCGGCATAACGTTCCACGATCAGCGCGGCCTGTTGCGCCGCCGCCTTGCGCGCCGGCCCAGGTTCCGCCAGAATGACGCGCGCAGTAGTATCGCCAGCCCATACCGTAAGCGTGATCAGCGCATCCGTCGACGGCGTCTGCCAGCGGGCAAATGCCGCCAGCGCGCCGCCCGTCGAAATGCCATCCACGCGATCCACCACTGTCGCGAGCGAGCACTCGTGTTCAATGACGCCCTCTTCAAAGGTGCACGGTTCCTGTTCGGGTTCGACAGCCATAATCCCGCTCACAGAGCCGCCCACGGAGCGCGACCAGGTTACGTATGACGGCACACCGACCAGCGCAGCGCACACAATCAGCCATGTCCCGGCGGCGGCGACCTTCTTGCCTTTAAGCCCTTTCACGCGCGCGAGGATGACATTGGCCATGTCGCCGGCAAGCAACGCCAGCATGCCATTGAAGGGCGCCACTAGCGCAATCCAGATCGTCGCGATGTGGTCGCCCAGCTGCATCGATCCTTTCGAGAGGACGGCATGTAATAAGATGAGCGCAAGCGCCCATCCCAGCCCGAACAGCATGACGAATAGCGGCGTCCGCATGGCGAACGCCGCCGCAATGGCGATCGCGATGCCGCCCATCGTGAATGGCAACGGCAGATGGAAGCGGCGCAGGTCGCTTGCGCCGGTAGCGGCCAGCAGCGCCCCTTCGCCGGCTGCGACAAGCTGTGATGTCACGCCAGTCACCCACAGCCAACTGCCTACCGCGCACAGCACGCTGGCGATCAACCCGAGGGCAAAGGCCACGTTGCGCCGCAGCACCCAGTCGGTGTCCTCGGTGCCGCGCGGTGTTTTCCAGCCTGTGCGAATGCTATAGGCATTGCCAAGCAGAAACAATACGACATAAACTGCAACGCATAGCGTCGCCAGCACAGCCAGATTCATGCGCGATCCCCCGTGGCAGGCGGCGCCGGAAGTTGTTCGAGGAACGGCACACTCCCAGGTCGCAACAACCCGGTATTAGTCGAGTAGCCCCGAGCGTCAGAAGCGCGCATCACGATAAACCAGTGCGCATTGGCCGGGATGGCCACATGTGGCAGATTGCGCTTGTCCTGCATGCACATCCAGAGCAACCCGGCGTCAAGATGTGTCACGCGCGACAGGGCGGAGATGTCGATCACCTTGTCGCCGCGCTGGATCAGGTGCATCTTCTTCATCGCCCATGGATCGGTGGTGAAGACCACCTGCCGTCCATCACGGGTCAGTAGCGTAAACTTCGGGCTGGGCTCGGTCGTAAGGTCAAGGATGCCCGCGCTGCTATCGATCGACATCGACTCCTGCATGGCATCCGCGACGAGTTGATCCACAACCGGTTTCCAGCCCGCCTCAGCCGTGAGTTGCGCATTCACCTCGCGCACGTGCCAGGCCTTGACGATCATGTCCTGAAGTTCCACCGACTTGTTGAAAACTTTCCTGATCCCATTCAACGCGTTCACCTGGAAAATCGTGACGATCAGCGTCAACAACATGATTACGCCCAGGAAAGTAATCGCGATGTAGATCGGCGTCAAGTCATTGCCAAACAGGCTGAACTGGGTTGGGGTTGCCTCAGCGGGAACTGCGACTGTCGGCGCCGCCGGCGCGATCGTCGACGTTGGCGATGGAGGCGCCGCAGTGCCAATGGCGCCGGCCTGAGCAGCAGGCGCGCCGGGCAGCACCGAAACGGCAACCTCGGCGCTGTCTTCGTACTTATCCCCGCCGGCAGTGACGTAGGCCAGCGTGAGGCGCGCGGTATATGAGCCTGGGTCGTTCGTCAGCAGCGTTGTGCTATAACCATTGCTGCCGGTGGTGCGCAGCGCGTTTATATCGACTTCCTGTCCATTGACGTTGATGAGATGGGCGACCACTTGCAATTGCTCGCCGGGCTGGAGCGCGCCCATCAGTGCTGCGCCCAATAGCACCTGTGCTTGCACCGGCACAACACCCTTGTAGTCGACGCCGGACTGTGGCGCACTGAGTTTCAGCCATGGAATCGGCTGGACATTGACTGTGCGTTGTTCGGCCAACGCCATGCCGCCCGGCTTGGCGCTGAACGCCAGCGTGTACACGCCGGTTTTGCTTGTGTCGGGGAGCAGCGCCGTGTAATACGACCCGGATGCGGTCAACGCGGGTGTCGCCTGCGCACCGTTTGGGAGCGTCACGACGACCTTGAAGTCCGGGACGGTTTGCGCCACGCGATTGGCGTTGAGCACCCGCGCGCGTATCTCCAGTGGTTTATTTTGAGGGTGCAGCCGGGCGGGCGACGCCACATCGAGCGAAAATACCGGTTGCACATCTTGCACATCAGGAATCTGGATAATTCGGGTATCACGTATATCGATCGTCGTCACCTTGCCCGCGCCATTGCTCTTGATTCGCCAAGTCCCAGCGGCAGGATGCAGAATCGATGTGCTCTGAGCCAGCCCGCCCGCGACTTGCTTGACGCCGGCGTCGGCGCTCTTTACTGTTGTTCCATCAGGCCGGATGATTACTGAAGATATGGCTGGATCATTCTTCACCGTGGTAAAGATTGCCTGCGTCAGGTTGGCGGGCAGAGCAAAGGGTTGTTCGCCCGGCGAGACTGCCGTCACAGGAGCGGGTTGATCGGGCAGACCGAACAGACGCCGTTGAATCTTTGCAAAGATGGCGACAAGGTCGCCCTCGGCCTGCGCGGCTTCGTAATAGTCGCCGCCAGTCTTTAACGCGATTTCCTGCCACAGGTTCTTTAAATTTGCGCCGGCCAGGAGTGGGTCGGGCGCCCAGGCATCGAAGGTTAATGCCACTGTGCTGATTGCAATCCCACCGGCCTTTAGAAAGTCCCTTTGCAGCACCTGGCGGACGCCGTCTTCGCAGGCGCGCCGCTGTGGGATCGTGGTCAGAGGCACTGGCTCACACACGCCATCCGAGAGATAGATCACCTGTTTCTTCGCATTCTGAACGCTGCTTTTATCCAATTCCTCTTTCGCCAGTTGCAGCGTGGGCAGGATGTTGGTGGAGCCCATATCCTTGTGGTTATCTTTGATCGCCTGCTGTAGCGCAGCCTGCGCCTGCGGGGTATCGATTGGCTGCAGTGGGAATACCACTTTTGACGTGCCGCCAAACAAGATCAACCCGAACTGATAGTGTGTGCTTGATTGGTCAGTCGCCAATGCGCCGGCCAGCTGATTAATGGCCGCGATGCGCCAGCCTAGGTTCTTCTGAGTCGCCCCATCGCCGATCGGCGGGTCATTTTTCGTCCACATCGATGCGGACTCGTCTAGGATCAGAACGATGTCGACATTGTTCAGGCCCTGCGGGGCAGGTTGTTGCGCCTGTGCTGTGGGATGCGCGATGAGTGCGCTGAGCAATGCGCCAAACAACGCCGCCAATACTCCGGCGTGGCGCGCGCGCGTCCGTCCCATTCGCCGTTGGTCTATCCTTGTAATAATCGTCATAGCTTCATCATCCCTGTCTGGACGCCGCCTGACCGTATGTGGGTCATCACGGGTTTAGCGAGTCGGGCTCCGCAACCGGTGGATCGCACGAACCGTCCTGCACGCACTTGTCGCGCAACACCGACTGAACTTCAACGACCGGCACCCAGACGCCGTCAGGCGTGTCCCAGTATTGGGAGTTGCTGAAAATGCCTCCCGACTTTGTCTTGGTGCGCATGTCATAGCTGGTGGAGCGTCCCATCAACCTCAGGTCGATGCCTGCCCAGTCGGTCACCTGGTCCGCCCATTGATACACATAGTTTCCAGGGGCGACATACCCCGCCGCACAGCCTTCATTCGAAGTTCCCGCCGGCACATAAGTCGACCCGTCGGGGTAAAGTGTGGTGGCGTAGCACGAACCCACTTTGTGCCAGAAACGTTGTGAGAGCGTGACTTGCACTTTCCACTCGTGACCGCAATAGGTTTTCATAACGACGTTATACGAGGGCAGCGTGTAGTTGTCGGCCGGGATCTTGGTGTATGGGTCAAACGCGCGCCCCAATGCCGTCGCCAACCCGGCGCTCGATGTCTGGTAGTTAAACGAAGCCAGGGGGCCTTCCTGCTGCTGCGCGTACTTGGCTGTGCCCGCATTCCAGGCGCGATCCTCAAATATCCACTGTGGTTTTGGCGCCGTCATCCCAAACCAATCCTCACCGCCCTGGAAGCGTTTGCTGCGCATGATCAGAATCAGATCCTTCCAGACGCCTGCATCATAGCCTGCCGCAGTGGGGTTGCCATCGGCATCGATAAAATCACTCAGATTGAAGGGGCTTTGCGGCGAGCTATTGATGCCGCCTTCGCTGTTGTAATCCTTTGGTTGCAGGATGAAGTTCGTATCGACATTGACCATCGCGCGCGGGTACGGGGCTCGCAATACCTCGTTGATCGGGCACGATGTATTGACCTCGGCGCGCACGTTCCAAGTTTGTATCACACCGCTTGGCTTGCACTGCAACAGAATGCCGTTAGCGGTAAGCATTGGCACACATGGCAGGTAGTCATATTGGTCCAGCGCCTGCCCGATAGGTTGTTCACATTGCGCCGCCGACATGCAGTAGGACGCGATCGGCCACCATGTGCCGCCGCGAGACTCGTAGGTGATGCCATAATATCCGTCGGCACAGGAGTGCCCTGCGCCATCAGACGAACCGAGTTGACACGTGTACTCGAAGCGATTCGCGGCAGGTGTATTGGTGGGCTGCAGCACCGGGGTTGGCGATGGCAAGGGTAAATCCGTCGGCATTGGCGTCTGGGTTGGCGGCGCTGGCGTGTCCGTTGGCGCCGGGGTAGCCGTATTCATCGGCGTGGGCGTCATTGTCGGCGATGGAATCGTCGTTGGCGTGGATGTCGGTGTTCTGGTTGGCGTGCGCGTGGGTGTAGGCGTGCGCGTGGGTGACGGCCCAGGCGTGATTGTTGGCGTCTGTGTGCGCGTTGATGTCGGCGTGCGCGACGGCGTCGCCGTGCGCGTCAGAGTGGCGGTCGGCGTGCGCGATGGCGTCGGCGTGCGCGATGGCGTTGATGTGCTCGTCGGCGTGGGGGATGGGCCGGGTGTAATGGTTGGCGTGCTTGTAGGCGTGCGTGATGCGGTCGGCGTGCGCGTAGGCGTGCGCGACGGGGTGGATGTCGACGTGGCAGTGTTTGTTGGTGTGGCAGTGTTCGTCGGCGTGTTCGTGGGAAGTGGTGTATTTGTTGGAATCGGCGTATCCGTCGGTAACGGTGTATTTGTCGGCAACGGTGTGTACGTCGGCGCGTGCGTGGGCGACGCTGCGGCAGCAGTGAGGGTTCTCACCATATCGGTGGGATTAGGCAACGGTGTGTACGTCGTGGTGCTGCCGCCTACGATCACGCCGATGATGCCGCCTTCATCAGTAGGCACGGGTGTTATCGTAATTCCATACGCCACTATCTTCGCGGCGCTTGCAGGTTCATTCCAGGCATATCCGATAAAGCCGCAGAACAGCGCCAGTCCAGCCAGCAACGCGAGCACACCCAGCAGCCGGTTGCGTTGTTGTTTATTCGTAAGAGGTGAGTTGTGGTTCATGGCTTTGGTTTCAGGTCGCCAATGTCGGCAAGCGCCGAGTACATCCAGCGTCCGCTTGTCTTGTCATACGTGATAGTCATCACGATCAGGATATCCGGGTGCGCCACGTCTTTGCGCAATAAGGTTTTGGCGCTGACGTCATAGTCATCAGTGACCCAGTTGCGCAGATAGATGCCGGCTTTGGCAGTGTAGCCATCGAGCGTAAAACTGCGCGCGATGATGGTGACGGTCCCGGCCCGATTGCGTTCGTATTGGGTGCGCTTTTTCTCCTGGTCCTGCATGTCCTTCAACGCGTCACCCGTAAAATACCTCGCCAGAATCTTGTCGCGTTTGGCCAGATAGTCTTCCATGGCCAGATCACGCGTTTCTGTGTAATAGCCGCTGATATCTAATTCGGCTTTCGCAACGACCTCGGGCGGAGCGATCAGGCTGCCGTCGGGTTGGCGCACCAGTTGCGCAGCCCAGGGCGCGCCGCCGACCGGTGTCGGCCCGGACACGGGCTGGGACTGCGCGTAGACCGCCGTTGGCAATGAAATATGCGCCGACCCGCCGCCGCCAAGAGTGACTTTGACCGGCGTCGGCGCCGCCGCCGAGTCGGAGAGTGTCGCCGTTTGCTCAATGGTTGGCAGGGGAGTGACTGCCGGATGGGCAGTCGGGGGCGTCTCCTGAACGACCCTCGCCGAAGGCGCAGCTGTAAGCGTTATCGTCATTACGGCAGTGGGTTCAGTGGCCGCAATTACCGTCTCGCCGGGCAAGGGAGTGGTATTCACCATTGCCGCGCGCGCCACCGCAACATTGGATAGGGGCGTCACCGTCTCACCCAGACGCTCGGACAACAACATACTGCGGTAATTGCTGTCGTTGATGCGTCCGATCACGAGTAAGACCGCGCCAATCAGGACGAAGATCCCCACTACAATGAGGAACCATGACAATGGGGTAAGACGCTTTATCGCTGACCTGCCATAGCGACGCTCACTAAAGACCGGCTTCGGCTGGTTGTGGCGCCGTTGCACCATCACTGGTTTGTATCCTCTCGGTCTCATTCTGATTTCCTCAAACTTATTGACCTTCCAGGCTGATGCCGTAGGCCGGTTCGGCGTACGCCTCAACCGGGATGATGACATCGTTGATTCCAAAAACCGCGCCCATGACCGGCAAGGCAGCGTGGGCATGACCCAGTATCATGATGACATCGCGCGTTTGCAGGCTGGTCACTTTCACTTGCAGAATCGTCACATTGCCGCCCGTCAGTCCGTTGACCACATCCTGCGCGCGACCGAGCGCGTCGGAACTGAGGCGAACCTCCTGCCGCTCGATGAACGCCTGCTCATCAATGTGTTTGGCGGCGTCCTGCGCGGCCACGCGCACCGCATTGGTAGCAATCACACTCACATTACCGGCGTTGCCAATGTCATAAACCACCGCGAAAAACATAAACAGGAGCAGGATGTAATAAATCGCCTGAACGGTCACGCTCAGCCCTGTTTCGGCCTGCCTGACCAGCGACTTTACCTCACGCCGCAAAACCGGACAGACTGCCGGGTTCGCAATATTGAGGGAGTTGCGCCCCATGCGGTTCAAGGAAGATTTGATCTTCATGGCAATGCTCACTTATTGCCACCGTGACTTATGCGGTTCTACCTGCATGGTCACCACTGCGGTGACTGGCACTCTGCCGCCGGTCAAATCCGCAAAGAACGTTATGCCCGATACATCAATGTCGTAGGTCACAGTGCACGTCACGTTACTAAAGGGGGTCCAGGTGCCGTTGATGCTGACCGAGCCAGTCGAGGCTCGTACGAAGCTGCCGTTCAGCGAATCATAGGCCGCCGTCAGACCCTGCGCGCGCCCGATCTCTTCATCGAGCGTCGCAATAGCCGCGCGCGCGCATTCGCTCGCGGCTGTCCAGGCCGGCATCTGAGAAGATCGCACCAGGACGGCAAAAGCGATCATCATCAGCAGCACCATGATTGGCGTGATCAACGCGGTGAACTCAAAGCTTTCATCCTCACCGCGCTCCAGCTGGCGCAAGAGTCGCGCCAGATTGCGTCTCAACGCGTTCTGCCTGGTCACATCTTCCTCGCCTTAATCATCACAACCACTAATGGTGCACACGGGCGCGCCCGGATAAAAACGTTCTGCGCGGCTGCGCGTCTGCGCGCTGATTGAGAATTGCCATGGCCCCAGTCCCATATATTCGAAAATGACGAAGGTATTCATCGATGCGTGCGAGCTGCGAATTTGCGGGTCAACCACATAGTTGCCGGGCGCGGTGGTTGAATTTGTCCAGCCCTGCCATGCCGACGACTGAGCTGCGCTGCCGTTGTCGGGCGCTACCGCGCCGACCTGCGCGCCGCGCTGCGTGGCATAGCTGGCGCCGATGCGCCAGAATCCCACCATCGCCATCACCAGGCCAAACAACAGCAACGCGATCAAAATCGGCATGTACATCACATCCGAGAAGGCGCCGTCCTGATTGCCTGACTCCGCCGCCCGGCATAGTCGCTTCACTTGTTGCGAGGCAGTTGTGCTGCCGTTTTCTGTGTTGAGCATGGCTATACGCTACTTTGTCGCGAGCTGAACAAGCGCTGTGTTGGCGACGTGAAAAACTGCCGAGCCGAGTAGTGCGACTACTGCCAGCACAATCACCACGATGCCCATAACCCGCAGCGTCGAGCCAGAGCTGTCGGCATCGCCGCGTTCGAGTGCGCGACGAATCGCGCTCATCACCCGGTAGTAAGGCATCATCCAAATCATCACTGACCTATTCATCGTTCTTGTAATCACCTGCCTGATGTGCTGTTCTCATATATCCCGTTACCCACCGATATTCCCCATCACCCCGACGATGGCCGGGACGATGATCAATAGCGTGGTAACCATGAGGCTGCTGATGCCGATCGGGCGCGTCATTTCCTGAAGATTGCGGCGCGCCTGCGATTGGATATTCAGGCGCAGGCGTTGCTGCGCCAGATCAGCCAGCACGTTCAACACCGGGCTGATCTGACCGCCCTGACGCGATACCATCTTCAGGTTATTGGCAAACTCGGCCAGCAATTCATTGCCCTCGTTGCGTTCGATCAATTGATCCATCGCCAGGACGTCGTCCTTAGTAATGTCCAATACGGCAACTGCCCGACGCAGCTCCTCGACGAATGGGCCGCCCGGTCGGAGCGCCATGTTGCGGATGGCTCGCTGAATCGTGTTGCCCGACATGACGTCGCTGCGCAACTCCGGGATGCGGTAGCCCATTTCCAGCCCCAGCATCCGCTGACGCCGCGCGGCCACCGACTTGACAGAGTCGTCGGGCATGCTAAAGGCAAAGAACCCGACCGCGGCGCCAAATATAACCGCCGCGATGATGAAGGGCAGCATGCTGCCGGCCTTGCCAATCAGCAAAAACATGAACCCGATCACAAGGACAAATATGGCCACGAGGCCGCCGTACACCACTCCGCCGAAAATCTTCTCGCCCCACATCGATTCGAGGTTCCAGAAAGGCGCCTTCATGTTGGGCATAGTCGGTTCGCCCTGCTCCCAGTACCAGTTAGCCTGTTTGAGCAGGATCAGGTACTTCTTATTCGTGCTGTCGTCGGCGAGCGCGCGGCGAACACCGACCCTGGTGATGACCGAGAAGGTCTTGCTCTTGCCAATGCTGCGTGGGCGAAACTGGCGCGATAGTTGTGCCGCGCGGAAAATGTCTGTCTTGCGGGATGCTGGCGTCGCTAGTCCGAGAAACAGCATAAACACGCCGATAGCGATTGAGATGATGAGTAGTTCCTGCATGATTACACTCGCATTAACCGATAACGCGTGATTGTGCGCTTAAGTGGCTGCCATAAGATTGACCCGAAAGCGGCTTTTGCCCGCTCAGAACGATCGGCGCTGTCGCCGAGACACGTTGCACCACCAGACCGCGCTGCGAAATCTGTGTGGCATTTCGATAGACGAAGATCGAGATCAACGCAGCAATAAGCGCCACAATGTTGCCCGTCAGCGTCCCATAGAAACTGGCCAGCGGGCCAAACATCTGGCCAGTGGCCGACGCGGACATCACTAACGTCATGACGCGAAACAGGCAGAAGATCAACCACGGGCCATAAGTGCCCCAGGTGATGCTGGAACGGGCATTCAACTGGCTGGTAATCGCCTCTTCAAATGCGGCGGTGTTCTGGCGTGTGGAATCGGCTAGCCGCGCGAGCATCTCGTTCACTTCACCGCTGGCTTCACTGGCTCGGATCAGGCTGGTGGCGACAGTGTCGAATACGATGGACGCGCGCCGCTCGGCCACAGCGTTCAACCCTTCCACCAACTGTTCCTGGCTGGCCGCAAGGAGAATCTCATGAAAATCTTCCTTCACCGGTGACTGGCCATACTCGGACACCGCTTCGAGCGCTTTCTTCAATGAGGGATTGACGCCGTAAGCGGTGCGGATGGTGTCGCAGGCGCTGGCCAGTTGCTTGGTATAGCGAACCATCTTGCGGTCACGCTCCTGTTCGAGATTGGTCCAGGTGATCATGAACCCGGTCAGAATACCAACGCCAAACAACACGACCGATCCAATCAGCAGAAAGAGCACGATCCCGACTGGAATGCCAAACATCAGGCTGCGCTTGATGTATTCCGCTGGGGAAACTTCGATTTGAGCCTTTTCGAGACGCAGTTGAATAAAACCTAACTGTTGCTGGCTGACGACGACCACTTTCTCGCGCGGCTTTCCTCGGGCCGGTGAGATTAGACCAAACAGCACACTGAATACGCCCAGGCCAATGGCGAGCGCAAGAATGAGCATCACCAAGCTTGCTGAGTCCGGCGATCTAATGAGCTGTCCAAATGTGTCCACTGCGAGTCTCACTTTGGCCATGCCTGGGCGCCAGGCGCGCAGACATGGCAACAGATAAGGTTTATCCGATAACAAGCGCCAATAAAATCGTAGTGTTCAGGAGCGACTGCTAACCCACACGCGTGTTTCAAACAGACCAGTGCAACAACTATCCAACAACAACAGCCTGCAGAATGCTTCTGAACCTGATCCAATCAACTAATCTGCGCTGCATCTCTGGTCGATCTTGTATCATCTATCAAGATGCTTCGACCTGGCGGACGAGCGCTAACGCTTCATAGCTATCAATGCCTATATTCTTAGTCTGCGTGGGTCACAAGTCAATACGAACTTTTGCTTATATCATTTGTATTGCCAACAACTCACTTAGAGAATGCCAAGCGTTTTAATTAAACTGCAATGAAATACAGGACGGCGGTTGAATGTCTAGACCCTGTTACTCTAATAGATTCGTAAGCAAAGGAACAAAAGGTCAATGAACAACCCCATTTCGGCGCAATTCTCGGCAGTAAACAACATCTGTTTGCTATGTAATGAGACAACCATAGCGCTAAGCACAGCCGCTCCAATAAGTGTTTTCTAAGTCGTTTCTACCTTCACAACCGCATCACTTAGAAATCCTACGATTACTATACGATCACCTTGTAATCTGGAATGTGTGAACTTAGTTGAATCACAATATGATTGCCGGCATAGATCATGTGCCGTTTATTGCTTGTTCATGCGCCGGATGGGTTCGACCCGACCGAGTTGTTTCTGTCTTTCTCGGAAATCTGTCGCAAGAGTCGGTCGGTTGATGGCGAAAGCCAGCGCGACGGTTGGGGTATTGCGTGGATGCGCCCGGAGAATACATGGGCGGTGCACAAGTCACTGCATCCGATCTGGGAGGATGCTGCTACATTGACTGACGCGCCACGTTCGCGCGCATACGCCATCCACGCTCGCAGCGCTAGCTTTGATAAAGACCGGCGCGAGATTGCCCACAATCAGCCGTATGTGAGCGGCTGATCGACCGTTCCCATCTCTACGTCGTGTGTCGCTACTCGCGCGCCCCTGCCTATTATCAGATGCGCTACCACGCCGATTCCGATCTGCGCATGGTATGCTCCGAGCCGCTCGCCGGTTACGCGTTCCACGACGTCCCTCGCAATGGCGTGATGGTGCTTTAGCGAATGAGCACCGGGGTGCCTACGGGCGCCCAGTTAAACAACCATGCGGCGTTGGCCTTGGTCAGGATGACTACGCATCCCAGTGAGTTAAAGGCCATCCCGCCATTGATAAGATATTCCGGGCCGTGGATTCCGTTTTGGATGCGCCCGACATAGTAGATCCCCATCCAGTAAGGTAGACGCCAGCCGCGCACGATTGAGTTGACCAGCGACAACCGATTCTGTACGCTGAAGTTACCGCGTCTGGTGCCGATTGCATGCACGGCCATCGAAGTCACCAGCGTGTTGCCGCTGTACGCGTACAAACGCTGCTGATTGAGATACACAACGATGCGTTTGCCGCTTGCGGCGGCGTCGGCGGCAGGAGCCGCAGCATAGGCAGGCGCAACTGCACTAAAGGCAAATAGACTGATAAGCGCTACTATCACAATCCGGACGAATTTAGTTTTCAACATTTCAAGCCTCCCACTTAAGCAATGCGGTTATTGTTGCACCATTGCCACTTTTCGTAAAGCCACCTGGCGGGCAAAACGCGCGGCAAGCGTCACTTCGTGACACAATCATACTGGTCAGGGTAAGCGGCGCGTCACGTCATCCAGCGCTTTGCGCGGCTGTGCTGGAGGCGTCTCGGCCGGATATCCGAAGTAGAGAAACGCGATGATCTCTTCTTCGGCCGGATTGATCCCCAGCAAAGCCGCCGCGCGCGGGTGGCGAGTCATGTTGTTCGAGCTCCACTGCATACCCAGCCCTTCGTCCCACGCCGCCAGCTGGATGTTCTGGATAGCGCAACACGTCGCCGCAAAATCCTCGCGCCGATCTAGTTCGCTGCCATGCAACACACACGACACGACAACAATCAGCGGTTTAGACAGATACTTCGCCTCCGCGCCAGCGCGCACTCGTTCGCGCATCGCGTCATCGCCCACCTGGACGGCTTCGGCAGCCACAGCGCCATTCGCCGTCGCCAGCGCGCGGTGCGCCTGCGGCCCAAGCACGCTGAAACGCCACGGCTGGGTCAGGTGGTGGTTCTGCGCCCAGATGCCTGCCGCCAGGGCGCGATCAATCGCCGCGACTTCCACAGGCGCACTTGTAAAATGCTTGATGCTCCTGCGACTTAGAATTGCTTCATAAACTTCCACTGAACACACTCCCATGACGACAGACGGCTTCCCTTTCAGGGTTGCGGCTGCCGCAGCTTTTATCCAGCGGAAGTCTACCCTAACCGCGCTGGACTTACAATAACGTCACGATGCTTAAGCGCATTCTCACTCGTTTGGTTGATCCACAATATCGACGCCCCAGTGGAATCCTTGGCCGCTACATCGGCGCCAAGATGATCGAACAGCATGCGCCCGAAAACAACTGGACGGTCGAGTTGCTCAACGCCATGCCCAATGACCGCATCCTCGAAATCGGCTTTGGCGGTGGATATGCGATCGGGCGACTTGCGGAGGTGGTGACGCAGGGGCTAATCGCGGGCGTTGACTTTTCAGAGACAATGGTGGCCGAAGCGACGAAACGCAATGCGGCAGCGATCAACGCAGGGCGCGTTAACCTGCGCCTGGCCGATGCCGCCAAGCTGCCGCTTGAGGCGAACGCATTCAACAAAGCCTTCAGCATCCATTCGCTCTACTTCTGGCCCGAACCGCTGAAGGCGCTGGGTGAAATCCTGCGCGTCCTCCAGCCAGGCGGAATGCTGGTCGTCACGTTCCTACCCAAAGCCTCGCCCGATGAAACCGGCAATACGGAGTTCAGGCCATACTCAGGCGCCGAAGTCGTCGCACTCCTGCACGTCAGTGGATTCAGGGAGATGACCCTCCATGATGGCAGGACGCTCACGCGCAAATCGAACTATTCCGTAGTGGGATACAAGTACGCAAACTGAGTCTACTTCAACCCGCCTTGTAATGTGAAGTCGAGCCGCAGGAATGGGGCGAGTCGAATGCTTTCCAGCTTGACATCATTCGGAACGACGAAGGCCACCTTGCCCGCTTGGAGCTGTCCCTGAGTCAGGTCGACGGCCTCGATCTGATCGCTCACACCGCCCAGTTCAGACGTGTACACCATGCCAGTCGTATCGACGAGCACGAAGTACATGGGGTTGACGAACAGCTTGTCGGCTGACGACACATTGCTCACCGCCACATCCACCGACACCAGGCGCATACCGTCGACGGGTTTATAGAGGATGCCGGGCGTGGCCGGGTCAGCCAAGCCAGCGGCCAGCAACGAATACCCATTGGCCTCGACCTTGGCGCCCAGCTTGGCGAGTTTCGGCGGTGTGCGCTGTGTCATCGCCTTGATCGGCGCGTGACCCGCTGGCGCAGCCTGCAGCTTGACTGTGACGTATTTGGGCGCTTCAATATCAACCGTGTACCTGAACGCGACGATGTTCGCGTTAGCCGGGACGCTGTAACCCATCCACCCATCGGCATGCTCACCCGCCTGTAGTTCAATTACCGGTATCTCACTATCCAGCGCGGTGAATTCGGGCGGGTAGGCATTGCCGGCGTCATCCAGCGGCGCGGAGTTGAGTGGTTGCACCTTCAGTTTTTCAAGCGCGGTATTACCGACTGCAAAGTGTATCGCGATGATGCGCTTGCCGCTCTTGATCTTGTAGTCCTGGTTAACCTTGGCGGGGTCGCTGACCTCAATAGCAGACAACGTAAAACCATCCTGTTCCACCATGTCGCCAAAGTACGCCTCGGCGCCGCCAGTCTGCGCGCCGCCCGATGACGCTGACGCAGCTTTGGTCGGCGTGTCTGACTTAGGCTTAGTCTCGGCCGGCGCAGTGGTTGCGGCCGGCGATTTCGTAGCCTGAGAGGATTGTGCGGGCGCCGTCGCGGCATCCGGCGTCGCGGACGACCCGGAGCCCAATAAGCCGCATGCCATCACAAAAACAGCCAGCACTGCCGTGGCCGGGGCGAGAATCATACCTGGATGCCTGGTGAACAATTTATTCATTTCACTCCTTGCACAACTAAATCTTACTCTATTCGAAAAACACCGCTGCGCCAAACGCGCATGGTGATGATTGTGGATTAACGTCGCTAAACCGTCATTCAACTTTCAGGCACTCCTGACATTTACGGGACGATAATAGCAAACATACAGGACTGAATGAAAACAAAACTAAAACTTCTCTTCATCATAACAATATTGCTCTCTGCCTGCGGAGGCGCCTCCGCGCCGACTGTCGCGCCGTTGCCAACCGCAACGCTGTCGCCAACGGTCACGCCATTGAGCGCCGCCCTGACGAAAACAGCTTCGGACGGCGTGATGATTACTCTCGCGCCGAATGTAACTTTCGAATTGGCGCACATCCCCGCCGGCGAATTTCTGATGGGCAGCGGCGACAACGAGGGAGATGCGCTGGCGATTGAGAAACCTCAGACGACAGTGACTCTTGACGAGTACTACATTGGCAAGTATGACGTGACCAACGCACAGTATGCGGCATTTGTGCAGGCCACTGGCAGGACATGGTTTATGCCGCCTGGCAAAGGCCTGCATCCTGTGGTGAATGTGTCGTGGAAGGATGCCATTGCCTTCTGTCAGTGGCTGAGCGAGATAACCGGGCGCATCGTCAGGCTCCCAACCGAAGCGCAATGGGAAAAGGCGGCGCGTGGAACCGACGGGCGCAAGTATCCATGGGGCAATGAAGAACCGGATGCGAAACGGATCAACTTCAACAACAACGTGCGCGACACGGTTGTGGTGGGTCAGTACAGCCCACAGAGCGACAGTCCATACGGCGTCGCCGACATGGCCGGCAACGTGCGCAACTGGACAAGCAGCCTGCTCAAGGCCTACCCCTATCGCGCCGATGACGGCCGTGAGAACCAGCAGGTCGACGAATGGCGCGCGGTGCGCGGCGGCGGGTTCATCATCGGCAGTCGCGGCGTCCGCAGCGCCAGCCGCGAGAGTTACAGCCCGACCGGGAAGTACGACAGCACGGGATTCCGGGTCGTGATGCTGGCAGGGTAAAGACGTCACGACGCGTAGGTTTTAGATTTCTTGTGCTTTGCGTTTGAGCAGATGCGCCACTCGAACGGGGTGAAGTGCGACTCGACCAGCATTTGCAGCGCATGGCGCGGCTGCGGCGATTGCACGCGGAATGTGTCCGCTGGCGAGAACGGGTAGATAGCAGTCTCGCCGCCCAGGCTGGCATAAAACAGCTTCGTGGCGCCGCCATTGCTCACCCGCATCGGCAGGTAGATTGGCCCTTCCCACACTCCAATCTCTGTCCTCGCAGCGGTTGTGCCACCGAACATGGCCGAGAGCACTACGCCTGATCCATCGCGCAACGAAAATGACGCCGGCACGGTGTCTTTAAGTTCGATGCTGGCGTGGTAATAGGGTGTCGAGAAGAAGGCGCGTTCCATCAAGGCGAACAACCCCGACGTGTTGTAGGCGTGTGCCAGGTAATAGCCCGACGGACGGTTACCGCTTGCTGCGACCAGCACCGAGAGGGTGAACTCGTTGAACCTCACGCCCATGTACTTCAAATCCGTCACGCTGAGTAACATCTGCGCGCTGCCCTCGTGACTCACCGGTTCCAATCCCAGAGGCGCCAGCGTCTGTTGCCAGTAGGCCAGGTCAGCGCCGCCATACAGGATGACTTCCTTGACGTTGTCGATGTCGGCTGTGTACTGAATGTTAGTATTCATTCCTGTATTCATATACGCACTTTGAGAGAAAATCCCCCCACTTCTTATTTATACCTACCCAGAGAGTGGAAGTAAATATCCCTTATAGGGATAAAACTGGCTTAGATGCAAAAGCCGGTTTCGTGTATGTTGCGTTGGCCGAGTTTCATCGCGACGCGTGCGCGCCGGGAAGTGAAATTCACCCAGTTAAAAACGGTCCAGAGTATGAACGAGTGTCGCATGTTAATCACTATCGCTGGCCACGTAGACGCACACATATGACACGAACACGCACCCGCTCTCAATACCAGCCAGCACTGCTTTACGCCACAAGCGGGTAGGAAGACCACAGGTTGGCCGCAGATGAGCCCACGCTCCAGACACTTACAGCCTCGGGCGCTTCGACCGCCAGTGTGTCTGCGTTAAATCGGCGCACAAACCGCCCGTCCGGGAGGAAGAAGTGAATCTGGTCTGATTCGGAAATGTATACATTGCCCATGTGGTCGACCGCGAAGGCGTCAGCGTTGTCGAAGTCGTCCAGTTCGCTTGCGCCGTTTCCGAAGCTCATGGCGAACTTGCCGTCTGCGGTGTACTTGTAGACAGCATTGCTAAACACGCTCAGCACATAAACGTTCCCATCATTATCCACGATAGGCATTTTCTCAAGCTTTATCTGGCTGGATTTGCTCATTTTCATCTTGACTCCCATCTTCAAACATCGTAACTGAACGTTGTGTATGACTTTTAATGCATTTTCACCTAAAAGTAAATATCCCTTGCAGGGATAAAAACGGGCGCATGAAAGTTGATACACTGAGCTAAACGCACTGTCAGACGGTTTTCGGGTGTTGCGGGACTTATTCTTCTGGTGGTTCCGGGAGCGTGGCAGGGTCGGGCGACTCAAGAGAGTCGGGCGACTCAAGAGAGTCGGGCGACCCAAGAGAGTCGGGCGACCCAAGAGGGTCGGGCAACGCCGCGATGCTGATGCGCGCTGGATTTTGGGGATGATAGGACACGAGCAGGACGGCGCCATTCTGCAGCAGCGCCATGCGGGATCGGTCGACCACTGTTTTGATTTCTGCCGTGAACGGGGTCTGTAGCGCGGGCTGCACTTCCACCAGCAGCCCGATCTGCGGGAAACCATCAAAGACGATATTCGTCTCCCATCGTTTCAGGATGATCGCCCGCGCG
>CAIXPS010000167.1 GCA_903921365.1 uncultured bacterium | reverse complement strand
TCTTATACCGTGTAATCCGTCTCTAACTCCAGCTTGGCATAAGCCGTCAGCGTCGCCGGGTCCAGCACCTTGACGATGAACTTGCCCTCGTATTCTTCATGCATCTTGATCGTGACCGGCACTATCGTCCCCGGCTGCACGGAGATGGTTCCGGTCGCCGGATTGACCAGGCCGCCTGGACGCGCTTCACCAACCACATTGCCCTGCTTGTCGTGCGCCTCAAGGAGGACGTCGAACGGGGTGCTGAGCGAGAACATATCAACCGGCGCGATATTCAACTCAACCACCGGGAATCGCGTCGTGATGCGTTTTGAGCCGCGCTTATAAGTCAGTTGTATGGTGGGGCGCTGAACGGGCTTCGGCTCATTCGTTCGCAGCCGCACTGCGATGACCGGGACGATGGTTTCCTGCAGCGATGCCCCGCCGTGGAAATACCACTGGTTGGCCTTGTAGGCCACCAGCGCCCGTGGGCCTGCCGCCTGGTGGAAGTCACCCCGCATGCCCAACGAGTCTGCGGGCAGGACGAAGCTGGCAGAGTCGCCCGTTCCATCGCCCAGGAGGAGGCGATCATGGATGTTGACCCAGTTCCCGGTGGGTTTGATGCAGACATCGCCGGCTTGCGTGCCAACGGCCGCGCCAGGATCGGCCGTCGTGTTCATGTAGAAGCCATGATCGGTGACGATGATGGCGTCCTCAAAACCCAGGCCGCGCAACCGGATCAAAGCCTGGCGAATGTGTCTGAAGGTTTTTGTGATCGCGCTCGATATCGGTTCGGCGCTCGACTCAAATTCGGCATCGACCTCGTTGCTGCGGAGCACCAGCAGATCGACTGCTGAGGGCAAGGTGGCTTTGCTGTGGATAAAGTCGCTTAATCTGACGTCAAAAAAACGCTGTCCGTAGCGCTTTTTCAGGACATCCATGCGTTGGGTGACAGTCGCGAGGGATTGGTCGCCCAGCAACACCCCCAACTGTCCATCGCGATTGACCAGCTTCAATCCCTGGCCTGCGCCCGGCAACAGCCCGGCCATGCCGACTGGCGTCACGGTGGGCAACTGGGCAAACGCGGGTTGAATGTCTGCCATATCGACCTCAGCCAGGTTGCGGTGCAATTCCATGCCCAACTCATACCGCAAGGCATCGATCATGAACACCGCAACTCGGCGACCGCTCTCCTGCAGCTTGGGCGCAATGAGCTTGTCGAAGACATCGGTGTTGGACAACCGTCCGGCAGGCGGCCAGCCCGACTTCTCCAGGTGGCGAATGAAGATCGCCTGCGCTTTCTCGGCCAGCCGGCGATAGGCCGCCCGCGCCTGGGCAACAGCACCCGCCATGATGTCGGTCGCGTCCATCTGGTCGCTGGCGGTTTGTTCGAACTCGCGTTGCAGTTGGTCGACTGTCCGCATGCTGCTGACGTAGTAATCGATCAGGTCGTTCTGGCTGCGCGCATGATCCGGCAGTTGTCGCGCCGCGTCTTCACACGCCTCGATCAAACGAACCGCAGCTTCAAGCAATTGCCATTGCGCCTGGTTCTCGCCGCGACGCCCCCACAGCGATGTTGTCAGGCGACCCAGGAGCGCCCGCACCTTGTCCATGTCGTCGCGCTTGAGCGCATCTATTGCCTGGCTGAAGAACGAGCGTTCCTCAAAGGGGAATGTGTCACGCACGCCCAGATCCTGGATGCCCTTGCAGTGGACAGGCAGGTTCATATCGGTCTGAATCGTCTCAGCATGATCGATGTAAGGCGCTTTGCTGTGATCCGTGCTGCGCAGCCGGTCACACAATGCCTCGATGAGTGGCTGCGCTTCGGTGCGGGCGCGTGGCACGTTGGACAGGGTGTCGGGGAGCGCTACGGGCAGGTCAACCACGAACTCGCTGAACAGGATGAAGCGCCACAATTCATTCGAGATCGGTTCTAACGATTTGGCGTGGGTGATGAGCGCCATACCCAGCGTATTCTGGAGCAGCGTTTTGACTTCGGGTACCCAACCCGGTTGACCCTTCAACGCGTCTTTCTGTTTGTCCGTCGGAACCAGCAAGGCGAACAGGATGTCGAGCGCCGACTCGACCTTGAGCAATGCCTGGAGTTGCGGCCAGTTCACCCCGCCGCCGACCGCATCGATCATGTCGAAACTGGGATTGGCGGTGTTTTGGAAGACGCCTCGGATGTCGGCGGTGAAGTCGGCCTTGGCTTTCAGGCACAGGTTGATGTACTCGTCGCTATCGCTGGCTGGGAAGACCCCACCGCATGCGATGTAGATGGCAAACGGGTCGCGCTGTTTCTCTTCATCGGTCAGCGGACTTTTCGCGGGCACATACACCAGCAACGAGTCCGGCAACGCACCCGCTGCCGTGCTCGCGTTGGCCCGGCCAAGTTCCCGCAATGCGACCAGGGCGGCTTCGCGGCTCTCGATGCTGCTCGCGCTGGCGTCGATCACGCGCCGTTGCGGCGTCGCCAGCGCCTGGCACAGGTCGCGGTAGCGCCGCTGCGGGTCGTACACCACCAGCACGCCCCCGGCGTCGTGCAAACGGCGCGTGATTTCATTCTGGATGAACTGCTCGATTTTCATCTATAAATTTTTCGGGCTAAATTTATACTGATACATAACAGTATAAATAATTTTATACATCTTTGGGCAAGACCTCTGCGGCGACATACCAACCGCTCCGCGTATTGGGTGTGTAGTCGATCAGGATGCCGATCGCCTTCAGGCGGTTAATAATCGTGCTTGCTGTCGGCTGGCTGACATTGAAGCGTTCCACAATGAGTTTGGCGTTAATGATGGGTGACTCAAACAACATATCGACCACCTGTGACGGTGTTTTGGAATTGCCGAACTGAGCCACCTGTCCCCGCCAGTTCGCTTGTAGATCCAGCAACCGCCGCGCCGCGTTTACCGCCGCATCCGCCTGGATCGCTATACCCTGTAAAAAGAACAGCGTCCATTCGCGCCAACTGCTTCGCCGGCTGACGTCCAACAGCAGGTCATAATACGCGCCGCGATGTTTCTCAATGTAGGCGCTGAGATAGAGCAATGGCGCAGGCAACAGATTCCATTCGATCAGCAGCAGTGTGATGATCAACCGGCCGATGCGACCATTGCCGTCGATAAACGGGTGAATCGCCTCAAACTGGTAGTGCAACCAGGCCAGTCGCACCAACGCCGGTTCCTCACTGGACGCATGAATATAGCGCTCGAAGGCGTCCAATGCGGGCATGAGTTCACGCGTTGGCGGGGGCACGTAACGCGCCTCCAGCAGACCAGTGACTTCGCCGCCGATGTAGTTCTGTATTCTGCGGAACTCGCCTGGCGCGGCCTGCCCACCGCGCACGCCATCCAGCAGAATGCGGTGCATCTCGCGCAGCATGTTCAGCGTCAAGGGCTTCTTCTTCATCGCCTCCAAACCATAGTTCAGCGCCTGCACGTAGTTGTGCACCTCGCGCGCATCGTTGCGCGCATCGTTGCGCGACAGCGGTGTTTCGCGCGGGTCGAGCTGCGAAAGCTGGCCGGCTTCGTAGGCGTACAACCCCAGCAGGTCGGTTTGCGTCCCCTCGATGCGCGACGACAACACCGCCTCCTCGCGGGTGAATGGGTTGATGAGTAGATGAGGATTGGCAACCCAGCGGCCTAAGGAAGACAGTTCACCCAGTTTGTGGGAAGCCTCTGCGAGTGCATAGGCCAGAGCGCGGTCATATCCCACCTCCGGCGGGAGTGGGTTTGGCACAAAGGCGAGGTAGGTCTGCTCGCCCCAGGTTTCGCTCACCAGGGTTCCCGATGGCTGTGTAAAGTCTGCGCTATTCATCCATCACCATTCCCAGGTCCTCGTCTTCCACAACCACCTTCTTCTTGCGGGTTTTCTTCTTTGCCGCGCCCTGAGGTTCAACGTATAGATGCTCCAGATCATGGGCAATTGCCAGCGACTTGTCATCCCGGCACTTCTCGCGCACGCGCTCCGGCCAGATGCTGTAGGCCAGGTGCGCCCAGTCGTACTCGCCGGCTTCGAGGCTTTGCCATGTTTCCTTCAGCTTCTTCTGCCATGGGCGATGTTGGAACAGTTTCCACAACGGTGCCGCGGTGATCTGCACGCCATCGTTCAGGTTGGGTTTCCAGAACGCCGCGATACGCAGCAGTTCGGCGCGGAACTCCGTCAGCTCATGCTCAAAGTCCATCAGCAGTTCCAGTTCCTTCTCGTCGGCAGTGCTGCGGTTCGCCTTTTGCCGCAACCCGTTGACATCGGCGGAAACCTGCTTGAGTTTTGGATCGACGAAGTTGTTGACGCAGGTGTACAACGTGTCGTTGTTTAGGCGGTGGTAATACAGCCACAGGGTGTAGCTGTTGGACGGTGTAGACAGCGGCCAGTAGATCGGCGCCTGGCGGCGGCTCTTGGAGTAGCGACTCAAATGGTCTGCGAAGAAACCTACAGGTTTGCGGAAATAGTCACGAAGTGTCTTGACGCCAAGAATCCCACAAGCCTCCTGTTCGATGGCATCAGCGCTATCTTGCCAAATCACGTGCAAAGCTTCGTGGATACGATGTTCAATATCTTCAGGGTGACCAGTGTCATCAACTAGGATTCCTTGCCACGTGATGCGCAAGGGGTAGGAAGTTGGCACATCTGTGGGGGCAGCTGGCAAGCCTCTCTCGTTTTGCAACATGACAGGTGGGCAGATGGGCAATGGAGCGAATGGATCGGGAAGCTCAGGCGACTGCTTCTCGCCGGTAGCGTAACTGATATCCCAGCGGCCGAAAATACAGCCCAAGTAATGGCTTAGTAATGATTGTAGGTACTCCTTATCTTGTGATTGAGGTTCCTCGTCTATCTCTTGTACATTGCCATCATTGAATGCATATCCCCAAGCATCTAAATCGTGTGGTGCACCCGATGTCTTGATTATCTGGGTGATTCGAACGGGGTTCAGTACGAGAGAACTTACGATGTTATCCACTTCACATTGCGCAGCAAGATATTTGGTCTTATTCAGCTTATAGCAACCGGCCCAATCCTTAGGAGGTGGGAAATAGAGGGGATCACATTCCTCCACGCGACGTAGCGCAAGAATAGACTCCCAACATATACGGCTCAACTGTGCAAGTCGGGATGCTGTAGCTGTATCTGTTAACCTGCCTGGAATTGGTAGAGCGCTAATGATGCCTGCTTCATGCTTGCGGTCAGGGGTAAGTGCCCAGGTGAAGAGGTCTACAAGTGCAGAGTTTAGATAAGCAAGTAGCACATCACCATTACATCTGAGATCTTGGTATGACTTGCACGAGTGCCCAACAATGTGATCTACTGCAAGATAACTACAGCCTAATCCCCGCTCAGAGATATATGGCGAAATTAAGCCTGGTTTAAAGAAATACTCCTTTCCTCTAAGCCTTGCTTTAACATTTCCTAGTTCATCTGTTACTGAAAGGAATTCTCTTCCATCACTAAACCAGTTTAAGACTGCATATGTAGGGGAGTAGTAACGCGTGAAACCGATTGCGTGAGCAAATCTAGCCCATTCTGAAGTTCCAATTTGGCTTGGCAGTACTTCCCAATGACAACGGACAAATCTCATATCATCTGCTGTAGAAGCACCAACCGCGACATGCGCGACTGAGTCACCCGAATTTTGTCCCAGCCTTATAGCGTCAAGATAAGGTCCAGATCCAAGCAACTGAGTTAGCTGAAATGGTAGCCAATAAGCAAACGGTTTACCTGGGATATGTTCGAATCCACTCAGTGGTACAGAGAAACAGGACTCAAATCCCTTGCCTGCAAAATACGAATTCCACAGGTCATGCGCTCGGTCAGTACTTGCCCGTAAATCCACAAATATCGCTACTCTATCAACATGCTTTGACCGTTCTGCTACGAAAAAAGCAGCGCGTACCGTTGCATCATCGAGTACACCTAACCCGCACTCTACAACATATTGAATAGGCATGGCAGAGAGCAATAACTCACGAAGCTGAGAGAACGAGTAGAGTGCAAGGAAAGTACGTGATGTTATTGCACCAAGTCTTCCAGCATCGTAGAGAAGGCTATATCCCCTTTGAATGAAAGCTGCATAAATATCTGACCACATGAACGGATATGTTTTACTCAGGTGTTGACCTGATCCATGGCTTGGGCTACCGAACGGCGGATTCATTAATACCAAGTCATAACGCTTCCGGCATAAGTCGATAAAGGCAAAACCCCGCGCAGCGTCGTCGGCGAACAACCTACGCTGATAACTGCCGCCTTCCGCCTGTTCCGCATAAGCACGCAGTGCGGTATAGATCAGCCCCTCGGCGCGATCCCAGAAACCTTCGTCAGTGATGCCGCGCACATCCAGTCCCATCGCCAACTGCTTTGGCGTAGTGTCGCCAAACATCGGGACCTGTTCCAGTGTATTCCCTGCTGCCAGCCAGCGATCTTTGGCCTCGGTCAGCGGTACAGCGATCTCCTCCTCAATCTTCAACAATGAGCCAGCCTCGCCGGCCAGTTTCATCGCGTCGAATACACGCCTCACCAATTGCCCCAGTAGACGGCCTTCTGGCGTTGCACCCAGCTTCTGTTTAATGAACTCGTCCAGGAACGCGACTTCACCCGGCATCGGCTCGGCGCACACGATATTGGAACGCTTGATGTCCGGGCGATCCTGTGCACGCACGCCCTGTGTTTGCCAGCTTCGTTGCGCACGCAACCACAGCGACAGTCCGGCAATCTGCACCGCTCGTGGGTCGATGTCAATGCCGTGGATGTTGTGCTCAATGATTAAGCGCGGCACATCGCGCATGAACGCTTCTTTCGTCGCGTAGGCCTTGGTCAGCAGTTCCTCTTCCAACCTGTGACTCTTGGCATACATGTCCCACGTTTCTTCGTAGATGCGCTCAAACAAGTCAAATGCATATAACCCGAAATGCATGCTGCCGCAGGCTGGGTCCAACATTTTGATATCGCGCGGGTCTTTCTGCGGTCGTGGTTTGATATAGACGGGCTGTCGCAGCAACGCGGTCTGGTCGGTCTCTTCGCTTTCGCGTTGCAGTGCCCCTCGCCAGGCATGATACAGCGCACGAACGATATCTGCTGCTTTGCCCTCCGGCAATGGCCCGAAATGATGATGTCGCCGCTGCTCGAAAAACAGGCACAACCAGAGTTCTAGCGAATTACCGCGCCACACGCCAGTCTTCGCGTACTCGTCCAGTCGGGCGTTGGCTAGATCACCCACCGCAATAACAGGCTGGTCGGGATTGTTGATAGACAATGGGCGTAACATGCGCTCGTCATAACCATCAATGGCGAGTCCTACATGCAAAATGTCTTCAATCGGAAGATCGTCTGGTAACCTGCGCCAACCCTCATCAAAGATCAGTTCATGCGACTGATATCCAAAATTCTCACCTTCAAAACCAGTCTCAGGCAAGAACACCTCGATCGGTCGGCGCACCAGATAGCGGCATGAGTTTTTCAGGTCAGTTTCGCCTTGCGTCATCTCATACCAGATGCGCCCAAGCGTATTATCAACCAGAAACTCGACCACATAGCGCGGCGTGAAGAACTGGTTGCGGAAGGCCAGTTCGTAGGCGTTGCGCGGGGCGGCGCTGTCCTTGCGGGCCTGGTCGCGCAACTCCTTGGGCGTGAAATACTGGTAGACCC
>CAIXPS010000166.1 GCA_903921365.1 uncultured bacterium | reverse complement strand
TGCCGACGCGCAGGACTTCGAGGAATTCATGGCCAATTTGTGGACATTGCATGAAGTCAAACTGATGACGGTGATCCCATGAAATCAGCCCCATCCACCGTCATATCCGCGCTGGCAAATAACCGCGAACTTACTTTTGCCGATTGTTTTACCATCACACTGGCTGATAGCACCGTCGCCCGTTATACGAACGCGCAATACACGGTCACCATTCCGGTATCTGGTGGCCCGTTGCTGGTTTATGTGGCGGGCGATATTCTCATCGACGGCCTCAAGCTGAAACAGACTTGCGGAATCGACATCGACGAACAGTCGATTGATATTTCTTTCAAGCCGACATCCACCATCGCAGGGTTATCATGGCCTATCGCTGTGCGCGAAGGCCGCTTCGACGGCGCAACGATTGAACGGGCGCGCGCGGTGCTCACAGCGCCAGGTGGCACAGTCATTGGCAACGCGGCGGTCGTGTCCTTTCACGGGCTCGTCGCAACGGTGGACAATATCGGACGCCTCAGCTGCAAAATGACGGTCAAATCCATGCTTAACAAGCTGGCTGTCGATATGCCGCGCGACATCTGGCAACCGAACTGCCTCAACACGCTCTATGATGGGCTTTGCACGATGGTAAAGTCTGCCAATGGCGCGTCCGGCACAGTCGGTACCAGCCCGACACTGACATTCATCCCATGGTCCGGATCGGCAACGGATACCTACGATCAAGGCACCATCACGTTTGAAAGCGGCGCAAATGTCGGCGTGTCGCGCACGGTGCGGCAATCAACGACATCGGGTTTAACCCTTTCGCGTCCCCTCGATTATCTGCCAGCGGTGGGCGACAGCTTCGTCGTTTACAAGGGCTGCGACAAGACGATGGCGACATGTCAGAGCCGATTTAGCAATCTCGCCAATTTTCGCGGCTTTCCCTTCGTGCCGCCGCCCGAACTCTCGATGTATTGAGTTTACTGGTTTTCGCCTTTCCAGGGATCGCCCGGCAGAAGAGCAATCAGGCGTGTGGAAACCTCATGCGCAGCTTTTTCCATCTGCCAAGTATAACCCGATGCCAGCAAAGGGGTGATGTCAGCGGTAAATTGCGGTGATGCCAGTTTGGCGATTAAGTTTTTCTCAAACAAAGCGCGGGTGATGCGGTTGCCCTCACGTTCCACATATTCCGAGAAAGCGGAAACGATGCGCGCCGGATCGACCGCAGGGTTTTCAAGCGCTATGGCCAGATCGAAAAGATCGCGTCCTTTACGGCGCTGATACAGCGCGCGCAATTTGGTGCCGAGGAGTTCGTCGAGTTCATAGGTCGTGATCGCGGCGGTTCCCGAATACCAGCGTGAAGATACGGCGAAGGGTATTTGGGTAAATCCGAACACCGTGAAATGCTCGCGGGAATTGATTTCGATCTTAAGGCGCAGATTGAGCGGTGGTACATCTTCCGAGCCGAAGCGGTAATTGAGGGTGACGCGACCTTCGTTCTGTTTCCAGGTCGGACTGCCGAGCCAGTGATCGAGTTTTTCTCGCAACGCTTCCAAAACCGGGCCGATTGGCTCAGCCGTGACTTGCACGAGATCTATATCCTCCGAATATCTGGCCGCAGGCTTGATGTGCATTTTGTAAAGCGCGGTGCCGCCGCGAAAGGCCAGAGACTTGCTGAGAAGCGGATGTGTGAAGATGTCCACCAACGCGCGACTGATGACCAAATCCTGTTCAACTTGCCAGTCCGGAACCCATGGCGCTGAGGCGCGCCACTCTGTGATGTAATCGCGTGGGATCATAGGTCTTCAACCTCGACTTCAGTGTTTAAGATAAGGCGCCAGTTTTTGTCGACGGCCATTCCATCAACAGATGCGCCTGGCAAGAGCGGCGTTGCGTCCTTTGCCGTCTCGCGCACATATTTTTTAAGCGCACCCGTTTTATCTCCGGCGCCAATACGTTCGAGCAGATATCCTAAACGCTGCGCCCATGGCAGCGGAACCGTCGAGGCAAGCGCTGCGAGCTGATCCGGTTTTATCTGCTCGGCAAGTTCCGCGAGAACGGTTGCGACCTGATCGAGTCCGCCCGCATGGTGAGCATAGCCCACGAGGTCGAAGGCGGTCGCTTCGACGGTTGAAACAAGAACAGTGCCGCGCGGGGTGTTAAAACTTTGCGTCGGAATTTCCGCAATGCGCTTGCGCACGAAAAAGGCGACGCGCACCGAGCCACAAATTATGGGACGACGCGCTTTGGAAACAAGAACCTGAAATTCCTGCGGACTATGATGCGCCGCGCCGTGATACTGGGCGGCGGACAGAAGTCCCACATAATAAGGAGCCTTCAGCTCCTGCATAAGCGCGGGGATAAACTGATCGGCTGGTAAGCAACCGAGCTTTTTGTATTCCGGCGGCAGGATAACGTGAAAGCCGCGCACGGGGCTGGCCACCAGCCCCTGTTTGACCAGGCGACCTAGGGACAACTGAGAAGCAACGGGCGACCGCCCCAAAGCCGCGCGCATAGCGTCGGTGGTGAAGTGGTACATGCCCCTCGCGGCCAGGTCGGCCACATAATCTTTGGCCTTAAGCATCGAAATCTCCGAAATCGTTATCTCAACATATCATATAACGATGGTTATTGCAAACGCATTCTAGCATCGGGGCTGAAAATGAGCCAAAATATCAATATCCAGAGGGCTGCCGTGGTCGCGGAGGCACGGCGCTGGCTTGGCACGCCCTATCATCATCAAGCCGATGTGCTTGGTGCGGGCGTCGATTGCGGCATGCTGTTGGTGCGCGTCTATGTCGATGCTGGCATCGTGCCACCCTTCGATCCACGTCCTTATTCCGTTCAATGGCATCTGCACCGCGACGATGAACG
>CAIXPS010000165.1 GCA_903921365.1 uncultured bacterium | reverse complement strand
GTGGGGGTGACCAATGCGACGGCGATCTTCAATCGCAACGCGGCCAATATATTGATCATGTCGAATGTCAGTCTGAGCGCCAGCGTCAGCAAGAATAACGGCTATATCAACTCAACAGTGACAGCGACCGGGACCTATTCGCCGATCTTCCTTGGTTTGTTCCGCATCACCTCATTGCCGCTGTCTGTGTCCTCGTCCGCCCAGAACGGGATGCCACCGTATCTCGATTTCTACCTGCTGCTCGATGTGTCGGGCTCCATGGGGCTGCCGTCCACGACGGACGGACAGAATGTTCTGGCGTCGATCAATCCGGACAATCTCTCGCAATACCCGAACGGCTGCACACTGGCTTGCCACATGTCGGGGAGTCAGGGTTACGCCCTGACGCGCCAGTACGGCGAATCCGCCCCAGGGGTGGCCTACAGGAACGCCTCGTCGGTCAGCTTCTGCTCGCAGGCGGGGACGTCGGCCTGCATCCAGCTGCGCCTCGACGCCGTCGGCTATGCGGTGCAGCAGCTGATGCAGACCGCCAAGGCGACGCAGAAATACACCCACCAGTTCCGGATCGGCCTCTATCCGTTCATCCGTTACGCCTATGAATACAACGCCCTGACCTACACCGACGACACCACGGGCATGGCCACCCTGAGCACCGCCGCGTCGAACCTGCCGACGCTGCTGGACACCGGCGTGAACAGCAATCTCGGGTCCGGCGGCACCCATTTCGAGAACGCCCTGCCAACGGCGCAGACGATCATCACCAACTACGGCATCGGCACAGGCAACACGGTGACCAGCCGCCAGCCCTGGGTGTTCCTGGTCACCGACGGCTCGCAGGACAGCCAGACCTACTGGAACGGCTCGTGGTCGGGCAGCAACCACGCGACCACGATCAACACGGCGCTGTGCACGACCCTGAAGTCGGCCGGAATCCGCATCGCGGTGCTCTACATCCCCTACCAGACCATCACCAATCCGAACGCGAGCTTCGCCGGCAACGAGGACGGCTACGCCAACGCCAACATCCCGAACATTCCCCCCGCCCTGCAGTCCTGCGCCTCGCCGGGGTTCTATTTCACCGCGAACGCCCCGGCCGACATCACCGCGGCGATGAGCACGATGTTCAACGCGGCCGTCGCCACCAACCACATCACCGGCTAGGCGGATGGAGCCGGTGATCCTCCAGTGCGTCTGCCGCTTCCTCTGGGCGGGGCGTCTTGGCGGGGCTTGCCGCAGCGCGGCGGCCGTCGCCTGGCGCGATGCGCGCGCGGCGACCGCAGTGGAGTTCGCGCTGATCGCCCTGCCGTTCGTGATGCTGCTCATCGGCATCGTCGAGATCGGCATGGTGTTCATGGTCGCCACGGCCCTGGAGAGCGCCACCGACGTCGCCGCCCGGCAGATCCGCGTCGGCACGCTGCAGACGGCGGCCACCGCTCCGACCGCGGCCGCCTTCAAGACCTCAGTCTGCAATAACATGGTGTGGATGTCTGGCGCCTGCACGGCCAACCTGGAAGTCGACGTGCGGACCTTCACCCAGTTCCAGGGCGTGTCGTTGCCCAACCCGGTGTCGAGCGGCGCCCTGCTGCCGCAGAACCAGCTGCAG
>CAIXPS010000164.1 GCA_903921365.1 uncultured bacterium | reverse complement strand
TCGACAGCATGATGCCGCTGTCCACCTGGAAAATGCGGTTGTACCCAAAACCGCTCAGTGTCGGAGTTACGATGCCGGCGCCCGAACCGTCAATCGTCAACGACTTGCTCACCTCGATCTGACCAGCCAGTTGCAGCGTCAGCGAGGCGCTAAACACGCCGGGGTTAAAAACGATGGCATCGCCCGGCTGCGCGTCGAGGATCGCCTGGCGCAACGAGCCAACACCGCCATCCTGCGTCGTCGTCACGATGCGGGTCGCGGCATACACATACCTGGTGCAGACGAGGACGCTGCTGAGCATCGCAACGCTCGCTACAAATAGCGCAATTAAAGCGCTCCTAAAGTGTAGTTGAAGTGTAATTGTTGTGCCTGCCTGTAAAGTGAAATGACTCAGACAGTATGGATTCTGTTTCGCAATTGGTCTATGCGCCAAAATGCCGATTGAGATACATAAGGTGCACAATAGTACTCGACAAAAACGTCCTGTTAGACTGGGAAACGTTATACAATCAGGCACCAAGGTGACTGATCTCGATCTTCCTGCCGGTGCGACTGTATATGCTGACAAGGCCTACACCGATTACCTCTGGGAAGATCTGCTCAAAGAGGGCCAGACATCGATGTGATCGCCATGCGTAAGTCCAATGCCGTACGTGTCATGGATGGTTGTATTCGCTTCATCCGTGCAGTCACGCCGCATTGCTCGCAGATCCTGAAGCAAGTACCGACAAAGTCGTGCAAGACCTATATACCTTATTCATGATGAACCCAACACGTCATCGCCCTGGACGCACATTGCCACGTCAGGTTCTTAAGCACTCCAAGAGACTGCGATATCACCTGTACGGCAAGCGTATTCAGGCTTAACTAAATGCCATTGGCCTATAGACTCGACATCCAACGTGGCGCGCCTGGAGGTCGAGGCCTTGGCCGGGGGCTGCACGCACGCGTTGCACAACGGCGGCTCGTTATTCGGTTTGGGCCACAGCCTGCAGCGCGCGTAGTGCCCGCAAGGTCACCCACTTGCTGGGCTTGTGCTGCTGGCCAAAGCTGATCCACGTGCGGCCGGGATAGCCGTTCTCCTGGCTCCAGCAGCCGGCTGCATCTTTCATTGACTCGATGAGCGCGAGCGCATTGGCCAAGCGCGGGTCCTTGCCGTAGCCCAAAGCCACGAGCACTTCCACGACCTGCAGCACATCGGCGACGTAGAACTGCGGGAATCCAAACTTGAACCAGTTTCTGCTGGGCGCTTTGCCTCTTCCGGCCGGATAGGCTGCCGCGGCTGGATCGGTGCTCAAGAGAAAATCGACACCCTGCGCAATGGCGCGGTTCATGACAGCGCTGCGGCGCTGTGCCGGACAGCGGCTGAGCGCCAGCATGGCTTTGGTTGCGCCCCACGCGCACGGCAGGTGGGCGTTCATCCGGCAGGCGAAACCCGGCCCACTGGTGTCCTGCGCCGAATAGCTCAGCCCAACAGAGAGATCCCCGGCGGGTGCGACCCCCTCGCCCGTAATGCTGCGCGCCAGCCACTCCAATGCCGTGTATAGTCGCGGATCATCGACGCCCAGCTCAAGCATGGCCCAACAACTGTTGCCCTGCAGGCATTTGATCGTCCTACCGGGAACAGGACTGTTTGTGAACTCGCCATGATCGAGTAGGTAGGCGCACCCCCTGGCAACCCGCTCGTCAACCTGCGCTGACGCACCCAGTTGGGCGAGCGTCAGGAGCGCCCACACCGTGGAGCGGTACTTCGGGTTATAGCCGTGGCCGGGCACGACCCAGAAGCCAGCCGGATCCATCTCAGAGAGAATCTTTGCGATCGGTCCGTTTGTGTGCGCGGCCTGGCGTGCTGCGCGCAATTCCGCATCATCTTCGGCGAGGTCCGGCAAGTCACGCAGTGCTAGATAACGCACGCCGGGGGATTCGGGTTCCAGAAGCCAAGTAACGGTTTCAGGCAAAAGATCAGACGTTTGCGCCATTGATCACACCTCTTTGAGTAAAGTATAACGGGAGTTGCTGTACGCAGTATCTGGATTTGCCTTCACGCACTTGTTCCGTGCTGAAGCGGAGAACTTTCCAGTCTGCTGATTCCAGATTGTTGTTGCGGTCATTATCCAGTGCGGCGCGTTCGGGTTATGCATCTCCTGCGGGAACAGCTCGCGGCGCATGACAGCCTTGATTTTGCTGATATGGCCGTAATATCGCACGGCAAAGGCTGCGTCGTTAAATATCCTGGTTTGGTAGAACGCCAGCCATTCGGGCGGCCACGGCTTCGGCGCGCTCGCGACCGGGATTCGATACTATAAGTCATCACGCAGGATGGCAAAGTCTGCTGGTTTGTTCAGGATAGCAACGAGCACCGGATGGTTCTCAGGCGATGACTTTTTTGCATCTGCATTGTGTGTTGACACAGGGGTAGTATAACTGAGCAGGCACGAGAAACCAAGAATCGTTATATAATGTAGTCTCTTTCGTGACCACATCTATGCCAAAGGTGTATGTGGTCAAGTACTGTTGAGGTTGTTATGCCTAAAATTGGCATCCGAGAGTTAAAAGCGAACGCGTCTGCGATTGTTCACGACGTGCAGGAACAACGTGCCCATTACATTGTCACGCTGCGTGGCACACCTGTTGCTGTTTTAATGCCCGTCGATCCACTACCCGGCGAGAACCCTGAGCAAGGGTATGGGGATGAGGATATATGGAAGGAACTTGAGCGTCTTGGGGCTTTACTGTCCGAATCCTGGCCGCCTGAGATGAATAGCGTCGATGCATTGTCGAAAATGCGGCGATAGACATGCCAGCTTGAATAGTCATCATCACCCCATATGTCTAAACGTGAACGCTATACGATTGATGCCAGTGTTTTCCTGAATGGCTTCAACGCGAATGAAAAAGGACATCAAGACAGTGTCCGGTTTCTGGACTGGGTTCGCAAGACCACAGCACCGGTCATCGTGCCAACGCTGTTATTTCCTGAAGTCGCAGCGACGATCAGTCGTGTCCAGGGTGATGGTGTTCTCGCGCAACGGTTCGCAGCAACGCTCAGGAAGTGGCCTCAACTAATCGTGATACCGCTTGATGACCCATTGGCGCAACAGGCTGTTGATGTCGCGGCGCGCTTTCACCTGAGAGGAAGCGATGCTGTCTATATTGCTGTCGCCATCCGCTTTGGAACAACCCTGGTGACGCTGGATCAAGAGCAGCGCCTGCGCGCCGGCGAAGTGGTACTCAGCCTGACGCCCGCCGAAGCACTGAAGTCAGTTGATCACATCTAGTCTCCAATCTCTAATCTCAAATGAGTTGCGACAATACCGATCTAAACCCTCAACAGAACGAAATCATCAACCGGCTGAAGGGCGCCGTGCTGGTGCTGGCGCCGGTCGGCACCGGCAAGACGCGCGTGCTGGCCGAACGGGTGATCGCCGCAGTCAAAAGCGGCATCGCGCCTGATCGCATCTTGTGCCTGACGTTCACAAACCGCGCCGCCCAGGAGATGCGTCAGCGCTTAACCCAGTACAATGCCGGCGTCGCGCGCGCCGCGACGTTAAAAACGTTCCACGCGCTATGCGCGCAGTTGTTGCGATCTGAGGCGCGCGCCATTGGTCTGCCAACCGACTTTGTGATTTACGACGATCGCGATTGCAAGGACTTGATCAACGAAATCTTCGAGATTGACCTCAAGTTTGCGAAAGAAAACGAGCGCAACAATGCGCTGAACGACCTCTTTAGCAAAATCACCGATGCCAAAACAGTCGCAGATGATGCCGCGCTCTCGATCCGTTTTCCAGAACGGCAGGTGTTTGCGAGCTTTGGAACATCCGAATATATCGGCAAGGCATGCCAGTATCAGCGCGCGCTGCGCGAGCGTCACGCGCTGGATTTTTCAGACTTGATCTACTACGCCCGCGCAGCATTGCGCGATCTGCCCGACGTTCGTGAGCGCTGGGAGACGCGCTTCGACTTCGTGCAGGTGGACGAGATGCAGGACACGAATCTGCCGGAGTACGACATCGTGCGCGCGTTTGCGCGCCGGCACGGCAATATTGCCATGATCGGCGATATAGATCAGACGCTGTATGGCTGGCGAGGATCCGAACCCGACAAAGTAGTTGCGCTGTTTAAGAAGGAGTTCAAGGCAGTCGCGCTGTCGCTCGATCTGAACTATCGTTCGACGAAGATACTGCTGAAGGCGGCCGATTCGGTGGCGGCGACCTTCAACAAACGCCACACGGCGATCACCCCGGCGGAGTGTTGCGATGCGGGAGAACCCATCCGGGTTACTCATGCGGCCGATCCCGAAGCGGAGGCGCGCTGGATCGGCCGGCAGATGCGGACGCTGACTGGCGGACAACTCGATTATCCTTACAAGCGTATCGCGGTTCTGACGCGCACCAACTTGCGCGCCTCAACCCTGTATAACGTCCTGGAGCGAGAGTTTCGGGAGCTTCCATGCATCACCGTCGAACAGTATGAGTTCTTCCAACGGCAGG
>CAIXPS010000163.1 GCA_903921365.1 uncultured bacterium | reverse complement strand
TGATATCCACATCGCCTATTGCGCCATCCGCAACACGCTGGGCATCGGTTTATATCTCACAGGAGACGGCATCGCGCCACAACTGGACAGCGTGACCGTTCTCAGCAGCAGCGCGCAGGCGATCTACCAGAACACGCTCAACATGTCGCCGGCCTACCACAACATCACTCTGGCCGGGAATAACCCCGATGCCGTGTTCATTTATAGCGGCAACGCCACCTACAGCAATGTCCTGGACGGTTCGCCAGCGGCGCTGAATGGCGCGCCCATCATTCTCAATGCTGAGCACTCTGTTTACAACACTGTGGCTCTCACCATCGCGCCCGGCAGCCAGTTGCGCTTCACGCCCGGCGGCACGGGCCTGGTCGTGAACAGCGGCGGTTCGCTGATCGCGCAGGGCACGCCAACACTGCCGATCACCTTCACATCAAACGCAGTCAGCCCCCAACCCGGCGACTGGTACTTTCTGTATTTCTACAGTGGGTCAACCGGGCGACTGTCGCACTGCGACATCGCCTATACCGGCCTCAGCCTGGGTTATGCGATGTACATGGGAACGAGTGATATCCACATCGCCCATTGCGCCATCCGCAACACGCTGGGCATCGGTTTGTATCTCACAGGAGACGGCATCGCGCCGCAACTGGACAGCGTGAGCGTTCTCAGCAGCAGCGCACAGGCGATCTACCAGACCACGCTCAACATGTCGCCGGCATACCACAACATCACTCTGGCGGGGAATAACCCTGATGCCGTGTTCATTTATGGCGGCAACGCCACTTACAGCAATGTCCTGGATGGTTCGCCAGCGGCGCTGAATGGCGCGCCCATCATTCTCAATTCTCAGCACTCGATTTATAACAGCGTGGCTCTCACCATCACGCCCGGCAGCCAATTGCGCTTCACGCCAGGCGGCACGGGCATACTCATTAACAGCGGCGGCTCGCTGATCGCGCAGGGCGCGTTCCTGCAACCCATCACATTCACCTCCGTGCTGACGCCCGGCACGCGCCAGCCTGGGGACTGGTACTACCTCTACGCGTATGCCGGTTCTGTGCTGCGGCTGGCCTACTGCGACATCTCGTATTCGGGTGGGGCCAGCCTGGGCGCTCTGGCAATCAATGGCGACAACGCGCAGATACAACAGTGCCATATTCATGACAACAAGGGGCCAGGGATCGCATCGACAAACGCATCCTTCACGGTGACGCGGAGCAGCATCTATAACAATGGCCTGGTGAGTAATCCGCCATATGGTGTGGGCATCTTGAACAACACCCCGCATGTGGTAATCGATGCGCGCGGTAACTGGTGGGGCGACCCGTCCGGACCAAACAACATCGTATCGAGCGTGCAAGTGACCAATCCGCTGGGTGTTGGGAATGGGGTCAGCGACTGGGTATTGTTCAGCCCCTGGCTCACCCAGCCGCCGCCATGGGCGCTAAATGCATATGTGCCAGTTGTGATAAGGTGATTCGCAGCAGTAACCAATCTTTGGAACTGATCGATAATCTCACTCATCTGCGAGTGATCAGTGAGGAAGTGATATGAAAGTTACGTACGATCGCACCGTGCTGCCCATGGACGGCGGCTATACGGTTGTGGATCGCATGTTAAAGGGCAAGCAGGTCATCGTCCACGGCGATGGCAGTTCGCTGTGGACGCTCACCCACCACGCGGATTTCGCCAAAGGATTTGTCGGGCTGCTCGGCAATTCACGCGCCATCGGCGAGGCCGTCCATATCACGAGCGACGAATGGCTGTCGTGGAACCAGATTTTCGAGATCGTCGCGCATGCGTTTGGCGCCACTGCGAAGATTGTGCATGTGCCATCTGACCTGCTGGCTGCCTACGACCCGAACTGGGGCGCGGGACTATTGGGCGACAAGACGCACAGCCTGATCTTTGATAACAGCAAGATCAAGCGCCTCGTGCCGGGATTTGCAGCCACGATTCCATTTTCACGCGGGATTGAGGAGGTTGCGGCCTGGCACACAGCAGATCCGGCGCGCCAGAAGGTCAATGAGAAATTCGACCAGTTGTGCGATCGCATCCTCAGCGCCTACGAGCCCGCCTGGCCGCGCTAGCAGCCGCGATCGGTTGGAAACCCGCTTCGCGGGTTATCATGTTCTTAACCCGCGAAGCGGGTTTCTCTGTGATCCAGACGTCGGTTTCTAACCGATGTCGCTAAC
>CAIXPS010000162.1 GCA_903921365.1 uncultured bacterium | reverse complement strand
CCATGGTCATTATTGACGCCGTGTCGCGCCAGGTGCCGGGTGTGTTGCCGGCTTGGGCCACGCGCCAGGAATCTCACGTCCACGGCATGCTCGAATACCCGCACTACACCCGCCCGGCTGAGTTTCGCGGCTGGCGCGTGCCTGATGTATTGTTGAATGGCAATCACGCCGAGATTGCCCGCTGGCGCCGCGAACAGTCCGAATTCATCACGCGGCAGCGCAGCGCACAACGAACCGATCAGTTGCAGCGCGAACACGACGCCCGCACCGCCGATTCTGAAGGCACCGCCGATTCTGGAGGCACTGCCGATTCTGGAGGCAGTGGACAGAGCAATGATGAAGTATGAAGCATGAAGTATGGCCATTGATGACCACAAATACCGGGTGCGAAGGACGAGGGACGAAGGAATGACGAAAGCTCGACAACAGACGCCCGGCGTCGGCCATAACCGCGCGCGCAGTGTGCCGATGGTGGTTGTGGCGTTATGCATCGCGCTCAGCGCCTGCTCCACTTCACCAACTCCCCTGCGCGAAAATGCCGCCTTGGCGACCCCGGTGACTTCAACCAGTGAACCCGCGTCGGCGGCGCAAGCGACGGCACTCCCGCCAACCTCGACGCGCGTGCCAGCGGCGACGACCGCGACTTCTTCCGCGCCTGCACCGACCGCCACTCCGGAGCCGCCCAAGGCAATCACGATGGCGCTTGTCGGGGAGCCGGAGACGTTGCACCCGCTATATGCATCCTCGCAGGCGGCACAGACCGTGCTCGGGGCGTTGTTCGTGGGTTGCGTCGGGCAGGACGAATCCGGCGCGCCCGTGGCGCTCGGCTGCGAGAGTGTGCCCACGATCGACAATGGCGGCGCGCACTGGATTGGCGACGGCGACGACCGCCACTTTGAGGCCACATTCAAGATTCGCGCAGGCTGGCGTTGGACGGATGGGCAACCCGTGACATCCCAGGATGCGCTCTTCAGTTGGCGCACCCTCATGTCGCCGGCCGCGCAGATACACGACCCGTTGACGGAGAAGGTGTATGCCATGACCGCGCCCGATGCGCGCACCATTGTGGTCAGCTTTATGAGTGCGGCGCAGGCGCGCCTGGCAGCCGCAGAAAAGTTGCACGGCGATGTGCCCTTCGAATACTTCTCACGCCGAGGCGACTATGCTGCGTTTATTGAACAGGCCGGGCCACTGGCGGATCCGAATTACTGGGGCGTGGTGCGCTGGCTGCCCGAACATCTCTTAAAAGACGTGCCGCCGGCGCAGCAGTTGACTGACCCGTTCGCCGCGAAGCCGGTTGGCGATGGCGCGTTTGAGATCGCGTCCTGGAACAAGGGCAGCGACATCACCCTGGCGCGTTCGAGCAAGCCTTTCCCGCTGCCAAACCAGGGCAGGATACCGGCAATCACGTTCAAGTTTGTGAAAGACGAGGCCGGCGCTGCCCTGATGATGAAAAGCGGCGCGGCGCAACTGGCCGAACCGCTGGCCTACGACCTCGTTGGCGCGCCGCTGCTAATCACGCCGGTTGTGGCGCCGCTGGTTGAGCAGATCGTGTTAAACACCGAGCGCTTCCCGTTTGATTCGCTGAAAGTGCGCCAGGCGCTCCAACTCGCCGTCAATGCGGCAGACATCCTCCGCGACCTCGCCGTTAGCCCGGTCACAGTCTCGCAGGTCATCGACCTGAGCAGCATGTTCTATGGGCAGGACAACGCTGCCTTGCTGGTTCAGAGCGATTCAGGGCGCGCGAAAGGGTTGCTGGAGGAAGACGGCTGGTCGTGCAACGCCTTGCCTTGTGCCAAACAGGCAAAAACGAAGAGCGGCAGTGTCGTGACCGAGACGCTCGGTTTTACGCTCGTGACCAACCAGCGTGAACCGCGCAACGTTGTCAGCCAGATCATCCAAAAGCAGTTGACCGCCGCCGGTTTCGAGGTCGACATCCAGATCGTGTCCGGGCTGGGCGGCAAGAGCAAGCTCTTCGCGTCCTATGACGATGGCGGCATCCTGCTGACCCGAAACTTCGACGCGGCGCTGTATCAGGCGCAGTCGTTATCGCGTTTCAGCGGTGTGTTTGGCTGCGCCGACATCCCAACCGAGAAGTCGCGCCAACCGACGCAGGGCAATGTCTTCGGCTACTGTGATAAGGCAACTGACGCGGCAATTATGGCGGCGGAATCTGGCGATGGCGGCGTTACTGTGGCCGGGCGCGCCAAAGCCATCGGCGCAGTCTTCACGGTGATTACCCGGAACGCCCTGTTTGTGCCGCTGTACTCGCCATTGCTGGCGTTTGCGTCGCGCGGCGTGAGCGGTCTAAAGTACGCGGGTTTGGGCCCGGTGACGTGGAATGCCTGGGAATGGAATTGACACTTTCGTGTTGATCCTGTAGAATCCCAAAAGTCGGTCAAAATCTTTTCACAAGGAGGAGCAATCTACATGGTGCGATATCTGTCCGGTAGTTTTGGTGCTGCGTCACCAGCACTCTGCTCCTGCCTCATGCCCGGCAACATACTCTGCGCGTCTCGAATCATCCGCCACCGCCGTTAGAGTAACCAGCAAAAGGGATAAACGAAAGGCTGCGAGCAGATCATTTGCTCGCAGCCTTTTTTGTTGCCATGTGCTGTCGCCGAATCCCGGTTGTGTCATCCGTTCTTGTAAATAACCAACTGAATCACTGCCATGAATGACCTGAAACGACTCATACCTTATGTGAAGCCATACTGGCGCCGCGTGCTCCTGCTGGCGCTTTGCTCTGTCGCAGCCCTGATCCTGATTCTGATAAACCCCTATTTTCTGTCCCTGGTCGTTGATCGGGGTATCAGCATGAAGGACATGAACGCCGTCCTTCTTTACGGTCTTGGGTTGCTCGGCACATCGGCGCTGAACAGCATGTTCAATTATCTGAAGAGCGTTTTGCAGGGCGTCATCGGCACCGATGTCGTGCGCGACTTGCGCCTGCAACTGTATCGCAAGTTGCAATACCTGCCGTTCTCGTGGTACACCACAATGCCGACCGGCCAGATCATGTCGCGCATGATCAGCGACATGGACGCCATCGAGCAGTTTGTCGCCTTCGGGTTCATCACGATGCTGACCGAAGGCAGCACATTCCTGTTTACCTTTGTCCTCCTGCTGACGCTCGATTGGCAATTGACGCTGGCTGTGCTGGTCCCGATGCCGTTGATGGTGTATGCCATTGTGCGCTTCCGCCTGCGCATCGACCCCGCCTGGACGGCAGTCCGCGAGCAGATGGGCAAGCTGACCACCGTGTTGCAGGAGAATATCGCCGGCGTGCGCGTGGTGAAGGCGTTCGCGCGCGAACCGCACGCACTCGGCCAGTTTGACTCGCAAAACATGCTCAACCGGACGAAGAACGTCGATCGCGCCAAAATCGAGGCCAGCGCGTTTCCAATGATGGATTTCGTCTCAGGGTTGTCGTTTCTGGTGATGATCGCCGTCGGGGCGATCCGTCTGGTCGAAGGGTCACTGACCCTCGGTGTGTACTTTTCTTTCACCTGGTACATCTGGTCGATCATCTGGCCGGTGCGCATTACTGGCTGGCTGGTCAGCATCATGCGCCAGGCAGCGGCATCCACCCCGCGCCTGTTCGCGATCCTCGATGCGCCGGAGTCGATAAGAGACGGGGAGAAGAGGAGCGGGGGAGAAGAGGAGAGGAGAAGAGGAGAGGAGGGACGGGGGCCGGCGCGGGTGGTGTTTGAGGGCGTGACGTTCTCATTCCCCGATGACCTGAAGACGCCGGTGTTGACCGGATTGACCTTCACGGTCGAACCTGGTCAGACGGTCGCGATTCTTGGCGGGACTGGCTCGGGCAAGTCTTCGGTGATCAATCTGGTGCCGCGTTTCTACGATGTCACCGGCGGCAAAGTGTTGATCGACGGCGTGGATGTGCGCGAGATGTCGCTCGTCGGGTTGCGCGGTCAGATCGGGATCGTGCCGCAGGAGACCTTCCTGTTCTCCGCCATGCTGAAGGATAACATCGCTTTTGGACACCCTGACGCCACTATCGAAGAGGTCGTGGCGGCTTCGCAGGTGGCGCAGGTGGATGACTTCGCGCGCGCCCTGCAAAAGGGCTATGAGACCCGCGTCGGTGAACGAGGCGTGGGGTTGAGCGGCGGCCAGAAACAGCGTGTGGCGCTGGCGCGCGCGGTGCTGGTGAACCCGCGCATCCTGATCCTGGATGAGGCAACCTCGGCAGTCGATACCGAAACAGAGACTGCCATCCAGGAGGCCATGGCGCGCGTGCTCAAAGGGCGCACGGCCATCATCGTGGCGCAGCGGCTGAGCACGATCAAGCACGCCGACAAGATCGTGGTGTTGAAGGATGGGCGCGTCGCCGAGGAAGGCACGCATGAAGCCCTGCTCGCACTCGGCGGCGAGTACACGGCGCTATACGATCTACAGTATCGCGAACAGGAGACGCATCACATCGATGTGATCACCGACGAAGCGATGCTGGTGGCGTGATGCCTGCCTGCATAATGAAGATTAAGCAAATAAACCGTACAGACTGCATGCGCCGATCGGGCGGCCACACGGGGCCGCCGCTACGTGGATTAATGACGTAGAGGCCGACCCGCGTGTCGGCCAGGTGCGGTGTACGGAGTCATTTTTTTAATAGTCATCATGCAGGCATCAGACTTTTGACGGATGATTTTGTGAAATACGCCTGTAAATACTTGACTTGAGCGGCGGGAAATGGTAAAACACTCCCTGCAAGAGTTTAATCTTCAGGCGTATTCCATGTTGACATTCAATTTGATTTACAAGGTTACGATTCGGACCGCTTCCGGCGGTTTTGGTGATGTTCCTTGTTGTATTGCGCCTGTTGCCAGGACAATGGTGAAAGAGTAGTCAAACACCAGTAAAGAATCCAAAAGGCCACGGGAGCAAACAAGCCCCGTGGCCTTTTTATTTGTCTGCAAGCCGAGCCACGGGAAGTTCAAAATCCCGTGGCTTTTTACGTGTAGTGAGTAATCGTGTCAGTGTTCGGAGTGTGCGTCATGTCCGTGAAGTCAGGTTTCATTCGCAAATTAATCAGTAAGTTGAGGCGCTTGTTCGGACGCGCGGCTGCGAAGTCGCGCAGTGGGATCAAGGATCAAGGCCCGCGCGAACACGGCGTGTTTGCCATCTGACGCAGTCTGGAGTAACAACAATGTCAATCATGACAATTACGAATCTAGGGCAGTCGTTTGGGGCCTTTGATGTCTTTCAAGGCCTCACTGCCGGTATTCCAAACGATGGCAAGATCGGCCTGGTCGGCCCCAACGGCATCGGCAAGACGACGCTGTTGCTCATCCTGGCCGGTCTGGCGCAGCCCAGCAGCGGCAGCATGCATCTTGCCAAAGGCAAACGCCTCGGGTATCTCCGCCAGGAAGCCGTTGAGGCGTTTGCCGAACGCGCGAACACGGTGTATCAGGAGATGCTGACTGTGTTTGCGGCGCTCCAGGAGCAGCAGGTCCAGTTGCACCACATGGAAGAATCCATGTCGGGCGGCGAGGCGTCAGAGGAGTTGCTCAATCGGTATAGCGAACTGCAGGAAGCCTTTACCCACGCGGGCGGGTATGACTACGATTTGCGGATCAAACAGACGCTCGATGGTCTGGGGTTCAAAGCAGCCGACTGGGACATGCCCTTGAATCATCTGAGCGGCGGGCAGAAGACGCGCGCGTTGCTGGCGCGCCTTTTGCTCGAAGCTCCGGATCTCCTGATCATGGACGAGCCGACCAATCATCTTGATATCGAGGCGGTTGAATGGCTGGAGACCACCTTGCGCGCCCGTGACGGGGCGTTCCTGGTGGTCAGCCACGACCGTTACTTTCTCGACCGCACGGTAAACACGATCTGGGAGATGAGCCGCAGCGCCATCGAAATCTTTCGCGGCAACTACAGCGCTTACCTGATGCAACGCCAGGAACGCTGGGAACACAACAACCAGATATTCGAGACTGAGAAGGCGCGACTGGAAAAGGAGATGGCCTTTATCAAGGCTAACATCCCGGACGGGGCGCTGGCGCAGGCCTGGGGCAGGATGAAACGGTTGACGCGCGATGTGATGGCGATCGAGCAACTGGGCGCCGTAGCGCTGCAGCAACTCAAATGGATGGATCTCGAGAAGATGATGACGAGTCGGGAGAATATGTGGAGCGTGGCGGAGGCCGAGTCACGTCTCAAGGGACTGAAACCCGCGTCGCGCCCGCCGCAACTGAAGGTAAGCCTGAAGGCGGCGCACCGCAGCGGCAACATGGTGTTGCGCACGCGCAACCTGCGCATCGGTTACCCCGATAAGGAACTGTTTGATGCCGGGAATATCGAGCTGTGGTATCAGGAGCGCGCCGCGTTGATCGGCCCAAACGGCACAGGCAAGACCACTTTCCTGCGCACCATCCTCGGGCAAATCGAACCGTTGGCCGGCGAGGCGGAGCTGGGCGCGAGCCTGAAAGTGGGTTACTTTGCGCAGGCGCATGACATGTTGAATCCCAAGAATGTCGTGTTGGACGAGATGCTCGACCACATCGAAAAGCTGGGGCGCGAGCGCTCGGTCGGGCAGGCGCGCAATTATCTGGCGCAGTACCTGTTCCGTGGCGACGATATCTACAAGCTGGTCAGCATGTTGAGCGGCGGCGAGCGCGCCCGGCTGGCGTTGGCGATTCTGGCGCTGGAAGGGGCGAACCTGCTCTTGCTGGACGAGCCGACGAACCATCTCGATATCCCGGCGCAGGAAGTGTTGCAGGAGGTGCTGGAAACGTTTTCCGGCACGGTGTTGCTTGTATCGCACGACCGTTACCTCGTCGACCGGCTTGCCACGCAGGTATGGGATCTGCGCCATGATGGCAAGCTGCGCGTCTTCAAGGGCGGTTACCAGGAATACCTGACCGAACGGGATCGCAAGATGACCGCCGTGAAGCTGGGCGCGTCGAAGCAACGCGAAGAGACGAAGCAGCAGTTGTCGCAAGTGCGCAAGGCTGAGAACCAGGTTAAGAAAAAGGAACGCAGTGTCACGCAGATGGAAGAACAGATTCAACAAATCGAGGCGTTGCTCGTGAAACTGGCCGGCGATCTGCAGACCGCTGGAACCTCCGGCACAGCCGACAAGGTTCAACGTGTGAGCAAAGAGTACGCCGCACAGCAGTATCAACTTGAGAAGCTGATTGCGGAATGGGAGCGCGCGGTGACAGCTTGAGATAAGAGATGAGAGATTGGAGATTAGAGGTTAGGGATTACAGGCGAGAGACAAGATGCGCGAAGCGAAGTAAGTGGTTGTGTGTCTGGAGGTCGAGCCAATCTCCAATCTCCAATCTCCAATCTCTCTTTAGGAGTTAATGATGATTCGCGAAAATTTGTTAGTTGACATCATCCCGGCGATTCCGGGGTTTCAATTTCGCAAGTTTGCCGGGCCGAGTGATTATCCGGCGATGGTGGATGTGATCAATAGCGGTCATGTGGCCGACCATATCGAAGAGATCGTTACAGTCGAGGTGCTGGCAAGCGATTTCGCGCACGTGACCCACTGCGACCTGAATACCGATATGGTTATTGCCGAAGTAAACGGGAAACTGATTGGCTTTGGTCGCGTGTGGTGGTGGGTCAATGACGTGGGCGAGCGCATTTACGGCTTGTATGGCGCTGTGCACCCCGAGTATCGCGGCAAGGGCATCGGGCGCGCCGTGCTGACCTGGGAGGAAACGCGCATTCGCGAGATCGCCGCGTCGCATCCGACCACCGAGCCGCGCTTCTTGCAGGTGTTCCTGATGGAAGGCGCGCAGCAGCGCATGGCGCTCTTGAAGCACGCCGGCTACGCGCCGATCCGGTATAGTTTCATGATGGTGCGTCCTGACTTGTCGGATGTGCCGGCTGAGTGGCCGCTGCCCGATGGGCTTGAGGTGCGCCCCGTCCTGCCGGAGCATCGCCGCGCGATCTGGGAAGCCTCTAATGAAGCGTTCCGTGATCACTGGGGACATCGCCCCAGCACCGAGGAAGACTATCAGAGTTACTTGAGCTGGCCGGATGCGCAACCGCATCTGTGGCAGGTGGCCTGGGACACGCGCTCGAACGAAGTTGCGGGAATGGTGCTGAATAGTATCTTCGAGCGCGAAAACGAAAAGATGGGCATCAAACGCGGCTGGACCGACCCGATCTGCGTGCGCCGGCCGTGGCGCCGCATAGGGCTGGCGCGCGCGCTGATCATGCGCAGCTTGAAGCTGTTGCGCGATCAGGGCATG
>CAIXPS010000161.1 GCA_903921365.1 uncultured bacterium | reverse complement strand
GTGGTTGACCGATCAGAACTCGCGGGAGGTCGTAAAAACCACGCTTGACGGTCAGACAGTGTTGAACCTGGAACGCCCCGATCATCCGGTATACCAGAAGGCAAACTACACGCCAACCTGGGCAGCCGTGAACGAGGAGCGGCATGGGGGCAATGGCGATATCTGGGTGACTGACGGCTATGGTTCCAATTACATTCACCGCTATGAGAAGACCGGAAAGTACTTGAATAGCATCAACGGCGAGGAAGGCAAAACCGGCGCCTTTAGCTGCCCACATGGGATCTGGGTAGACACGCGCAAGTCCGAGCCGGAACTGTACGTCGCAGATCGCAGCAATCACCGCGTGCAGGTATACGACGTTGAAGGGGTGTACAAACGCGCCTTCGGGTCAGAAATATTGACCAGCCCCGACGGCTTCGTCACCCTTGGCGGGTTCCTGCTTGTTCCAGAGTTGTATGCGCGAATCACCATCCTGGATGGCAACGACAAACTGGTCTGCCACCTCGGCGCGCAGGAAGACGTCGTCAAGGTGAAGGGTTGGCCCAACCTTCCCAAGGACCTGATTCACCCCGGTTTGTTTAACAGCCCGCACGGCATCGCGGCTGATCCTGCCGGCAACATTTACGTTGTCGAGTGGATTGTCGGCGGACGCATTATCAAGCTGGCAAAAGTCTAACCACTGCTTGCCGAACAACGTAATAACCAAACACCCCGCCTGATGCGGGGTGTTTGGTTTATGAGGTGCGTTTGGCGTTCCGATTGACAAAGTCCAGCAGAGGTTTGACGCTACTCGGGAGTGAGGATTCACTGACAGTCACCGTGTGAGATTTACCGCCATCTTCAATCGTGACCTGGTACTGAAAGCGGTCAGGCTGAGCCTTCGACGCCGTGATCGTCGCGGGCAGGCTGAAGAACCCGCTGCTTTTAATCAACTGTTGAAACTGCAAGACATCTTCCGGGCTCAAGGCAGCGGTGTCTACCGTCGTCGTCATCTGTATCCCGGCGAACCCGCCCGTGCGCACAACCAAGGCTTTCATATCTTCCTCTCCTGACCCGCGTGCTGCGCGGATCAATTTGACACTATACCAAATCCCACCTCGGCTCGGCGACCCTCACGTCACACGCGCCCTGCTGCCGCCTTCGATCGACTTGGTAATGTCGATTCGGGCCGGGAAGGCATCCTTCAGTTCATCGATGTGGGTGATGACCATGATCAGCTCAAAGTCATCCTGTATGGATCGTATCGCCTCGACCAGGCGCTCGCGACCGGCCGCGTCCTGCGTCCCGAATCCCTCATCGACGAAAAGCGTCTGCAACCGCGCGTTGGCGCGATTGGCTAGCAGCTTGCTCAATGCAACGCGGACTGCGAAGTTAATGCGGAATGCCTCACCGCCGCTGAACATCTCGTAGGGTCGCTCGCCCAGTTCATCGGAAATACGCAAGTCGAGTGTTTCGCTCACGTCGCCTTTCAACGTCTGCCGTTGTGTCTCGAAACGGACGTTCATGCGGCCATTGGTCATCTTGCTGAGCAATTCCCGCGACGTGTTTTCGAGTTCAGGCAGAATCGCCTCAATAATCATGGCGGGCACGCCATTCTTGCTGAAAGCCGTGCGCAACTCGGCAAGCACTGTCTTCCGCTTGAGCAAGCCATCGATCTCGGCCCACAAGCGCTCACGTTTATCCTCAAGCATCCTGCACGACTGAACGCGCTGATTGGCCTCGCCCACCTTGCGTTGCGCCGCAAAGAAATCGTTTCGGACGCGGTTTGCCAGCGCCTCAACCTGGGGGGCGCGTTGCAACACTATTTCGCAGGCCGCGATGTCTACCTTGAGTTGCGCCAGCGCCCCTTCCTCTTTCCCCTGCCGATCTGCCACGGCTGCCTCACGCAGGTTAAGCGCTTCAAGCGCGTGGTGCTCCGATTCAATACCCAGCGCAGCCCGGTCCAGTTGAATTTTGCGATCAACAAATACCAGCAGCCTGGGCATTTCCACATCGCGCAGCCGGCGGTGCGCAACCGCGTCATATCCTAATTCCGTTAACTCATGCGTGACCGCTGCAAGCGCCACCCGCGCATCCTGCGCGTAACCGTCCGCCGTCAGAATCGCATCCACGCGCTGCAGGTCATCGCGCGATTCCGGTATCTTGACCGCCGCCTCTTTGGAACGCGCAATCCGTTCTTCCATTGCGGTAATCTCGCGTTGCAACGCGGGCAGTTTCACCAGGGCTTTGTCTGCCGCACTGATCTGCACTTCCAGCGTGCTGCGTGTTGCGGTCAGCGTTTTACTGAGTTCATCGCTTGCCCGATACTTATCGCCTGATTCGCGCCCCAGGGCCTTCCACTCCGCAAGGATGCGTTCGCGATCCTGCTCGGCGAGTTCTCGACCACAGGTCGGGCAGATGGCGCCGACGCTTGAGAGCGCGTCGATGCGCGTTTTGAGCTCCTTCATTTTCAGCTTGAGCCCGTCGTTTTGCGCCTTCAGTTCCGCCAATTGCTCGCGCGACTCCACAAGCGTCTGCGCCGCCCCGTCGCGCGTCTTTTGCTTCTCAACCAGCGCATTTTTCTGGTCATTCAATAGCGCCAATTGCTCGGTCATGTTGGCCGCGTCCGACTGTCGTTGCAGATCGGCCAACTGCCGGCGCGCAGCATCGCGCTCGCTCTCCAGTCGCCGGCGCGCATCCGCTATCTGGGTTTCCGCTCCAGTTTTGCGCGCATTCAGATCAACCAGACTGGTCAATTTAAGGTTCAACGCATTGTTAGTCTTAACGGCATCCAGGTGCGCGGCGTGACCCCGTTCGATCTCTACCCGCTGGTCAATGGCGGACTGGTACTGGACCAGCGCAGCCTGATGCCTGGCGCGTTCTGTATTCAGCCCATCGACTTCAACTCGGATCGCCTTCAATCGTTCTTCAGCCTGGGTGCGCTGCCCGCGCAACGCGCGCACACGTTCGCGCTGGCGGTCTATCTCGGCTATCTCAGCGTCAGCCGCTTGAAGCGCAACGGATGCTTCAGTCGCGGCAGTCTGTGCGGTGACCAAATCTCGCTGGTAGACAGGCAATCGCGCAATCTCGTCATCAGCCTGCTTCAGCTCCAACTGGAGCAGCGCCTCGGCGCGCTCCACTTCCACCTGCTGCTGTTTCACCTTGTCCTCATACCCAACCCATTTGTCAAGGT
>CAIXPS010000160.1 GCA_903921365.1 uncultured bacterium | reverse complement strand
CCTGAGGCTTTCAATCGATCGACAGACAAAAACCTACACAGCGCCTACACGAACGGATAAAAACCCAATCGCGTTGGACGACATATTGTTAAGTCATTGTTTTTAATGGTGGTGCAGTCCAACGTCTATCCCAACGCTCCATGAGAGTGAGGGCGTGTGTCTGTACCGGTAGTGAATTGTAGCTTGATTTACCTGTGAAATTCGACGCAGCCGACGCAAAAGTTTCGTGCGCCGAGTTGCCGGACTGGGAACTACAAAAGTTCGATTCCGGGCGATGCAGCCAGTTTCGCCGCAACGAACATCGCCGCCATCCACGCGACAAGTTGGCTTCTCCAGGGTTCTACGCCTGAATGCGGGTCCCTTTTTTATATGGAGAAAGTGATGACCGATTTACATCTGAATGAGATCGAGCTTGGAAAGCGTTGGGGAGTCAGCCCAAAGACGCTGCAGCGGTGGAGGATGGAAGACCGAGGACCGGCCTACATCAAGCTGTCCAAACGGGTGACTTACGCCATGGAGGATATCGTTGCGTATGAGGCAAGCCAAAAACGCGTCCGCGAAAACTCGCATGCTTTCGCGGTCCAGCACGCTGCCGACCGCGTCAATGCTGATTCCTCTAATCGAAGCATCCAGGCAGTCGCGCAGCCCGGCATGTACGAGCCGACTGCCAGCCCCTTCATTACAGATGCCGAAGCTGCCCGCGCGACAAAACTGCCCAAGTACTATTTCACTAACGCGGCCAAGCGCATCGAGATGGAGATTCCGCATTACCTCGTTGGAAAGCTTGTGCGATTCAAATTGGAGGAAATTCGCCAGTGGGCAGCAAGTGAAACCCAACGCTACCAGGTCAAGCCGAGCGCCATGGATCGAATTGCCGCCATCTTCGAAAAGGCAAACGCGTCATCAGTGACACCCGACGGGTCTAGCGTAGTCAGCGTGACAGTCGACACCGGTCCAGCAAAAATGACACTCAAAGAAGCCTTGCGCTTCAAAAACAGCGGAACCGTATGAACTGTGTTTTGCACATGTTTGACCGTCCGTCAGTGGCGTCAGTCAGTGATCATCGGGTGTGGCGGATCGTCTTGGACACTCATATGTTCCAAGCGCCACTGCTTGAGTAGCTCTCGCTCAGCGACAGTGATCGCGCTATCAGAAACTGGGTCGCAGTACTTGAGGCATATGTTTTGCCATCCAGCGTCATGCGAGTGAAAAGCTGCTTCAAACAGATCTTCCAACTCCTCTGCAGCCTTTGTGGCAGCCGCAGCAGCAGTCGGCTCGTCCCGAAGACTATCGTACAGGACCATGATGCCCAGTTGATAGAGATCTTCTTGTGACGCTCGTTCAACGTCCTGGCCACCATCGAGATCGAATAGAAGGGCACGTAGGTAATCACCCCCAACCGCCAAGATGCTCTCTAACTTCTTGAAAAATGTGCGCTTGCCCGGGATATTTGCGGCACGCAGACGATCTTCAAATGCCTCTGGAAATGCCGCACGGTGATAACGAGCGGCCAGCCAACGCTGAAGGATCACAGTACCACGTCCGTCCAGCCACATGTCCTGGCGAGGGTCTGTCCCAAACAGTACCGGTTTACTGATTGGTCGCTTGTCGGTCGCCATCAACTCCAGCGCCACCGGCCCCGCCGTTGTTTGGTACTCGATATGAAGACGTCGAGCAGTCTTTCCATAGGAGTCTGCGCCCAGCTTATCAATGCGCTGTCCCACGATGATCTCGGATTCAGGTTCCTTGTCGGCGACTGCAGTCAGATCACAGTCGTGTGAAATGACGACCACAACGGTAGCACCAGGATTCTCTGGGTGCTGAAGGTTGAGCGCTTTGGCTGCTTCGTCGGTTAGTGCGTCACCTTGCCGCCACGAGAAGTTCCGATCGGTATCTGCCATTCACAGATCCCTCACGTATCTTCATGG
>CAIXPS010000159.1 GCA_903921365.1 uncultured bacterium | reverse complement strand
TAGGGACAAACATTGCGATGCTTAGGCCTACACAAGTTCTGCAAAAACATCCACACTACAATCGTTTTTATAGACTGTATCTTGACTTCCAGCAAAAGCTTCGTATCTCGTGGAATACAGAACAATTCACGTCGGAACTACATATGCGCAAGATATGGGAAATATACCAACTCTGGTCGGTGCTGCGTATGGCACTAGGTGTGAAGAGGATGTTGTTGAAGGATGGGTATCGAATAAAAGGCACACAGGGAATATTTCGGATGACAGAAGATGAGTTCCACCTTGATATAGTAAAAGGCGCTCAGATCGAACTAGTCAAGCAGGATACTAGTGTTAGATTGTGCTACGAACCTGAGTATTTCAATTATCGAACCATTCAATCAGGCATTGTTGCCACAAGAGGCCCTAAATTCAATCCTGACATGACAATCGAAGTATGGCGTGGTAAGTACGCGGAGAAATTAATCGTTTTCGACGCCAAATACAAATGGTTTGATTTAGGGGATGGACAGCAGTCATGCGTTGAAGATGATATAGCAAAAATGTACTTGTATGCCGGCGAAATTAGATATAAACCAGGCACTAATCAACTTCCAGAAGATATTGCATCAAGTGCATATACCTTGTTTCCTGGTAACGTCATATTGCATGATCCTGATCGACCACGGGTTGGCGCATTGCCAATGTGTCCTGGACAGTCGGAAACAATTTGGAGGGAAACAGCTAAAGCTGTCAAAGACATTTTGCAAAATGCGGGTTTAATATAGCCAGTACTTTCTCATACTGATATAGCAGCACTGGTTGGACAAAATGGTGGCCAACACGCTCATCATTACGGCACAAAACGCACGAATCTCTGCTAAAGATGTCAGCGCACTGCGCCTGTTAGCGCCCAGATTATTTGAGCAATGCAGGGTGTTGGTGGCCATCGTTTTTGACCAGACCAAGGCCGAATTGATTAGAGTCGCGAGAGCCAATGAACATCTCCAATAAACTTGGCACTTACACCCTGTTTTAGGGTCAAACAGCCAGGACGACAACAGCTTCCCTGCGGGAACCACTTGCGCGAGGCCGAGGAGGATGAAAGTTATAAGTTGTCCCGGCGCATTTGTCGCGGATCGTAAGACACTGCACACATTCTGTATGCCCAACCTTGCGAGGGGCAGTCTTAAGGTGTCATTGCGCGCAAGTCCAACCCTCGCAAAGAGCGCATGCATGTATGCCTGACCGTTGCGCCAACGATGGCAGCGTTTAGGGTGGCGGTCATGGCGCGCACAACGACACCGGCACGCGTGTCGCGCCGTCATAGATCGCCAGTTCCACGCGCGCGGTGACGCGATGCCGGTAGGTCAGGTCGAATCCGTGGTTGAACGGCAGTTCGAAGGACATCCCGCCGGACACGGTCAGGCGATCGGGCAGCCCGATGATGTCGCCCTGGGCGACCCACTCGCGGGCCGGCATGCGCCCGTCCCACAAGAAGGCGCGGATACTCAACGCGCTCAGGTCGATCAGCAATGGATTGCTCCCCTGGTGTGCCAACCGCGCGGCGCGGCCATCCGGCGCCAGCACGAGCGCAAGCGCGGCCTGCGGCGATTGCGTCAACGCAACGAGCAACTGGCGCAGGTGCGCCGTCAGCACGCCCCAAGCCGCGCCGGCGTCGGTGTGGACGCCCATCATCGCCCGCGCCTGCCCCACGACCATCGTCTCAATCGGCGAATCCGGCGGGATGGGGATCAACACTGTCCCGGCGCGTTCCGCCGCGACAGCTTCGTCCTGCAGCAACGCGTTCTGCGCGGAATCCAGCAGCCCGCTGAATCGGCCTACCGGCGTGGCGGGGTGCGTCGTCCAACCCACCGAGCGCCACAGCGTGAAAGCGCCCGGCGGGTCGATGTCCAGC
>CAIXPS010000158.1 GCA_903921365.1 uncultured bacterium | reverse complement strand
TTTTCCCATGACTTGCGCGAGCGCGGTATTTCGCCCGAGGCCATTCGCATCGACGCCTGGGAATAATATGCGAGTCGCAAATCCACTCGCGCGTGATCTGGATCTGATACTGGACCACACCCGCGACTTATGGGAACAGCTCCGCGGACAACACATCTTTATCACCGGCGGAACAGGATTTTTCGGCTGCTGGCTGTTAGAGAGTTTCATCTGGGCAAACGACAAGTTCGGGTTGAATGCAAACGCGTGCGTCCTCACGCGCAACCCCGCTGCGTTTCGTCATAAAGTCCCGCATCTGGCCAACCACCCAAGCATCGGCTTGTGGCCGGGCGACGCGCGCACCTTTGAATTTCCAGAACAGCGCTTCTCGCATGTCATCCACGCAGCCGCCGAGATGGACACGGTTGCCCATGACGAATTAACAGTAATGGATATCATCGTGCAAGGGTCGCGCCGCGCGCTTGAACTGGCTCGTCGGTGCGATGCACAAGGGTGCCTGCTGACAAGCTCTGGCGCCGTCTATGGGCAACCACCGTCAGAGCAAACGCACATCCCCGAAACATATGGCGGCGCCCCATCAACCACAACACCCGGCAGTGCCTACGGTGAAGCCAAGCGTATTGCGGAGTTGGAAGGCGCGTTGTATCAGGCCAGGCACGGTCTCCCCGTTAAAATCGCGCGGTGTTTTGCATTTGTCGGACCCTATCTGCCGCTGGATGGGCGTTACGCGATTGGCAACTTCATACGGGATGGCTTAAATGGAACGCCAATTCGGGTGAACGGCGACGGCGCCCCCTATCGCTCTTACCTTTATGCCGCCGACCTTGCAATCTGGCTGTGGACAATCCTGCTCCGTGGTAAAGAATGCCAACCCTATAACGTGGGTTCAGAGGACGGACTGACCATCGCTGAACTTGCGGCAACAGTTGCGACCCTCTTTGAACCCAAACCCGACGTGCTGATCGCCCGCGCGCCAGTTGCCGGCACGCCAGTTGCCGGCATGCGAGGCGCATCACACCGCTATGTTCCTTCGACCCAGCTGGCTCAACAGACCCTGAATCTGCGCCAGACAGTCGATCTGAAAGAGGCGATACGGCGCACCATACGATACAATCAGCCCGACGGGAGAAGTAATGAAAGCAACTGACTATATTGCATTGGCGCTCAACGAGCACAAGGTATCCTGTGTGTTTGAACTGGTGGGCGGTATGATCACCCACCTGGTGGATTCTTTTTATCGCAACGGCAACATCAGGATTGTAAGTGTGCATCACGAACAAGCTGCTGCATTTGCCGCAGACGCCAGCGGGCGTATGATGGGTGTGCCCGGTGTTGCCCTGGCAACCAGCGGACCCGGCGCTACAAATCTACTGACGGGGATTGGCAGTTGCTACTTTGACTCTTCGCCCGCCATCTTCATCACCGGCCAAGTCAATCGCAGCGAGATAAAAGGCGATCGCGCAATACGCCAGCTCGGTTTCCAGGAAACAGACATCGTCTCGATGGCCCAGCCAATCACCAAGGCCACCTGGCAAGTGCGTGAATCCGGGGACATACCGGTTATGCTGCAGCGGGCGTTTGACCTCGCAACCAGCGGACGCCCCGGCCCCGTGCTCCTGGATATCCCGATGGATGTGCAGAGAGGCGATATTACGCAGGCAGATATCGCGGCAGCAGCAGCCGCCGCAGCGAAGACGACCTCTCCAATAGTGAGCAGTGCACAGATAGAAGAGATGCTCGTCGCGATCCGAGAAGCAAAACGCCCGCTGATACTGGTGGGCGGCGGTATACGCTCTGCCCAGGCATGCGATCTCGTGCGCGAATTTATCGACCTGGTGAACGTGCCGGTCGTCAATTCGCTCATGGGTGTGGATGTGTTGCCTTATTCACACCGCCTGCGTGTGGGAATGATCGGTAGCTATGGAAATCGCTGGGCGAACCTGGCGATAGGCCAGTCTGATTTTCTGCTTGTCCTGGGCAGCCGGCTGGATATCCGTCAGACCGGTTCGGAAACAGCCGCTTTTAAGGGCGCGCGGACAATCTATCATGTGGATTGCGAACCCGGCGAAATCAACAACCGAGTCATTGGATGCGTTCCAATCGTGGCAGATCTGAAGCAATTCCTCGCTACTGCCATTGGCGTCGCGCGCGAGCCGTCACAGCGATTTACAGAACGCACTGAATGGCTGGGAGAGATCGCAACTTTGAGAAACGCCTGGCCGGACACCGCCGAAGCCGCCAACATGCCGGGGATTAACCCGAACGTATTTCTGCATCAGTTATCGGCTGCATCGACGAGTGCTTCTGCATACGCCATTGATGTGGGTCAACACCAGATGTGGGCTGGACAATCCATTGAGGTGCAGCCTGACCAGCGTTTTCTCACCTCAGGCGGCATGGGTTCAATGGGCTTTTCCCTACCCGCCGCAATTGGCGCAGCGTGCGTCGCTGCGCCACGACCCGTCGTCGTGGTTGCGGGTGACGGCGGTTTTCAGTGCAACATCCAGGAACTACAGACGGTCGCGCGAAACCGCCTGCCCATCAAGATCGTCATCCTGAATAACAGATGTCACGGCATGGTGCGACAGTTCCAGCAGAGTTACTTTGATGAGCGCTACCAATCTACCCTGTGGGGATACAACGCGCCAGATTACGCTAAAGTCGCTGTCGCTTATGGCTTGCCCGGGCACACTGTCTCACAAGAAGCCGATGTGCCAGCGGCGTTGCAATGGCTGTGGGAGAAACCCGATGAACCGGCGCTCCTGCAGGTCATGGTGGACACATTCATCAACGCGTATCCCAAGATCGCGTTTGGCAAGCCGATCACCGAAATGGAGCCATTTTCAAAGCCAATTGAGATGGAAGGGACTTAGTCGCGGAGTCGGCATCATCGCTCGTTGTACTATACAGTCCAAACATACCCGGAGTTTCGATTGGCACTTAGAAGAGTTACGAAAAAGCTTGCCCCTACGTGGCTGCGCCCATTTATCATCAAAAGCTATCTGTCTGCCAGAGGAGTATTGGGACAGGTTCTCAACCTGGGCGACACACTCAAACTCGAATT
>CAIXPS010000157.1 GCA_903921365.1 uncultured bacterium | reverse complement strand
GGATCGCTTCATCGATGCACGATGCGGATATGACGACCTGGCTAATCATGCCTACTCGTATCGCCAGGGGTCATTGTTGCTGCGCCGCCCGCCGGGACGCGAAGCGAATCCGGGCGATATTGTTTACCTGCATTCCCGCTTGCTGGAGCGCGCGGCTCGTATCGCGCCGAACTTCGTCATTCGCAAGGCGGATGAGTCGAGCGACTGGGGCAACGGCCAGGGTGTGAATGCCAAGGTGTACAGCGGCGCTTTGGGCGAAGAGAATGCCAAGCACGACTTGAAGCAACTGGGCCAGGGCTACAAGCTTGTGCGCGATCCTAACTCAGGTGGGTCGGTGACGGCGCTGCCCATCATCGAGACGCAACTGGGCGACATCTCGGCCTATGTGCCGACGAACGTGATTTCGATCACCGACGGTCAGTTGTTCATGGAGACGGACTTGTTTAACGCAGGTATCCGCCCCGCCATCAGCGTCGGCTTGAGCGTGAGCCGCGTGGGCGGCGACGCGCAGACCAAAGCGATGAAGCAGGTAGCAGGGCGCATGAAGCTTGAACTGGCGCAGTTCCGCGAGTTACAGGCCTTTGCCAGTTTCGGCAGCGACCTCGACAAGGCCACGCTGGCGCAGTTGGAACGCGGCCGCCGCCTGACCGAACTGCTCAAGCAGAAGCAGTATGAGCCGCGCTCGCTGGCCGCCGAGGTCACTGCGATCTTCGCCGCCACGAATGGCTATCTGGACAACATCCCGGTGAGCAAGGTTGCGGCTTGGGAGTCGGCGTTCCTTTCGTACATGGATTCGGCTCAGCCCGACATCGTCAACGCAATTCTGGCAGAGAAGCGCGTCAGCGATGACACATCAGCGAAATTGAAAGCGGCAATCGACAACTTCAACCGCACCTGGACTGCCTAGCACGAACGATATCCGGCGCCGTTAGGCGTCGGGTATCGCCGTCTTTCGATACCATAGGTCTATGGCTACAGCACGAGAAATTCGCCGGCGCATCCGGAGCATCAAGAATATCCGTCAGATCACGCGCGCGCTTGAGGCCGTCAGCGCAAGCAAGGTGCGGCGCGCGCAGGATCAGGTAACCTCGACCCGCCCGTATGCGAGCAAGGCGCGTGAATTGCTGGCCAGTGTCGCCTCACTTGTTGGCGGCGAAGCCCGTCACCCGTTGCTCACCAGCCGGGCAGAGGTTAAGAACGTTTTCATCCTGTTGGTCTCATCCGATCGTGGGTTGGCGGGCGCGTTCAACACGAATGTGGCGCGCATCGCCATGGAATATGCGCGCGACCTGGGCAAGCCAACGGGCTATGTCACGATTGGCAAAAAGGGGCGGGACTACATCTATCGGCGCGGCGGCAACCTGATCGCCGACTTCTCTGGCCTACCCCCACGCCCCACATTGCTCGACACCACAGGCGCTACGCGCACGTTGACCGATGATTTTCTGTCAGGCAAAGCCGACGAAGTGTATCTGGCATACACCGAATTCCGCAGCCGCGCGGTGCAGAAGCCTGTTATCAAGCGCTTGCTCCCGCTGGTGGCATCTGACCTCATTTCTACAGTCACGCACACAGTCCCGCGCCCAGTGTATGACTTCGAACCTGGCCCGTCGGAGATTCTGGACACGCTGCTTCCACGCCTGACCGAGTTGCAGGTGTATCAAGCTGTGCTCGAATCACTGGCGAGCGAACATGCCGCTCGCATGGCGGCCATGCGCAATGCCACCGATAGCGCTTCAGACTTGATTACCAGTTACACACTGTCGTACAACAAGGCGCGCCAGCAAGGCATTACCAGTGAGTTACTCGACATCTCGGGCGGCGCTGAGGCGCTCGCTCAGATTATGAACGCCGAATAGAATTCCGCGACTAGTATTCGACGAATGGATGAGACGAGCCGAAGGACGGAAACAGGGCGGCGAACACCACTGAGCACAGTTTCGTCAACCGTCATTCGGCTCTCTTCATATCTCGCCCTTGCCCTCGCACTGTGCCTCTTTCTCGGCATCTCGCTGCATCAGTTGACCTTGCCCGGCTTCTATTACGATGAGGGATTAGACCTCGCGCCCATGCTGCAGGTGATGCATGGCGAGCCTGCGCCGTTGTTGCGCGGCATCGGGGTCGCCATCGGCAGCGCCACATACCCGGTAATGCTACTCGACTACATGGGCAGCCTGAACGGTTATCTGACCCTCCCCTTCATGCTGCTATTTGG
>CAIXPS010000156.1 GCA_903921365.1 uncultured bacterium | reverse complement strand
GTAATCCCACAGGTTCACATAAACAGGCCCGGGCAGAAATTCGTCATCGTACAACGCCAGCAGCCGGTCGAGCTGCGCATCCAGCGCGGCTTGCGCGACCGCGTGGGATGCCAGGTTCACCAGGTTGTGGCGTTGAAATGGATCGTTCAGGTTGTCATATAACAACCACGCGCCGCTCAGGTCGCGCGCGTAAGTATGGCGCAGGGTGCGCACACCACGGTACTCGCGCCCGCCGTGTTGCGCGCGCGTAAATTCTCCGAAGGGCTGGAGGCACGCCAGCAGCACGGCATCCACAGGCGCATCCTCGTCGCCGCGCAGATAGGCCGCGTAGCTATCGCCGCTCACAGTAGTGGGCACAGCCACGCCGCACAAATCAAGCAGCGTGGGCATCAAGTCCGGGGTGTTGATCAGCGCATCGACCTGCCGGCCAACGGCGCCGAACAGCCTGGGGGCATGGATCAACAGCGGCACGTGGATCGATTCCTCCCACGGGCGCTGCTTGCGCCACTGCCCCTGCGAGCCCAGCATGTCGCCATGATCCGACCAGAATACGAAGACCGTGTTCTCGCGGTCGCCGGTCTGATCAAGCGTCGCCAGCAGATCGCCAACGAGCGCATCGAGCGCGCTGATATGCGCGTAATATCCGGCCAGATCGCGGCGCGCCTGTGCCTCAAACTCCGGCGGGACGTTCGGGCGCAACGTCAGCGCCGCGGGGTCGTACATGGCGTTAAAAGGTTCCGGCGCGGTGTCGTACGGATTGTGCGGCGGCCCCCACGACAGCACGAGCGCGTAGGGATTCTGACCGGCGTGCTCACGCATGTACGCTTGCGCCGCGCGCGTCTGTGCTGCTGCATCATAGCCCTCCCACACGCGCAGCGTCGGGTCGTCCCCGGCATAGTAGAGCGAGTGGTTGTAGTCGTGCGTGCACTCCAGCACTTCCCAGTGTTGGAAGCCATGCCGCCGTTCGGGCGGGATGTAGTTCTTGCGCCCATGGCCGTCGAGGTGCCACTTGCCGATATAGGCGGTGTCGTACCCGGCAGACGCGAACGCCTCTGCCAGCGAGACCGCATCGTCGCTGAGGCAGACGTCGTTCATGAACACGCCGTGCTCGTGCGGGTACTGGCCGGTGAGCAGCGAGGCGCGCGCCGGACAGCACACCGGACAACCGGAAATCGCATTCGTAAAGCACAGACTCTGTTGCGCCAGCGCATCCAGATGGGGAGTGCGCGCGTTGGGGTCGCCGCCGAAGCCGGTGGCCTGATAGCGCAGCTGGTCGGCAAAAACGAAGATCAGGTTGGGTTGAGTCATACCATTTTCGCCGCCAATGTGTTCTTGATCTGCTGAATGTGGTTCTCGCCGTGACCTGAATAGATGCGCAACAGGTCTTCGATGCCGACTTCCATGCCATTGGCGCGCAGTGCTGTGCGTTGCCACTGCTCTTCGGTCAGGCCATCAAGCAGCGTCGCCCAGCGCGCATGCAGCCCGCGCAGAAGGTCAAGCGATGTCGCCACAGCGGCGTTATCCGCGTCAATCGAAGCAGCCCACGCATCCGTGTTAATCGCCTGAAACTGCGGACGGTCGCTTGTGAGCATCTGCTTCAGGCGATAGAACACGATCACGTGCGCATCGGCCACATGATGGACGTTCTGCGCCACGGTCCATTCCTGCGGCAGATAGTGCGTGGTAAGTTCCTCGGCTGTCAGGCCGCGCACCGCGTCTGCCAACTGTTCGGGCAGAGTTCGTATTTTGGCGATCAGTTCAATGCGTTGTTCGGTCGTAAATTTAGCGGGCATGAGTTGTCTCCTGTGCTGTATATCGCGGTCGTATATCACGGTCATTGTACTGCGCTCACGCACTTTTTGCGCGTTTGCAGTCACACCACCGGGGGCATACAATCGCGTTTATGCACTCCAGCACAAGCACTCTCAGCCCATACACACTGCGCGCCCGCCTCAGCCAGTTCGACGACGCGCGCGAACTCACGCATCAGACACACCGCATCGCCGCACAAGGCACGACCGAGATCGCCGCCCAGTTCGCCGGCGCAACCTGGCAGATTACCGTCGCGCTAGCGCTCACGCCCGCCGTGGGCAGGGAAGATGTCGTTGACGGCGAGGCTGTATTCCGCGTCATAGACGGCGCAGCGGATGAGGTCGCCGTGGCAATCGAGTGTCAATTTGACGGCTGGTCGGGCGACAACTTCGTCATGTTGCCCGCCGCAGCCTACAACGGCAACCGCTTCACCTGCCGTCCGTACACCTATCCGCCGATGGTGCGCGAGCCGCGCGACATCGGCCCGGATGCGCCGGTGCTGATTACCGATGTGCCGCGCTTAAGTCGCTTAAGTAATGAGGATGTCGCACCCTCGCGCTTGCAGATCCTGACCGGTGACGTAACCACGCCGTGCATCAGCGCCTATGCGCCGCGCGACGGCATCGCCTGCATCCTGCTTACCGAACAGGGCAGCCGCTTTGGCAACTACGGGCTGACCGTCGAGGAGAGCGCCGACCGAGCGCGCGCCACATGGCGCATCGAAGCGCCCGGCATGCGCCGCGACACGATGTATACCTTCGCCACCACCCAGACGCCGTCGTGGGATCGCGGCGCGCACTGGACTGCCGGTGATGAGGTCGCCATCCGGTTTCGGCTATTTGT
>CAIXPS010000155.1 GCA_903921365.1 uncultured bacterium | reverse complement strand
TCAACATCAGGACGTGTGGGACGCGGTTCTGCGATACAGAGCGCGCCAGCAAGCGGACGGATCAGGCGCGAGCACGACCCCATCACAGGACGCGCCCGAACAACGCGACAGCTTAAAAGCGCCGGAATGGCAGGCGTTTTCGCAGCCCACGCGCAACGCCGCGTCGGACGATTTCGTATTGCGCTCGGTTCCGGTCCCCGCCGCCTATCGCGAGGCGATCAAGCAGGTGGTGCTGGTCGAGAAAATGCGCGAAGTCCGCGCGTTCACCGGCTTCACCCGCCTGGATGCGCCCGGCGAACTGGCCGATCTTGACATCGAATGCGTGGGGAACAAACTGGCGCCAATATCACGAACCCCGGCCCGCTGGGTGCCGGCATCCGATGTGCGCGGCGAAGGCATCTTTATCCAGTTTGATGAACAGCGCCTGCAACACTGGCTTGCCAGGCCGGAAGTGATGAAGGTGGATGCCGAGTTCCGCGACGGGCATCACAAGTGGCGAATCGCTCGTGGCATCCAGGATCCGGATGGCAACTATCCCGGCATCCGATACGTGCTTTTACACACCTTTGCGCACAGCCTGATGCGCCAGTTTGCGCTCGAATGCGGGTACAGCCAGGCCAGCGTCCGCGAGCGCATCTACTCGCGCGAACACGATCAACAGCATGGGCCGATGGCAGGCGTGTTGATCTACACCTCGGCGCCCGACAGTGAGGGCACGCTGGGCGGCTTGGTGCGCCTGGGTGAAACCAGTGAGTTGGCGCGACATATCGAGATCGCCCTGGAGTCCGCGCAACTGTGCAGTTCCGATCCCACCTGCGCTGAGCATCATCCCAGCCAGACGGCGGTCTCACTGCACGGCGCGGCGTGTCACGCCTGCCTGTTTGCGCCTGAGACATCGTGCGAACGCGGCAACAAGTACCTGGATCGCAGCGTGCTTGTGAACACCCTGCTTGGCGCATCGTTGCCCTTCTTTATCAGCGGATGAGCAGGTTGAACATGTAGCCTGTGATGATGATGGCGCCGGCTATTACGCCGACAAAGACAACGATGAGTTGCGGCTTCAACACGCGGCGCAGGATGATCATCTTGGGCAGGCTTAAGCCCACGACGGACATCATGAAGGCCAGCGCCGTGCCCAGGCTGGCGCCTTTCTCAATCAGCGCGCCGACGATCGGCACCACGCCTGCCGCATTCGAATACAGCGGAATACCGATAAGTACCGCTGCCGGGACGGACCACCATGCCTGGCTGCCCATGATGCTGGCTAGCGCGCTTTCGGGGACAAAGCCGTGAATACCAGCGCCAACGGCGATACCGATAACGACGTAGATCCACACCTTGCCGACGATCTCTTTCACGCTTTCCCATGCGCGATAAATGCGATCTTCCCAGGTAAGGTGCTCTTGCAGTCCGCCTGTCCCGGCCTTGAGCTGCCACACGAAATCTTCTACATAGCGCTCCAGCTTGAGCCGCCCGATGATCATGCCGGCGATGATGGCGATGACCAGACCGGAGGCGACATACAGCGCCGCGATCTGCCAGCCGAACATGCCGTACAGCAGAATCACCGCGACCTCATTAATCGTAGGCGCAGCGATCAGGAAGGAGAACGTCACACCCAGCGGGATGCCGCTCTCGACAAAACCGATGAAGAGCGGCACCGCCGAACAGGAGCAGAAGGGTGTCACGATACCCAGCATGGCCGCCAGCACATTGCCGATGCCCTGGCGCTTGCCGCCCAGCAGGGCGCGCGTTCGC
>CAIXPS010000154.1 GCA_903921365.1 uncultured bacterium | reverse complement strand
CTTTGTGGGCTTTGTGAGAGCCATCTGATTCCTTATCCTTTTGGCATCATCCCCAAAATGCTGCTCAGCGCCGCCGGCACGCGCCTGACGACCTTCTCGTTGTTCAACCGCACCGTAAACGGGAAGGTCTGCGACTTGCGCACCAGCCGCCGGCCCTCGTGGAAGCTGACCGCGATTGTCAGCGTGCGTTGCATGACGCCACTGCGGCGTTCGTCCGCCGTGGCCTCGCCGGCGTCGGGCTTGAACCGATACGTCACGTCCAGCCCATGCGCCGGCACGTAGTGGATCTGGCGCGGCAACACATCGCGCTCCGGGTCGTCCGCGTCGTAACCGGCATCCACTTCCACCCGCAGCTCCCGCTCGCCGTCGTCGCCGGCAGCCGCAGACGCGCCGCGCGCGGGTCGCAGATGTATCCGCGCGGCCAGTTCCGCGCCCTCGACGATATCGTTGGCGCCTTCGATCGGCCCAAGCGAGAGCGCGCCTTCATCCTGCGGTTTTACGCGCAGCACGACCATCGGGATGAGCAGTTCCTGGATCGAGATGCCGCCATGCGAATAGGCATCCGGGCTGAATTGCGAGCCGCCCCGGCTGAACGCATAGCCGGTCTTTGGGAACAGGATGGCGGCGAACTGCTTCTGGTAACTGACGCCCGTCGCCCGGTTGACGCGGGTTTCAATGCTGGGCACGCGCAGTTGCTCCGGTGTGAAGGCGATGCTGTTGGCGCGTGTCTTGGCGTTAACGTCCGCCGCCGGCACGCGCAGCCAGCAGTTGAGATAGCTGCAATCCTGCATCTCGTTCAGGTCAGTGGGTTCGAGCCACAGCGGGGCGCGCCCTACGCGCCCGAAACCGTGATCCGCTGTGATGAAAACCTTCGTGCCGGGTTTGAGCGTCCGCATGATGCCCATCACTTCGGTATCGATGATGTTCTTGATCGCCTGCTCGTACACAAACGCCAGCGGACGCGTGGTGGTTTCGCGCCCATCGGGGAGCTTCTTCACCTGGATCTTGTGCAATTCCCTGTCGCACAGTTCGAAGATATAGACATCCAGGTTGCCGGCGCGGTACCGCACCGTCTCACCGGCGCCGGAGCCTTCGGGCGTCAGCGTCTCCACGTCGCCAGTGATGTTGAATTCGCGCGCCAGCGCCGTCTTCAACAGCGCCCCTTCTGCATCGGTTGAACGGAAATCGAGCGGGAACGCGCCGGCGCTGATCGCCTTGCGCGTCAGTTGCGTCTCCGGGGGCAGGATCGACGCCGCGGGGTAGTCGCGCAGCAGTTCCATGTGATCGGTCAGCATCGGGCGCAGCAACTGATCCCAGATGTCGTAGCGCATGCCGTCGAAGATGAACAGCGCGGCCTTCTCGGTCTGCGGGTCCCAGTTGGGTTTGAGGCAACGCGTGATGAATTGCGCGGTTAACACGGGGGCATCGGGCGCGCCTGCTGGCGTGGCCGCGCCAGCGGCCCAGCCCGGATACTGCGCGGCGATCATGTCCTGGAAAGCGCCATTGAGCGCATCGAGAAAGGTGTGCGCGTCCCTGGAGATATCCCGGATACGCAGCCGGATCTCGGACAGCGCGTTGCCAAAGAGCGAAGGCAACTCGTCCTCGGCGCGCGGCAGCAACAGGTCGGGGCTGTCCACCAGTCGTTCGAGCGCCGACAGGGTATATTCCAGGCGGTTGAGGTGTTTGTCGTTCCAGGCCTGCCAGAACGTCTGGAACGTGACCTCACCTGGCTTGGCCAGTTTGATCGTTTTGTAGGTCGCGTCCAGTTCCTTGCGCAACCCCAGCAGCTCGCGCGCCAGGCCATACGCCTGCCTGAGGTTGGCCCACGCGCGCGACGGGCGCAGGTCGACCAGGTTGAGGCTGGCAGCAGGTGATATCCCAGGAAGTGGCAGCGGGTTCCGGGCGGTCGCACCCTTCTGCCGCCGGGCGCCCTTGCCAGCCAGAGCAAGCGCGGGCGTATCTTCTGGGAACAGCACGGCGGCAATGCGTTGATGCGCCGTGGCACGGCCAGCGGCCGCCACCTGAGCTCCCGCCGCTGGTCGCACCGGTGTGTTCAACAGATCCTTCAAGGCCAGACACAATGCCAGCGAGCGCAGGAGCGGGGAGTAGCGCTCGCGTTCGATCAGCCCCGCAAACCCGCCCGGTTCGTTGATCTTCAACTCGTCGAGCAGGATCATCGTGAGCGCTTCTTTGGATAGTTCGCGTTCCATCGATTGGATATCCTGTTCGGCCTGGGCGGGGTCAGAGCGCACCAGTTCAGGGCCGGCATAGTCCAGCACTGCGGGGTCAATCTCCGAATAGGCCTTGTAGCCGGGGTCCACATTCGCCAGCAGCAACTTCCAGTAATTCGTGTGCTGGGCGAGGACGAGGGATGTGTAGAAGGCGCGAATGACCGTGTCTGTGTCCGCGTTCGCGTCGGCAAACCAGCAGAATGGTGGCGCGGCCTTGCGCAGTTCGTCGTGGATGCGCCGCGACAAATCCGGCGCAATCGCGTCCAGCGCTTCCAGTTGATTGTGCGCCAGCAAACCAATCTCCCAGTAGGTTTGCGCGCTGGGTTTTGTAAACGCCGCCTGCGGCGCACCCAGTGCGGCGTATCCGACGATTGTCTCGAAATCGCTGTCGGTAAAGCGCGATCTGTCAGCGACGCGCAGGTTTTCATACGCCTTGAGGACAGCCGGGAGGTGGCGCGCAATCAACTGGGCGTACTTCGGCTGGTTTGTCTCGTGAGGCCACAATGGATCATTTGTCTCCTCGATCAAGTATTGGCGCAGATCGAGATCGATGCGCGCCTGCGGGGATGCCAGCGCCAGCACATCGGGGTAGAACGGCGGCGTCGCGCGCGACTGGCGTGACTGCGTTCCGGCCTGCTGCCGGCGCGACAGCGGCGTTTGATCCAGGATGAGCAGCTTTTTCACATCTTCATGTGCGCGGATGAATTCGTATTTGTAGCGAAAAAGCAGGTTGGTATTGCAGGCAAACGAGACAAAACCGTTTTCAAGGCTCCAGTTGTGCAGGTCGGTCGATAGATTGACGGTCAGGCCGAGCGGATCACGCACGATCACGAGCGCCTGATCCTGCACCGGTTCAAGTTTTGCGAAGACCCATTTTTTCAGCATTGCCCCCATCTCCTGTTGGCGCGCCCGATGACTCAATTACTCGATTTTCAACATCGGCAGCGCATCGTCGTCGTTGTCGCGCTCCATATCCTTGATCTGTTGCTCCAGGTACGCCTGGAATTCCTGCGCCAGTTCGGGGATCTCGGACTGTTGCACCAGGCCATGCACAGGTTTGAAGTCCGCGAGCCTGACCGGCTTGACCACGATCCGCTTGAGATAGCGATTGATCAGCTCAGCCGTTTCGAGCTTGTTCTGGCACACGTTCAGCAGATACGCGCGCGCCTCCGCCGCTGTGCCACACGCGAGCAGCCCCGCAATCAATGGCTCCTTGCTGCCCTGCTTCAGGCGCTCCCGGATCGGTTCAGACCACAGCACCTGCAACTTGCCCGCGATCCCGTCGTCCACGAGCGCCCGCGCCTGCTGGAGGCATGACTCGGTTTCCTGCAAATACGCACCCGCGCCCGCGAACGTCAGGCTGCAGATGTGCACCGGGCCGCCCTGCAGCGATTCCTCCACCGAGGTCTTGGACGGGGATGGGCAACTAAACAGGCGTTTCGCCAGCGCAGCCAGACGCTGTTCGACTTCATCCGCGACAGCCGGTTGCAACGCGTTAACGCGGTCAAGCACGCGCAGCATGTTCATCTCGTTACCGCGCTGGAGTTGCAGGATAGCCCCCCGCGCCTTCTCCGCTGTGTCAGATACCTGGTCGTGCAGATGCAGGTAGGCAGTCTGGTACTCGCGGATCATGGCGTTCAACGTGCCCTTGTCGCCGGGCGTGTCCTGGCCGATCAACTCTGTGCGAAGCTTGACCGGGTTGCTGGCGTAGGTCTGCAGATCGGTCAGTTTGTCGCGCAACTGGGTTTGTGCGCGGCGCGCCAGTTTCAGATCGGCCCATTCGGGCAGCGCGTGGTTGCTGTAGGCAAACGCCGTCTTCAGCTCCGCGTCGTATTCCAGCAGGTCCTGTGCGTCTCGCAGACCCTTCAGCCGGTTCGCCAGATCGTCGACTTCGGTCGGATCGACCGCGTCGGTGTCGGATGCCTGATAGTGGAATGCCTTTTTAAGCCCAATCAACATGCGCTCGATGTCATCGCCACCCGACAGATCAGTGGCGTACAACTCGTCCAGAACCTGCAGCGCCTGCTCATACGGGTTGGGCTGCTTGAGCGCCTCGAACAGGGCGCGCGCCCGCACAGCCAATCGACGGATGACGTCGCGCTCACGCGCGAAATGCTCGTGCAATTCCTTGCGATACAACGCAATCCCGGCATCGTCCTGCGACGCGGCGATCTCCTTGCCGAGCAGTTTCTCAGCATAAGGCCGCAACACATCCCAGTGCTCAGGGCGGGCGATCTTCTGCATGTCGCTGAATGCATCGAGCACCTTCGATGAGAAATCGATGTCGCCGATAGTGGTGTAGTCGATGGCCGGGTTGCCCAGGCCGGACCTTGGCCCGGCAATGACGCGAATCTTGGCATCATGCACCAGACACAACAGGAAAATCTGGATCATGCGGCGGCTGAGGCCGTAATTCTTGTCTGTGCCCAGCCCCATGAAATTCTTGTACAGCGTGGACACCTTCATCGGCGCGCCGTCATCCGGCAGTTTTGCATCGAGGAACTGCCACATCTCCTCAATAAAGCGGTTCGCCGAGGTGTCCAGGCGGAGTTCAGCGCTCTTCTTCATGATCTTCAGCCCGTAGCCGAAGTTCCGCGCCGCGCTGTTGTACTGATTGGGCTTGGCATTGCGCGGGATCTCCCCGGTTTTCACGATGCCGTTGATCACCTTCACGGCGTCTTCCCTGCCGAAGCGGTACGGGCCGTCAAACCCGATCTCGCGCGACTCATAGACCGAATTCAACACGCGCTCCACGACCGGCGTGAGAATACTCATGAGTTCGCCAGCCGCAGGGTAGTCCATCGCCGTGTTGTTCAACGCGTCAATCTGCCCACGGCCATAGCTGCTGTCGACGATGTGGACGATCTTGCCCATCTCGGTCTGCAGCGTATTTGTCACCCAGGAGATGACGGTGATGGCATCCTCGGTTTCCTTGTCCTGCCAGTCGGCAACCAGCTTGCGATACGCGGCCAGTTCGAGCAGCCGATTGCGCTCTTCGGGGCTGAGTTCGGCCGGCGTCCAGAGGATGTAGCGCGGGTCCTTGCGCAGAGACAGCAGCTTTGTCACGGCCTCGTGCGTGGCCGGCTTCGTGCTGATGGTGATGGCAAAATCCCAATCGGTCTGTTCGGTATCGATTGGCGGCAGCGCGACACTGTTGGCAGACATCTTCGCCACATCGCGCATCTCGACCAGGCCAAACACCTCGCGGTATTGCCACGCCAGATCGACGACCTTGCCGCCCGGCCGCGCAGAGAACAGATCGCGATGGCCGACGTCAACAGCCGCAATGTCGCGGAAGATGGAACGGGCGCCGCTGGCAAGATCCATCGTCATCTGGCGGGTGTGCACATTCCACTCCGCCAATCCAAGCAGGAAGTGCCAGGCCTGCTCCTGCATGACCTCGCTCGTTTCAGCCTCATCGCGGGCGCGCCGGAATTCATCGCGCGGGTCGACGGCGCCCGTATTGATCGGCTCGAAATGATAGTGCCTGCGTTTGTCATCGTCGGTGGTCTGGACGATCTGGCGCAATTCCTTGCGCAGATTGTCCGCCAGCGCCTCGTAATGCTGGATGTTTTCTTCCGGGTTGGCCTCGCCGTCGCGCTCGATGAGGATTTCATTCGCCAGGTCTTCGGGCGTCAAGCCATCCTGGCGCATGTGAGCGACGTAATACAGGAACAGCGTTTGCACGGCCTTGATGGCCTTGTCGCGATGGAACTTCAGGTGGCCATGTGTGAGCGCTTCGATCTGGCGCCGGCACGATTCATAGGCGCGGTACTCGCTCTCGCGTTTGGTCTTGATCGCCGTCAGCGCCGCGTTGACGCCGCTGGGGTCCTCCTCATAGCGCACGGTCTCATCGAACAGCTCCCACAAGCGGATCAGGCTGGCGCCGTCATTCTGGATCTGGTGCTTGAGCGTCTGATGCATGAAGTGGATGGCCGAACGGGCCGTGGTGAGTTCATACGTGATCGCGCGCAACACCTCGATCGCCGGTTTGTGGAACGGGAAGAAGTGCGTGAACTCCGGTTCGCCAATACTATTCGGCCAGGTGAAACCGCGTTTGTAGAACAGGTAATACGCGCGAATGGCCCTGGGATCGATGATCTCGCGCACACGCCCCAGCACGATGTCGTAATAGTCGGCGTCGTTCTTGAGCAACTCGACCAGTTTGAGGCGATCCTCGGCGATGATGTTCTTGACGCCCATCTTGCTTTCAACCTGCTGCTGCGCGGAGCACCCCGTCCAGATGGGCAGGTTGCCCACCTTGGCCAGCCGGTTCGCCAGGACGACGAGGGTTTGTTCGTCATCGACGCGCTGCTCGTCGTCGCGGTTCTTCATGAAGAGCGACACTTCATCCAGCACGAGCAGCATGCCGCTGTAACCCTCGTCGAGGACGGCCTGCACCAGGTGCTTGAGGATTTCCTCGGTCTCGGCGGCGATGTGCGGCTGCACTTTTAGCTTTTCGGTGTAGAAGCGCCACAGCTTATTGCCGCAGCTGCGCTTGTAATCGGGCGACTCGTTCTGCTGAATATCGCGGATGAAGTCGTTGACATCTTCGAACTCGTCTTCGTTGAAGAAATTCGGATCGCGCAGGAACTTCGTCAGGTCACGCCGGTACCGATCCATGTCCTCGCTGAGAAAGCGATCGGCCAGGAGCTCGGTGGGGTACAACGAGATGTTCTTGCCGGTTTCGATTTGCAGTTGTTCGCGCGCCGCGTCGAGGATATATTCGCTCAGGCGCCGGCCGCGGTCGGAGACGCCAACGGTCCCGCTGCCCACGCCAACGAGCGTCTTGACGACGGTAAAAATGCCGCGCTTGCCCGCTTTGCTCTTGGCCTGCAGGCCATCCTCCCAGAACTGGTACAGCGATTCGCGCTTGCCGCGCCTGGCTTTGGCCTCTTTCTCGCGGACGAGATTCCAGACGCGTTCGTCGCCCAATGCGAGCGCAGAGAGGAAGCACAACAGGTGGGACTTGCCGGAACCGAACTCCGCCTGGATCCAGTAGCCCTGCCCGATCGGGTTATCCCGGCGCGCCGGGTTGTAGGGCGCGGCCATGTTGCGCAGGATATCGGTGAGGAACCCGCGCACGGGGTCGATCTGGAACTCCTCGATGGTGCGCAGTTCGGCGCGACGCGCCGCGCGCGCTTCGGGGGCGTTGCCATCCTCCCACACGTGCTTTTCGAGCGAATAGACCGAGATAATCTTATCCGGGATGCGGCATATTTCGCCAAGTGGTCTGCGGTTGCTGAATAAATCTTCTGTTTTGGGCATTGTCCCCACCAGATGATAGCGTGTACTCTAGCAGATAGTTTAGCACCGCAAAGAGCACTCGAAGCAAAAATCGTGATTTATCTCTCACAAAGATCACAAAGTCCACAAAGAGAATTCGAAGCAAAAATTGTGATTTATCTCTCACAAAGCTCACAAAGCACACAAAGAAGAATGAAAAGACCCATTTGTATTCCCGGTAATCACTTCATGCCCGGCATCCGTCATCCTGCTGTTACTCCTCCTGTTCCTTTGTGATCTTTGTGTGCTTTGTGAGAGCCATCCGGCTCCTCTACCTCTTCCCTTTGTGAACTTTGTGCTCTTTGTGAGAGTCCTCCGTCCGGCATCGTGCTACCCCAGTTCCCACAAATGGTTATCGGCAATCAGGTTGGTCGGCAAGGCGTAGCTGCCACCGTCGTAGTCGGGGAAGAGCACCACGCGGCCATGGTCGCGCTTGCCCGGCAGCAACAGGATGATGCGATCGTCATCCGCGGCTAATGACCGCAGCAGCGACAGTTCCAGTTGGTAGGCAAACACCAGTTCCAGGTGACTCAGCACGACCAACCCTTTGCCGCGCAATTGCCCGCGCAGGAAATGCTCAAAGGCCTGCCCAACGTGCGCGGCGGTCGGCTCTGGGCGGCGCGCCTCGTCTTCCACCAGCCGTTTGAACTCGTCATCTGGAATCGCATCCAGGATACCCTGGTTGACCGACGTCTGAGCGGGGAACGGCGTCCCGTCCAACGTACTCGCCTGCTGGAGAGTTGCGGCAAACGACTCCAACACTTGGAATCCGCCCAGCACGCCATACAGGTGGCGTCCACCCGGCACAGCCAGCTTGGCGCGTAATGCTTCGATGATTTCAGCTTGTTTCATAGCACCATCAACGACTATCGAATAAGGTCATGCTTTGGCGATCAAGCGCCCCACCACTTCCTCCAGCGTCCAGCGCGTCGTGAACTGGCGCACAGCGTCGATCTCCGACACTTTAGCCAGAATGCTCCTATTGCGCAACTCATACAAGGACGGCATGAGCCGGTCGGGGCGCCACAACATCGACTGAATCGCCTCGTTCTTCTCGATCTTTGCCAGATCGTAGATGCCGGGCTCTGGAAACTCACTGTGCAGGATGAATGCCAGCGATGCGATCGGGATGTCGCGGTAAGAGAACATCATCTGCTTGCGATCCACGCGCGCGATGCCGGCGGCCTTCAACGCGTCGGAGATGGCTAACGCGGCCTCGTCGATGCTGCGCGACGCGGGGTATTTGTGCGCCAGATAGTTTTTAAGCTGCTCGCGGCTGACGCGCCCGCTGCCAATGGACGGCAGGAGCAAGTCCTGAATGACAGCCCGCTCAATCGGCTCAGCCTGGCAGAATCGGTAAAAACACACATCGCGCAATTCCTGCCGGCCCGCATACTGACGAGTAAAACGGCGCAGGCTTCCATCGGCAATACCATTTGGGAACATGCGCCGCGCGATATAACTGGAATTCCTCTGGCGCGTCTGCTGCGAGTTGAAACGCAAATTGCTGCGTAGATAAGCCTTTGCTTCTTCCAGTGAGTCCGTGTCAGGCAGGCCGGGCAGCAGGTCGATAGCCTCCTGCAGCATCGCTTTGCCAAAAAGCTCTGTCCCGCTGCGAGGAGTGACCTGCCGTTGCGCCTTGCGCGGCGCCTTCTCATGTTTTGGCGCCAATGATGCGGGCAGGGGATCAGGGATGGCGGTGGCGGATGCGGGCTGTTGTTCGACGGCTGAAGCGTTGAAATCCAGTAACCCCGGCAGTGGCAGGGTCAGGAAATCATGCGCCGGTGCGCTGGCAATACTCTCGGCGTGTGTGACGCCGTGCGCCTCACAAGGGGCAATGGTTGTTTGCTGGCGTGACGTGATCCAGCCTACGGCCTTCAACAGTGCGACCGTGTATTCCTTGACCCCTTTGACTTCGCACAGCTTCTCCGGCTCAGCCGCGAGCACCCCGGCCAGGTCGCCAAAGTCCGCCAGCAACTGGCGCGCAATCGGCTTGACATCCTGGTGTGGCAAGGCATAAGTGAGTAACAGTTCGAGCACAGCCTCTTCACTGCGCGCGCCTGGGTCGCCGGCCATGAAGCGTTCACGCAATCGTTGGCGGTGGCCGGCCAGATGTTCGATTGCCTCGTGCGCGTCTGCGCTCATGCGTCACCTCGTGTAAGCATCGGGAGTGTGAATTGTCACGTGATTATCGGTCAGGAATCATCCGCCGGACGACGGTGCTGTCTTCGCCGTAGGTGAGCGCGTCGAGGAACTGCAGTACCTCGCGCATGCCTCTGCCCTCGATCAGGTTCGCGGCGGCTGGGCGCACTGCTTCGGGTAACGCCTGATTGGCCTTGTGATACCAGTGGAACTGGTGGATCAGGTCGTCGATGGCGAGCATCTTTTCCCGGTGCGTGTTCGTGCGGTGAAAGCGCGCCACGTAGCCTTGGAAGAACGGCAACGCCGCGCCGCCGAAGAGCTGCTTCTCCTGATAGCTGTGCTGATAGTCCTTCCACGCCGCTTCCCAGCCGCAGGCCGGGCAGCGCAAGTGGTCTTCGCGCGCATGTGGAATCACGCCCGCGCAGCCGTGACACTTGACCCGACCCTTGACTGCGTCCGTGACCTCCAGGATGCTTACGCAACGCGAATACAGGCCAAAGGCCACGTCGTTGAGCAGTTCGTCGTCCCGCATGCCGCGCGCGTCGTTTTCGTACAGGCGGCGGAGCTTGTCCTGCTTCACCTTGGGCGCCCACTTAATCGGGCTCGCATTTTCTTTGAGCATGTTCATCATGAATATTACAACCCTCTGGCATTGTAAAGCGGGGGACTCAGGGTAATGCCGCAATCATTCGTTGGGGCTACAATTTGTGCAAGGAGGCTGATCACTATGCTCAACTCTACACAAAAAAGTCGCAATCCTGCGCGTGGCGGCGTCATGGCAGGCGCGATCATCAGCGCCGTTGGCGCGGCGGCATGTTTGTACCCCTTCGTGGGCGACATAGACATGATGAATGGCGGGTTCGCGCTGGTCTTCATCGGCGGCATCGTTCTGATTACCGGGTTGATTACCCTGGGCGTCTTCCTTGCGCAGTCGTCGAGCGCCGCACGGATGCAGAGCGGCACGGACGTGCTGGCGCACTGGCAGTATGCTGAAACCGAACAACAGGCGGCAACCGAACAAGCCTACGACGCCTATCGGGGCGACAACCGCGTTTTGCTGATGATCGTGGCTGGCTTTATCGTCGCGTGCACGGTGCTGTTCTCACTCATCAGTGTGGCGGACTCCGGCGAGGTCAACGGCCCCTTCATCCTGATCATGCTGGGGGTGTTGTTGCTGATCGCGTTTGTCGCGGTGTTGGCGCCGCGCGCGGCGCACCGCCAGGCGACGCAAGCCGCACCCGAGGCGATCATCGCGCGCAATGGGCTGATCCTGTTTGGGGCGCAGCACACCTGGGGCAGCCTGTGGAGCAAGTTGCAAAAAGTGGAGATCGTTAACGGTGGCAATGGGGCGCAATTGCAGTTCACGATCTGCTATCTGACGCGCGCCAGCGTGTTGATGTATACGACCTATACGGTCAATGTGCCGATCCCGCCGGGACGCGAGGGCGAGGCGCAGCAGGCGGCGGCGCAGTTGATGGGGCGATGAACTCACAGGCAGAGCGCTGCCATTGTGCCGCTGATATCACTGCGCATCACGCGCTAGCCGTCGGCGTCATATGCAATGGTTGCCGCCGCGTTTGTCAGTCATCGGATTTGTCGTTAGGAAACTTACTCCCACCAATTGTTCAGGGTGTAAGAGAACCTGTTCAGGTTTTGTGGATCGCCTGGCTGCGGGATGATGGAATCGGCGCTGATGAACCGACCCAGTATTGGCGAGTAGAACCGGGCGCCATAGTTCATCAGACTGCCCACGCTGCCAGCGTTCTCCACCCTCTGACCCGTGAAAGTGCGGTCGGTAGGAGTGTTGCCGTTCTGCAAGCGCACTTCGCCAAACGGCGTGTAGCGCAGCTCGCTGAGCGTTGTGCCGCTGATGTTGGTTGTGAGCGATGCGCTGCCGAGATGATCGCCGTGCAACCAGTAGACCGAGCCGCCGGTCCGCATCGCCACCCGTGCACCGTTGAAGCTGTAATAGGTGGTGCTGACGCCGTTGACTGCATCAAGTGTGTTCATCGCTGCCACCGGCAGGTACAGCTTGTATGTTGTCAGCGTGGCTGGAATCGTCGTGGTGATGGTCTGGGTTGGTACGAGCCACGTGATCTCATCGTCACTGCCGACATACGCGGTTGTCCCACGCGCGTCGACCTTCCTGACCAGTACGCCGTCGGCGTCGTAGAAGAACTGCGTGTGCTGCGTCCCACTAACAACATCGACCAGCCGGTTATCCACGTCCCAAATCTGCGTGTAGGTGAACTGTCTTGTGCCACTCACTTCCACCCGCAAAGTCATGTTGCCATTCGCGTCGTATTGAAACAGCGCTCCATTCGACAGCCCGGTGGCCGCATGCGGTTTGGTAGAACTGTAATACTGTGTCACACCCGCTTTGGTGACGAAGTTGCCGATTGGCGTATAGGCATACGTCTCTGTGTACCCTCCACGTACACCCAGCAGACATGCCAGTGGGTCATAGGTGTAGGCCAGCGCATCACTGCGCGTGCGATCCTGAAGCGCAGTGATGCTCCCAATACTGTTATACGCATACGAGAAATCCATCAGCGCGCCTGGCGTACCCGCGTCCACACAACCACTAACACCCTGTGTCACCACGCATGATTTCCGTAGTCATTCATAGCCTATATGCCAAACATAATGTCACCCAAACCTTTAGAAGATACACGGGATTTAGGGATCGGTTTTTGGTAACCAAACAGCTAGATTTCCTCCAGGTAGACAAAAAATCTTCAAGTCACCTGCACCAGTAATATTCCATGATTCATATTCCGGGGTTGATGTTGCCCATAACAACGAACCATCAGTAAATCGCACAGTGACTTCGCCTATTTTCAACACGGTAATCAATTCAATTCGCTTGTGAAGAACAGACAAGGCAGGACATAGCGATTCCGGCGTTACCCCTGCCTCTAGCCTGTATTCCAGTGAGCGCTCTGTATTAGTATCGATGATATATGTGAATTTCCCCTCAAATGAAATCGCCAGTATGAATTTCATTTCAGATACATCAATGGTAAATGCGTTGTCAATCATGCAACGAGTTACCGGTTTTTGATTCACATCAATCTCATAGTAAGTTCCTTTGTCGACTATATTGAAAGCATCATTCATTTTGGCCATTTATCCATAGGTCCTTCATAATCCAGTGGTATATGGGTCGCATTACCGCCTGCTGGATTACCCTGACTGCCATTTACATCTAATGGTTGCCCCTGCCAGTTATAGTACCTTACATACCCCTGCGGATGTAAAGGTGTGGGATCCATGACACGTATCGAATCTGCATTACCCATTGCGCCTGGTCTTTGGTAAACCATGCCTTTCCCGTTAATAGCGACCATGGCAGACCATCCTTCTGGGATCGGAACGAGTGTGCCATTGCTACCAACGACGATGATCGCAAAGCCAAATCCAGGGGCTGCTACGCCAGCAAGGGAAACAACATTAAAGTCACTACTGGGGTCATTCTGATTCCGTTGATGAGCATAGAGTACAGCATTGGCCGACGAATAACCCTTTGTGTCCTCTACTATCGCAGATACCAGTTGCTCTGGACTACGATAGTCCAGCGTGGTCTCAGTCGCGAGTAGGATCAGATACATAGATTCATCCGATCGCCCAAATGTTGCCACATCGAGGAATCGCTTTATGAAAGCATTGGGATTATCTAAAAGGTTCCTG
>CAIXPS010000153.1 GCA_903921365.1 uncultured bacterium | reverse complement strand
GCCGGCGGCGCCGAATAATGACTTGTTGTTGACGCTCGCGCCGGGTGTAACGATATCGATGGTGCGCATCCCGGCGGGCGAGTTCAAAATGGGAACTTCAGGTAACAGTGCGAGTGAAAAACAGCACACAGTTAATCTGGATGAGTACTTGATCGGCAAATACGATGTGACGAACGTGCAGTTCGCGGCATTTGTAAAGGCGACTGGCTACAAGACGACGGCAGAGAAAGAAGGGAGTGGATACGCTTATGACGGCAGCAGTTGGGCGGACACGAAAGGCGCTGACTGGCAGCATCCCAAGGGGCCAAACAGCGATTTAGGCGGTAAGGATAACCACCCCGTGGTGCTGGTGAGTTGGGATGATGCGGTGGCGTTTTGCGCATGGGCCAAACAAGCGAGTGGTCAGCAAGTGCAATTGCCGACCGAGGCGCAATGGGAAAAGGCGGCGCGCGGTGAGAAAGGGTTGAAGTATCCATGGGGTGATAGTGAGCCGGACGCGAGCAAACTGAATTACAACATGAACGTCAAAGATACGACAGCGGTAGGCAAGTACAGCCCTGCGGGTGACAGCCCCTATGGGTTGGCAGATATGGCAGGCAACGTGTGGCAGTGGACAGCCGATTGGCACAGTGATACTTACTACGCCAATTCGCCTGCGAGCAATCCGAAAGGGCCAACGACAGGCCAGTACCGCGTGCTGCGCGGTGGGCTGGAACAGCAACCGTATACGCCGGTGGCGGGCTACGTGACCTACGAAGCGCTGGCGCGCGCCGCATCCACCGCCGGGTAGGTCAACCGCCTGGCCGTGGTGACGCAGGCGCACGACACGGCCGCGCAGCAGCAGGTGGCGACTGCGCTGGAGGCGGCGCTCAAGGGCGCGGGCTACAAGTTGATCGGCGTCAACACCGGCAACGTGGCGCAGGAGCGCCTGCTGACCGCGCTCTCGGCCATCCTGCAAATGCTGGGCGCGCTGGCCGGGCTGTTCACGGTCGTCGGCGGGCTCGGGCTGCTTCCTGGTCACCAATCTGATCAACACGCCGTTCATCTTCACCTTCCCGCTGTGGGCGCCGCTGGCGTGGCTTGGGCTGGTGCTGCTCATCTCGGTCATCGCCAGCCTGCCCCGGCGCGCAGCGCCACGCTAATCAGCGTGCGCGAGGCGCTGGTGTATGAATAGGCCGCGCTGCCCCCGATTCGCTATCCGCCACGGAGCGACAACGGGGGCGAGTGTGTTCAAGGAAACGTTATAAAATCACTTGCGTTCACATGAGGAACTGGATAGACACAGCCCTTGTGAATTCGAAGCACAGGATTGCGCTATATTCCGTGTTCACACAAACGGGACGGCATCAGCTTCCGTGGGAGACATCAACACGCCTTACACCTATAGCCACTTACTCTGGCAGCCTCTCTTGACGGTTCTCTTCCTGCTGGCCCTGGCCGTCTACAGTTGGCGACACCGCAATGCGCCGGGTGCGCTGCCATTCATGGTCGGCTGTCTGTTTACCAACCTGGCCACCTTCGGCCTGCTCATGACTTACCTTGGCGTTGATCCAGACACCAAGATATTCTGGTTCAGATTCATGACGTCCTGGATGCTGCCGGCGACAACTTCGGTTACCTGCTTCATCCTGGAGTATGCCTGGCCCGGTCGCTGGTTGACCCGCCGTAACCTGGTCGTGCTGTCCATCGTGCCGTTGTTTTTCGGTTTCTACTTTCTGGGCGGCGGATACACCCTCCTGGGACCGATCGACTTTACGGTGAATGAAACCGTGATGGCCTCGCAAAATCTGTATAGCCAACTGTTTGTTGCTTACATCCTGATACAGAACGTTGTTAACCTGATCGTCTTTACCTGGCTCTTCATCCGCTCGCCGCAGCACCGCTGGCCGGTCGTCCTGATGGCTGCCAGCCAGATTGCCATGCGGGTGCTTACGCTGGGCGGTCCTTCGTTTTCCGTACAGGTCTTCAGTATCCCCTTGTTTGCTTTACCTTACATGGCCTACGCCGTCGGCCTGTTCAGTTTCCATATCTTTGATCCCATCCCCCTCGCCCGCCAGACGGCCATTGACCAACTCTATGCCGGCATGATCGTGATTGATCCGCACGGGCGGGTGGTCAGCCTCAACCCAGCGGCAGAGCGAATGCTGGGCGCCACCACCAGGCAGGCGAAAGGCCGGCTGGTTCGTGCGTGGCTGCCTGCAGACCCGCCAGCCGATCTCACAAACCCGGGCGTGGTTGATATCGAGTTCGGCCTGGGCGCCGGCGCACACGCGCGTTGTCTCCAGTTGACCGGCTCTCAACTCAAAGACTTCCGTGGGCTGAGCGTCGGATACCTCTTGATGCTGCGTGATATTACGGAGCAGAAGCAGGCCAACGCGCAGATCGTGGAACAGCAACGCGCCCTGGCGACGCAAAGCGAGCGCGAGCGCATGGCCCGCGAGCTGCATGACAGCCTGGGTCAGGTGCTCAGCTACGCCAGCCTGCAGGTGGAAACCACGGCGCAGCTCCTCCAGGAGGGCCAGGGAGAGGCGGCTGCCGCCCGGCTGACCCGCCTGGGCGGCGTGGTCCGCGACGCACATACCGACCTGCGCGAGACCATTCTTAACCTGCACAGCACCGCCTCGATGGCGCAGCCGTTCTTCGCTGCCGTGAAACAGTACCTGGACAGCTTTACGCGCGCCTGTGACATCCAAACACGGCTGGAAGTCGCACCCGGGATGGCACAGCGGGACTTCTCGGCGGAGTTGAAGCTGCAACTCTTACGTGTCCTGCAGGAGGCGACATCGAATGCGCGCAAGCACGGCCACGCGCGCCTGGTGCGGGTGGCATTTCAGGAAGAGAGCGGCAGGCTGGGCATGACCATCCAGGATGATGGCTGTGGGTTTGCGCCCGAAGAAGTGGCGCAATCCGACGGTTCGCATTACGGCCTGCTGTTTATGCGCGAGCGGGCCGCGGCGCTGGGGGGCAGCCTGCAGGTGATCTCCGCGCCCGGCTCAGGCGTCAAGCTGCTGTTCAGCATTCCCGACGAGGAGGCATAGCCATGCGTGTTCTTCTGGCAGACGATCATCGCCTGGTGGTCGAAGGGATCAGCGATCTGCTTACCATCAACGGCATTGACGTGGTGGGTATCGCCTTTGATGGGTTGCAGGCGGTCGCACTGGCTAAAAAGCTCCTTCCCGACTTGATTTTGATGGACGTCCGCATGCCGCGCTGCACTGGGCTGTCCGCCACCCGGTTGATCAAGGCAGCGCTGCCTGAGGTGAAAATCGTCATGCTGACCACCTCCACCGACAGCGCGGACTTATTCGAGGCGGTCAAGAGCGGGGCGAGCGGCTACCTGCTGAAGACCATGGGCCGCGAGGCGTTCCTCACCGCCCTGCACGACGCCGAGCAGGGCATCCCGCCGTTTGCCCCCGGGCTTGCTGTCCAGTTACTGGATGAATTTGCCCGCCTGAGCCAGGCGCTCGATGCGGGTAGGCAGGCCGCCGTAGCGACGCCGGCGGCTTCGACCAACGCGGACGGCGCGGACCAGAAGGCGAAGCGCCAGCCCGCCGACGAGGGCCTGACCGCGCACCAGGCTGAAATCCTGCGGCTGGTTGCCGGCGGGTTGACCTACAAGGAGGTCGCCGGGCAGCTCTCGATCAGCGAGCGCACGGTGCGCTACCAGATGACCAAAATCATGGACCGGCTGCACCTGTACAACCGCGCCCAGGTGCTGGCCTACGCGGGGAAGGCCGGGTTGGAGCCACCGGGTTAAGCGCCTGCCAGGCCGCCTCGGCCTGAAAAAGACTGCACCTCGTCCTGAATCGTCATTTCCTGAAGCAAAAACGACAATCTGGTCTCTCCGGTTGTCGTTTTTTGTCGCAAACGACATTCCCGCCGCACGTCCCACTCGCTATGATATTCGTATCGTGGCAAAAGGACGGCGCGTCATCGTGTGCGGGAACAGTGTGGCCCTGGCCGGGATCACAACCAGCCTGGGACTGGAAGTGGGCTGCGACGTGGTCGCACAGACACTGCCGATGGGCGCGGGTGACCTGTGCAAGTTGCACCCCAGGGTGGTCATCTTCGAACTTGGCGCCGTTTCACACGATTGGATCTACACCCTGTCCAGTGCAATACCCGGCCTGCTGTTGATCGGCATTGACCCGGAGACGAACCGGGCGCTGCTGTTGCAGACCCGGCAGGCAGTCGATTTATCCAGCAGGGACCTGGCGGAAATCATCCGGCAGGTTGAACCCACATTGCCCGCACCGGGAAAGAAGCCAGGACATGGCGCATGACACAGCCTGACGTTGCTATTCAATCGGAATCGTTACCACAGGAGACTTACATATGAAGTAACTGCTCAGGCCAGTTGTAACGTAACGGGCTTGCCGTCAAGCAGATCACGCAGAGCCGCCAAGGCTTGATGGCCTTGTTTGCGCACAGTTGAGATATAGCCGCGCACACTGGCGAATATGCGCCCACCCTCGGCACTG
>CAIXPS010000152.1 GCA_903921365.1 uncultured bacterium | reverse complement strand
CTCGTGCGTGCGCAGGTGCGGGTCGAGGTCGCGTATGCCTGCGATGGTGGTGAGCAGCTTGTAAATAGCATTGTCGCCGAGGTAGTTGCTGGCGGCATGCGCGCTGCGCCCCTTGGCGGTCACTTTCATTTCCACGCGCCCCTTATGGCCGCGGTAAATCTGCATGCGGGTGGGTTCACCGATCACCACGAAATCCGGCTTGACTTGAGGGTCGTTCACCACAAATGAGTTCGGGGCAATCCCATCGCACCACTCCTCCATGTTCCCGAAGTACCACGCCGTCCAGACAGAGGGGTCGAGCAGGCCAAGATCGCGCGCCAGCGCCATGCCATAGATCATGCCCGGGGTGCTGCCCTTTTCATCACTGGCGCCGCGCGCAAACAGGATGCCGTCGCGCTCCACGCCCTCGAACGGATCGTGCGTCCATTGCGTGCGATCTCCTATGCCCACTGTATCGATGTGCGAGTCAAAGACGATGTGGCGCGGGCCGGCGCCGATGCGCCCGAGGATGTTGCCCATCACATCAAAGCGCACTTCGTCGAAGCCCAGTTTGCGCATCTCCTGCGCACATCGCTCGCCCACGTCCTTGATCTGTGATTCCATGCTGGGAATTGCGCAGATGTCGCGCATGAACTGGATGATCTCGGCGCGCCTGTCCTCGACGCGCGCGTTGAGCCTGCTGATAAGTTCTGTTGTTAGCTTGGTCATGGTAATACCCCTTTATTGTAAGTGCACTGTATGCCTCGCTGGCCGCCTCGGTTAAAATGGGTGCATGTCATCGGCTCAAGCATCTGTGCATAGTTCTTTCCAATCGCCGCAAGTGGCATATGACCTGCCTCGGTCTGCCCGCATTATCGATATCCAGCGTGAGACCCCGCTGGTCAAGACCTTTGTGTTAGATACCGACATTGATGCCCAGCCCGGCCAATTCATCATGTTATGGATTCCAGGCGTCGACGAGAAACCGATGAGCATCGCCGGCATGCGCCCGCTGACGATCAGCGTGGCGCGCGTAGGGCCTGCGACGAGCGCACTACACGATCTCACTGTCGGCGATTATGTCGGCTGGCGCGGGCCGTTTGGGCGGCCCTATCGCCTCGACACCGACAGGCCTGCCTTACTCGTGGCGGGTGGTTATGGCAGCGCCCCCCTGTACATGCTGGCGCAACAGGCGTTGGCGCATGGCATGGACGTAACTGTCGCGATTGGCGCGCGCGTGGCGGACGAGTTGCTGTACGCGGATCGGTTTGAGCAACTGGGCGTGCAGCTCCTGCTCAGCACCAACGACGGCTCGCGCGGTGTAAAAGGCTTCGTCACCGACGCCATCCGCGCTCAGTTCCTGCCAGATGCAGCCGACGACGCGCCCGTCATCTCCGATCCCGACGCAGAACCTCCACACGGAACGTCCACGCGCAGTCTTTCTCTCTATGCGTGCGGCCCCGAGCCCATGCTCGTTGCGCTCTATAAGTTGTGCCGCGCGAACGGCTGGAGTGGACAGCTCAGCGTCGAACGTTACATGAAGTGTGGCTTTGGCGTGTGCGGCCAGTGCGCCCTCGACGATGTGCTCGTCTGCATCGACGGCCCTGTGCTCACCCTCGACCAGCTCGAAGCTAAACGCGACTTCGGACACTTCCACCGCGGGCCGACGGGGAGAAGACTTGAGATTTGAGATTGGGGATTAACAATGACGAGTGGACTTGAGGATTTACGAGTGCTGCGGGCGGCGGAGGAAGTTGCCGATGAGATTTGGCAACAGGTAATCACGTGGGGTCATTTCGAACGCGATACGTTAGGGAATCAACTGGTTCGCGCTGTGGATTCGATTGGCGCGAACATTGCAGAATCGTTTGGCCGGTATAGTTTTGGAGAGAAGCTACAGTTTCTCTACTATGCGCGCGGCAGCTTATTCGAAACCAAATACTGGCTCAACCGCGCGCTGAAACGCGGCCTTCAAACAGATGCGCAGCATGTAGCGCTGGCATCGCGCATATCAGGCATCGCACAACAGATCAATGCGTTTGCAAAGAGCCTGAAAACACAGCGAACCAAATCCGTTGGATATAAAACAACCGCCGCGCGTGAATCGGCATCAGCCTACTCAGTTGATCCTTTGGATGCCGCTTCATTCGACGGAGAAATTGTCGACGCCACCGATCTGGCTTGGATGAGCAATCCCAACGCAGTTGATCGCAACCTCCCATCTCCAATCTCCAATCTCCAATCTCTATGATCCTTATACACAACGGCCTTCTTGTCAGCACCGACGGTTTACAACGCGCAGACGTTCTGATCGACGGAGAGCGGATCAGCGCGATTGTCGATCCACAGGCCACGATTGCTTCGCAACTCACCGACGTTCAGGTGGTCGATGCCACTGATTTACTGGTGTTTCCAGGCTTGATCGATGTGCATACACACATGCGCCAGCCCGGCGGTGAGCAAAAAGAGGACTTCTACACGGGCACGGGCGCGGCGCTTGCGGGCGGCGTAACGTCGATCTTCGCTATGCCGAACACATCGCCTGCCATTACCAGTCGCGACACGCTCGGCGTGGCGCTCGATCTGGCGCAGCAGAATGCCGTGTGCGACTATGGCATCTTCCTCGGCGCGACCAATATCAACATGCGCCTGAAGGCCGACAATCCCGACCTGCTCGAATGCGGCTTGAAAATGTATATGGGCAGCAGCACCGGCGACCTGCTGGTTGAGGACTTCGGCGCGCAGTATGAGCACTTTCAACTCTACCCGCGCGATCGCGTTATTGCTGTGCACGCCGAACATGAACCTGCCGTCCGTTACTTTAGCCTGCACGGCGAGCGCCGCCCGCACATCGCAGCCGAAGTAGAAGTCGCCCGCGCCGTCGCGCTGGCTGAGCGGTGCAATCGGCGCGTTCATGTGTGCCATGTATCCAGCCGCCGCGAGGTGGAGATCATCCGCGATGCCCGCGCGCGCGGTGTGCCTGTGACATGCGAGTATGCCCCGCACTACCTTTTCCTCACGACTGACTTCGAACATGGCTGCGTGACCGAAGAGCGAACGCGCGAGTTGGCCGAGTTTGCGCCTGGCGACGCTCTCGATCCACTGGCGCTGTATCAGATGAACCCCCCGTTGCGCGAGGAACGCGACATCGATACCCTCTGGGCCAATCTGGACGTGGCCGACTGTATCGCCACGGATCATGCCCCGCACACATTGGAGGAGAAAAACAGCGCTAAACCACCGAGCGGCGTCCCCGGACTTGAAACCATGCTGCCTCTGCTGTTAACAGCGGCGCATGCGGGGCGACTGAGTTTGTCTGATATCGCCCGATTGTGCTGTGAGGGCCCGGCGCGCACGTTTAACATACCCGCGAAGGGTAGAATAGCGGTTGGGTTCGACGCAGATATTACCCTGGTCGATCCGCGCGAGCAGTGGACCATTGGCGAGCGTCCTATCTTTTCCAAGTGCGGATGGACGCCGTTTGCCGGCTGGCATGTGCGCGGCGCGGTCAAACAGGTATTTCTGCGCGGACGGCCGGCGTTTGTGGGCGGCAAGGTTGTTGCCAATCACGGCGCAGGCAAACGTATTTCGAATTAGTGGAGAAACAAGACATAAACGAGACCACATTCGGTCTGGATGCTTTCTCGGTGCGCAACCGCGTGCTGGTGCTTGTGGCGTTGATCGCGTTGACGCCGGTCGCACTGGCGGTTGTGGAACTCCCCACGCGCAGCGCATCCATCAACTTCCTGGGGTCGGCCCTATCCATCACACTCTCCACAGATTCGCTCCTGCTCGTGCTGATGCCCGTGCTGACGTGCGCAGGCGTGGACTGGGTGCTGCGCAGCCACCCCGACGTGCAGGCGGGTGAGATACCCTATCTCTTCCCGTTCTGGATCGCGCCTGCCTTCGCGGCGTTGACCGTCAGTTGGCTGCTGACGCGCATCACCACATGGCCATTGTGGATTGCGGTGCTGCTGCTTGGCATTGTTGCCATCGCCACGCTTATCTTCGCTGAATATGTTGGACTCTCGCCCTATGCGCGGGGTTACGCCGTGGCGCGCCTGGCGTTGACCGGCGTGAGCTATGCCATCGCATTCGGGCTGTTCACCCTCATTTACAGCTCGCACGAGCGCAGTGTGATTACAGCCACCTTCACCACCGTGGTGGCTTTCGGCCTGGCGCTTGATCTGATGTCCCCTCACATCATCGGGCTAGGCACCGCAGCAACCTTCTCACTGGTGGTCGGGCTGCTTGTTGGTCAGGCTAACTGGGCGCTGAACTACTGGAACATCTCGATATGGAGCGCCGGCGTCATTCTGCTGGCGGTGCTCTATGTCATGATCGGACTGGCGCAGCAATACTTCCAGGACCGGCTTACGCGCGGCGTGATGATCGAGTTCGCCATCGTCGCTGCCATTGCGATCTTCATCGCGTGGCAGTTGGCGGGCGCGCGCTGATTTCCAAAAAAACGGCTACACTACCATATCTAATGCTTGGCATCATACATCAGGTCCGCCAGCGGTAACACAATGCGCGGTGTGGGGGTGACTGTGGGTGTCTCCGTGGCAACAACGATGCCGTAGCCTGGCTGAGGCGTCGCAGTTGGCGTCGCGCCATATCCACGCTGGGATTGGTCGTTCACCAGTGTCTGCGTCGCGTCCGGCAACTGGTTAAGACCCACATCGTTGCCTCCGGAAAACAGGATATTGACATAGTCGCCCGCGCTGATCTGATCGGGGATGATGTCGGGATTGTCCGGCAGAACCATGACCACATCCTGGCTGTCCGTCAGCACGAGCGCATAACGCCGCAACTAGTCTGGCTGACCTGCGGCAAGTTTGACCTTGTTGAGCGGGTCGCCACGGCGCACGTCATCCACGACATATGCGCCGTCGTATGCCGGCAGGTCGCTCTCTTGTACATACAGTCGCGCAAGATTCGGATCGATCGCCTGATCCACGATGTGATAGTCGGAGGCTGCAAGTCGGCTGCCGGCGGATAGGTCCTTTACTGCGACCGCAACCCTGAGTGGTGGCGGATTTGTAGCCGCACCGATGCCCAGCACCGCGATGAAAGCGATCACCACGATGAGTACACCCAGCACAGTCAGCGTTATGCGGATGGCAGGGGCGACCCTCATGATCTCACCACCTGAATGCTTGTTACCCACCTCACCCGCTCGCGAACGGATGTGTGCTGTGTGTGATTGTCGCAGAATATGTGTGCCAAGATTTGTCTCCTTGAACGGTTCCACATTCACATAAGGCATCATCCCCATGGTCTGGGTGGCTATACCTGAGTGTCTCGTTTGTTCAAAAAGAGATATTAGCCAGCAAGAAGAGTGAGTAAATACTCGAATGGCTTAGAGCGTAGCAACTCTTGGGTTGCCAAGGTAAACGGGAAACGACTGAACATGGGGGTAAAACATGTGGTGTGCGATTACAACGACGAAGAGATCGGCGCATACATCGCGACCGGCTACCCGTTCGACAAGGCCGGCTCATACGCCATGCAACACCCTATCTTCCAACCGGTGGCGGCCATCTAAGGCTTTCCACTGAATGTGATCGGCCTGCCGCTGTGCCAGCTGCGCGCGCACCTCACCAACCTGCCTGACCCGGCGAAGATCTGCACGGCGTTCTGGGGCGCCGTAACCTGTCATTCCGCGGCCGACGGCCGAGGAATCTATACTGTCAAGTGACACGCTACGTATCCGAGGTAAGTAGAGATGCTTCGCTTCGCATGACTGACCACGTCTCAGTGCTAATCCTGAACTCACGTTAGTCACGGACGAGTAGGTTAGCTTATCGGACCACGAAGTTTTCTACGACGCGTACAATCACGCTTGGCGGGCCGGTTCATCGATGACGTCGCCCGGCGAATGAGGCAACGCACGGGGCGCTCTGGGTTAGCATGGGGTAGCAGCGGTTCTGCCGCCTTTACGCTATTTTTCATTGGACGGTTCTCTGGTCCATCTGGAGCAATTCGTCGAGTGTTACTCCATCTTGTGGAACCCACTGCCGCCAGTATGCAACAGACTCTTCAAGCCTCGCTAGGATGTCGACGGACAAGTCAGCAGAGGCAGAAAATACCTCAATGGTTAAATACACCGAATCACAGCGCGGCGGCAGCCCATCGGCTTGTGGCGCCGCATAGCTACTTGCGAGGGCTTGCAGCACTTTGCCTGGGTGGATGATGCCTGTAGCATTCCACTGTTTGGTGAAAGGTAAGTGCGCCGAGGCGTTGCCGGCTGTCTGTTGCAGGTGGATGATTGGTGAATAACACCCCAGTTGCTCTAACCAGAAATATGGATTACTATCTTCGTCACGAGCAAAAAGGTAGGGGTAGCGGTCCATCTCATCCTCTACCCGCACAAACCCATTCGCCATCTCATATTCTGGACGCTCTGCTAATTTGCGGAAGCAGTCGTAGGCTGATTTTGGACCTAACCACATACCTGCCTGACTGCCAGTTTGCTGGAACTGCCGAAGCAGTTCCAGCAAACGCTCAGATCTGGGGCGCAGGAACTTCCGTTGCCCACACATGTGGCCGGTGTCAACAGTCAGGTAGAACGGCTGGCGAGCACGGTCATAGACTTCACGCAGCAACTTGAACGCGCCTGCCACTGTCCAAGGGATCATGTGGGGAGCGTACATCTGCTCCAGGCTTATCGCCTGCGTCCCGCATTCATGCGCATAGGTTGCAAGCTCTGCAAGCCTATCGTAAAGGTCCTCCTCCGCGTTTGCGAAGGCGCCCGGGTCCTGGAGAACAGGGTCAGCGAAGGCGTGGCAAGCGAAGCCCATTCCCGCCCCCAACCGGCCCGCCACCTCGGACATCACCTTCAGCCAGTCGTTGAGAATTCGGTCGCGCACCCTCACATCCGGATGCGCGAGGCCGGTCGTGGCATAGGTGCCGTGCCCCGAGTACAGATTGACAACTCGCACGCCGGTCCGCTCATACACCGCGCGGACCTCGTCCACCCAGTCGGACATGTATTCCGGCGTCGAATACAGCGGATCACACTCATTATCGGCGCTAGCCTCTACGCAAAAAAGGCCGAAGTTCCTGATTACTGCTGCCCAGTCGCGCGGCGCTATCCACCGCCGGGAGGCAAAGCAGTTATCAATAGCTAGAAAAATGCGAGGATAGCGGGTCATCAGCTACTTGCCTGTGAGTTACTTTATGATTCAATTTCAACCATAAGGAATATATCTAATTTAGGCAGCTTTATTCTGGAGTTCTGGCCGTCATATTCCAGTGTGACTACCTCTGGATTCTGCAGCAAATTGGCTTTCTTAACTCTCCCCGGTATCTCAATGAATACATCATATATAGGGGATATGGGTGCTGATTCCTGCTGATTAATTGCAGCAAAATAACGTTTGCCGTCTTTTTTCCACCCTAATATCTCAACAAAACTCGGAGCATTGGATGTGAACTCCCATTGGGGATGCAATGATTTTAGCAGGTTGTATACTACCCTTCTGCTCATAAAGGGCTTGGCTTTTTCTATGGATGCAGCCAACCACATTATCTTTCCTTTGCCAACTCTTTTTACGATAATCGCCGGCATCTCTGTGTTTATTCCTGGAGGATTTGAATGTATTGCTGAAAATTGATTACCGTCTGTCATCGTATAAGGCAGGGTTATTGTTGCCAGTACATCACACGATCCTGTTATCTCCACGATATGCTGCTTTCCATCCACAGATAGAGGATTCCTGGCATTAAATCCTTCTAGAAGTTCCTCCCCTTTTCCTGTAGGATTCATATAGGTAAAGTTATGGTCAGTCACACCGACATAAGTTAACTCCATCAGTTCACACAGTCTCTTGTGTCCGATTCGTCCACTAATATATAAGTTTCCCCCATTCCTGACGTATTTTTCGATTGTATCCATCTCAAGGTCACGGATATGCGCGACATCAGATACAACAAGAATGTCGTCTGTTATATCTTTTAAGTTTCTTGCTGCAACAACGTCAAATGGGACGTTGTATTCTCGTAAAATGGATGCCATTCTCACTTGACCCTCAAGGAAGTCATTTCCTCGGAAGATCTGTTCACTTAAATGTTTGCCGTTTTCACTCCAGCTGAACTTCGAATGGGTCGAAATCCAAATAGACACGTTACTTAACATGTCTCCACTTACGTACTTTTCATATTTTTGTGTCTTATCAAACACGTACTTCATGACATCCTGGTAAACTTCAGGAGTTATTGTGCCATCCGGATTCATGCCGTCGCATAACGAGAAGGCACCGTTATGTGCCAGTGCGATTATTGCATGCAGAAGCAATTCTTCTTTCGTTTTTGTCGTTGTGTGATAAGATAGATCAGGATCACACCGTGATGTGATATAAACAAACGGCAGATTAGGTGTAACGTTACTGTAATATTTACAGCAAAACGTTTGTTCCAAGAACCCCCCATAATAATCACCGCCGGCATAATCACAAGCATCGATTATTAGATCTGTACTTGCAAACTGCCATGGGCCTAATGCGACGCTAAAATTGTGTTCGACCGTTACTTCAGGATTTATGTCTTTTATGCAACTCGTTGAAAATGCCGTAAACTCTGCCATCCATTTTTCTCTTGCATCTTGGAACCCCAACCAGTTTGAGTCACTCCAGTCAATGATCTTGGGCATTTCCTTACCTGTTTCTTTATAGTACCTTTCCTTACAACAGGGGCAGTAACACACTTTAGGCCAGAAAGGCATATCCAGAAACATACCCTCAAACTTATAGTTCCTGTTCAATTCCTGAAGATTTGCTTTTACATATGCTCGATATTCAAAGTTGTTTGGGCAAACAACCCCATATCTCCCTTTTTTGAAGAAGGCGTGTGCAATTTCTTTAGAATTCATTCCGTCAACATCAATACATCTCCAGGCCGGGTGATTATCATAAGCCCAGTTATCAAAAATTTGCGAATAATACACTATAACGTCGATATTATTCTTGTGACAAAGCTCTATCATGTCTCCCACATAGTCTTTGCCCTTTAACCCCGTATGCATTCTCCCGACGGAACATGGCCAATAACATAATCCTGTATGCGGCTTGGCCTTAACCACAATGTTTTGAGCTCCAGAACTCTTAATTGCTGAGACAATTTCCGCTGGGTTCAGCTTGGAAAGAAATTCTTCATTCCAATCATCGATATGCATATCCAAAAATATCCGTTTATAATTATCTTTAATCCACATGCTCTTTCTCCATAAATTGTCTCGTAAAGTAGGTCATTCGGATCATAGAGTCGGAATCAGCCCTTAATCCCCGACATAATGATTCCTTCAGAGTAATAATTCTGCAGGACCAGAAATAACAGTAAGGATGGCAGTGTCATGACCATGGCAGCCGCCATCATCAGATGTTCTGTAGCATGGCCTCCAGCCATGAGGACACGCTGGTAATATGTCAGGCCGATGGCCAGGGTATACTTTTCTGGGGAATTCAGAAAGATCAGAGGGAGGAAGTATTCATTCCAATTGCCAAGAAACGAGAAGACGGCCATGGTGATGAAAGCTGGTTTGGCAAGGGGAAACATAATATGAGTTAATATCCACAGTGAACTGGCTCCGTCCATCTTGGCCGCCTCATCGAATTCTTTCGGGATGGTGAGGAAGAACTGCCGAAACAGAAAGATCGCAAACGCGCCTCCCCCAAAGTATGCGGGGATGATCAGCGGCTTGAGACTGTCGAGCATACCGAGGAACTTGAACAGCAAAAACGTGGGGATGATCGTCACCTGGGTGGGCAGCATCAGTGTGCCTAACATCACGACAAACAGGGCATCTCTACCCGGAAAACGGAAGCGTGAGAACCCATAGGCCACCAGACAAGCCGAAAGTAGTTGCCCGATCATCGCAAACACAGTGACTACAACGCTGTTCAAGAAGAAGGTCGCCAGCGGCGCCAGCCTCCATATCTCCACGTAATTCTCCCACTGCACCACATCAGGTAACAGCTTTGGAGGGAAAATGAAGATCTCAGCGGGTGTCTTGAGTGAGGTCATAATTGTCCATAAGAACGGTAAGCCGAAACATATGGTTAAGATGACGAGTATCCCGTACAGGCATGTGCTCATCGCCCAACGTGGCAGATGTGGCGATGGTTTCCCCAGTACTATTATTTTCGATTGTTGTTGTATCTCTCTGGCTACCATTTTGTACTTCCCGAATCGCTTTCATAGTAAACCCATCTACGGGCCAATCCTAACTGGATAAATGTAAATATCAGCACTATTAGTAAGAAGACCCAAGCCAGCGCCGATGCATAGCCCATTTGCCAGTAATCAAACCCCTGCTGGTACAAGTTCAGCACATAGAATAACGTAGAATAAAGCGGTCCACCGGCTGGAAACTGTTGTCCAGATAAGCTGGTGGCTACGTAAGCCAGCGTGAATTGTTGAAATGCGCCTATAAGACCGAGCACGATGTTGAAAAACATGGTTGGCGACAGCATTGGAAGAGTTATGCGCCAAAACCTAGTCCACGAACCAGCGCCATCGACCTCGGCCGCCTCCTGCAACTCACGAGCAACGCCTTGCAGTCCAGCCAGGAAGATTAGCATGGTTCCACCGCCGATAGCCCCCCATGAACTCATCAGGATCAAGGCAGGCTTCGACCATGCTGGACTACCAAGCCAACCAGGTCCCGGCGTTATCCCTACCAGCGACAGCAGGTAGTTTAGCAACCCGACCTGTGGCTGCAGAATCCACATCCAGAGCAATGCAGTCGCAACCAGGGGAGTAACTGAAGGCAAAAAGAAAATAGACCTGAAAAAGGAACGCCCTCGGATTTTTTGGTTTAGCAGCAGAGCGCAACCCAGCGACCCGATGATGTTGAGCGGTACGAACAGAAAGGCGTAGTAGACCGTGTTCCCCAGGGACTTCCAGAATAAGGGATCTTGCGCTAAGGTGTAGTAGTTGGTCAAGCCAGCAAACTTGGGGGAATTAACAATATTGTATTCTGTCAGGCTTAGGAAAAGTGAAACCAGCATTGGCCCCAGGATAAAGATCAAGAATCCAACAATCCACGGAGTGATGTAGAGATAGCCCTGCAGAGCTTCCCTTTGTGCCATTTTCAACCGGTTCCGGCCACGCCAATTTCTTGCGAATGTTTGTATTGATACCATTCCACCTTCCTCGTAATTCCATGTCCGCTTGTGTGGGCGATGCCCAATACTGCTACCCAAATCCTACACCCGTACTGCCAGCAATAAGTTTGGGAGGTGACACCGAACCCCGAATGGCAACCTGTGCAACCCCAATACACAGGTCGCCATGATCTTGTGAAACGATTAACTTCCGGTTAATGGGGGCTTGTCCAAGATATCCTGTGCGCCCTTTGTCACCGGTCCGATCACTTGGTCAAGTGTGCTTTCCCCTAACCAGACTGCGCTAAGTCCCTCGCCGATGTACTTGAAGTACTCTGTCTCACGGAAGTTAGCCGGTAGTACCAGTGGCAACGCGTTGGACATGACACCACCGAACACTTTCATGTTCATGTCGGCCTGTACTTGGGAACTGTCCATTACATCTGGACGGGATGATGGCGAGCCTGTCTTCTGGAAGTAGTTTAACTGCGCTTCCTTGCTTACAACCGTAGTCATCCACTGGAAAGCTTCTGACTTGTTCTTGGAGGAACTGACAAGGCAAACGGGGTCCGACTCGAACATGCTGCCGCGCTTCTTGGTTGGTCCAATTGGCATTGGTACAACACCCCATGTTCCTTCTTTCACAAAGTCCCTGACAAAATTGCCCCAAAAACCACTCTGATACATTGCCAGCTTATTGCTGGGGAATAACTGCTGGGGTCCCAAGGCGCTCGCGCCTGGCTTGGGCGCCACATGATACTTGTTATACAGATCGCTTATGTATTGCAGTCCGGCTTTTGACTCGGCCGAATCAAGGGGGCACTTCGTGCCGTCGTTGTTAATTACATCGCCGCCCCAAGCCCGCAGATAAACCAGGACAGTGAAGTAACTGCGCTCGGTGTCCAGGAAACCCCATACACCGTTCTTTGAGTCGGTCAGTTTCTGCGCAGTTGCCAGAAGGTCGTCATAAGTCCATGTGTCCTTCGGATAATCAACCTTCGCCGCATCGAATACTGGTTTATTGTAGTAGAGTCCCACGCGACCGGGGTGCGCAAGCTGTGGGATGCCGTACAGTTTACCCTTTAATTTGGCCGACTCTACACACGTAGAATATAGTTGACTGAGATCGAATTTGCTTGCGCTGACAAGGTCATCCAAGGGCGCAATAACGCCACTCGCCGCCATACGATAGTAGCCCTCGATAGAGGAGACCCATAATATATCGCCGAGAGTCCCGCCAGCGGCTAGTGTATTGAGCTTTTGAAAGTAGTCTGCGCCTGGGAAGCACTCCGGCACGACTTTAATGCCGGGATTCTGTTCGTTGAATTTGGTGGCCAAGCCAGTCCAGTTGTCGCATTCACCACCAATACGATGGTGGATCCGGATGGTCACCAGTCCCTTGGTTGGGGCTGTGGTTGAGACAGCAGCTGGGGGGTTAGTGGCTTCAGATACCTTAGTTGGTTGAGGTGCTGTTGTCACTTGTGGAGCGCAAGCCGCCAACCCCATCCCAGCGGCCGCAATCGCAGCCAGCTTAAGAAAGTCACGTCGACCGATGTTATGTCTGTTCACTTCAATCCTCCTCGTAGCGAATAATTGAACTACGTGTGTAACCATATATCGTGTTACAATGCGTTAGTTCGACAGTTTCAAGTCTAGCATCTACTCGGACAAGAACGGGGACATGAGTGGGACTTACAAGGGACATAGACCGGACATGGTTACGGAGCATTTTCTCCAGGATTTACACGGTTTCCTTTTGCACCTTTACGACCCCGCTTATGTACCTTCCGAGGTGTTGCGGTTGGCTACCGGATGCCAGGCGGTATACGTAACAGATTGCATTCGTGCAACCATCATCCGCGCCATCGAAAGTTTGCGTCCCTTGCAGGAGGTACCGGCCAACGCGCGGATGCAGCGCTTCTACCAAATACTTTATCAACGCTTCGTGCTGGGACGAACCCAGAAAGAGACAAGTGAGATTCTGAGTCTGACGCAGCGTCACTTCAGGCGCGAGGAACACGAAGCCATAACGCAGTTAGCGCACCTTCTGATCGATCTTGAAACCATATCTTTCCCTGCCGGACCGCCCGTGAAGATCGAGGGTAGTTCGCCAGCCTCGGACCAGCACTTAAGCGCCTTAGCTCAAGATTGGCGCTTACAGTTGCTGCAGGAGTTGACATCGTTACAGAAAAGCGACCAAGGTCATGTGACCGACATCATGGATGCGGTACATAATACTACAGAGTTGTGTCGTGCAATGAGCAAGCTGCTTGGGATTGACATGGTCGTCGAGTCGCTGGAGTCGGGCTTAGTAACTGCCATCTTTTCCTCAGTGCTTCGGCAGGCGCTGATTATGACATTGTTAATTATGTTCGAACGTATAGCTGGAGGCAAAATAGTAATCGGGGCCAAGCGTGTGGGTGACTTTGTCACGGTGAACCTGGGCGGTTCACCAGTGACTTTAGGTGGCACCCCGAACCTCGAGCCTATTGGAACCCTGCTTGCGACACAGGGTGGTACCGTAGAGACATTCAGCGACGGCCAGCAACTGACCGTTCGCATAGTATTATCAGCAGTTCGCGAGATCAAAGTCCTAGTGGTTGATGACAATGAAGACATTATCTACCTCTACCAGCGATATGTGTCGGGTACAACTTACCATGTGGATCATTCAACTGCGGCTTCGTGGCTAGAGTCCGTCGAGTCGCACATGCCGGATATCATCGTCCTCGACATCATGATGCCAGACGTAGACGGTTGGGAGGTGTTGATACAACTCCACGAGCATTCACTGACGCGTGCTGTCCCAGTAATTGTGTGTTCTATTATAAAAGGCGAGATGCTCGCTATCTCACTGGGAGCAGCCTTATATATACCGAAGCCGGTTACCCAAGACCAGTTCCTAGCTGCCCTGAATCGAGTCGCTATGCTGATCGAGTCCTAGGAGTAGCGCTGAGTGCTGGAGTGAGAGTCGAAGCAGCTTGTCCGGTTGAATACCGCCTCCTATCGTCATCAAGATGCCTTGGGTGATTGGCGGTGACTGCAGCGCATCTTGTCCTGTGATCAAGATGACCGGGATAGGAGCCAGAACAGGATCGCTTGCCTTGTGCCGTAGCACTTCCCATCCGTCCATGCCCGGCATTATGACATCCAACAACATCAGGTCAGGCGGCTGGAAGTGCAACTCCTCCAGGGCATCTTCACCATTCGCAGCCGTCGCAATCTCTACCTCACTGTCGGCTTCAAGCGTTCGAGCCAGCAGCCAGCGCATGTCAGCATCATCGTCCACAATCAGTATTCTGCGAGGAGGGTGTTCCATATCCTGCGTGGCTTCAAGCAGTTTTTCGCGAGTGACCGGTTTCGGCAGGTAGTTAATGACCCCGTACTCACGAGCGCGCTGCCTGTTATCGGTCGATAAGCAGAAAGCGATGACCGGGGTATCAGGGGCCATCGGACGGATTTGCTCCACAACCTGCCAAAGGCGATCAGGCGCATCACCGTTAGCCAGAATCACATGCGCGGGAGCATTCTGCAATTCAGCAGAGAGTTCTTCGGGTGCCTTTGTAAAAATGATCTCAATGCTATCCCCGTAGGATGATAAGCCTCTCTCAAGACTTCCCGTTTGATCGAAAACTATCACCCGTGGACCAAGAGCTCGATTGGGCTGTATTGGATGGTTGGCGTGTGTGTGCCAGGGCCATTCCTCTTGCAACCAACGTGCTGGACCCTCGAACGGTTCTGCGACGGGAGAGATAGGCAAAATGAAGCTGAAAGTAGAGCCCACGCCCAGCTCCGTCTCCAGTGACATACGGCCGTGGTGTAGCTCGATAAACTGTCTGCTGATGCTCAGGCCAAGCCCGGTACCACCCTTATCGCGCCAAAGATTATTTGACCCCTGGCAAAAAGGCTCGAAGATACGCTCCTGGTCCTCAAATCTGATGCCGGAGCCGGTATCCCTGACGCTGACCTCAACGTGACCCTCAGTTTGTTGCACCTTGATTGCAATGCTGCCGGCGTCCGTGAAGCGAGTGGCGTTGCTAACCAGGTTGAGAATGACCTGTCGGATACGGATACGGTCGCAATACACAAGTGCCAAGTTTCGCGGAACTGATATCGTTAGAACTAATCGCTTCTTCTCTACTAACGGCTTCACGACCTCGACTGCGGATTCAATGATCGAAAGGAAGTCCACCCATTCTTTTTGGAGTCTGAGGTGACCGGCTTCGGTTTGGCTCATATCCAGCACATCGTTGACAATATCCAACAGATGTCCACTGTTGCGCCGAATTACCTTGAGATCATTTTGGAGTGAATATTGGACTTGTTGCGCTCCGGCTGTATCCTCCTCAATGAGCAGGCCCGTAAGGCCGATGATGATGTTGAGGGGGGTACGGAACTCATGGCTTACTTTGGCAACAAAGATAGCCTTGCTCTGTTGGGACTCTTCAGCCAGCGCACGCAGGGCAACCATCCTTTCGTTCGTCAAAGCGAGTTGTCGATTGGCACGTTCCAAGTCGCTCAACACTTGCAGTGAAACTGCCCTTTGGGTTCGGGTTTGCTCCAGTGACTGTTGCGCAAGCTGGTAATTACTCCAAGCCCAGTCCAAGAGCTGGTATATTGGCAGGTAAGCCGTGAGAATCACGCCAACAGTAGCCCAGATTGAGAGCACCGTCTGTACCGCGATAAGTGGGCTGATGCCAAGCGAGGGTAGAAAAGCTAATACCGTCACCAGGGCTGTCTCGATTACGGCTACCACCAGTGCTGCCCGAACATTAATGGATACTGCTGCGACTGCGGTCGGAAAAAATAGCGCCAGAAGCAGTGTATTCTCTTTCAACCAGGTTTGGGCAAGGAGAATGATGGCTGCCGTTCCCAAAACTATCATCCATGGTGCAAACTTAGAATCCAACTCTACGAGGTAGAGGCTGGCAAACCCTATCGTAACGAGTAGTAGAGCTAGTAAATATAGAGCCGTCACATGTGGGCTCGACTCCACACAAAGAAACACAATCAAGCAGCCTGCCGCGATCATGCTAAGTGAAAAAGGAGATGGCTTTAGGTGTGCATCTACCCTAAAACCCGACGTATTTAGTTGGTTCATCATCGGCTCCAAGCTAAATCAAAGGATCAACAAGTCATTGACTATGGGTGACATGTTGACGGACAATCGCTAGATAATGGCGAGAGGAATGACCTAGTATGGTTGTTACAGATTGGGTATTTCGGACAATTATAGCATCTATAGCTCTTCCAATACCTTCGCCAATTATGGGCTAACGGCGTGCTGAAACTGCGGGTGAATAGCACCCAACTGGGCGATTTTTTGAAAGATGTCGTTTAACAAAATGGCATCCGGTTTTTCAATACCTTCGCCAATTATCACGTAACGGCCTGCTGAAACAGGAGGTGAATAGCCCCCAACTGCGCGATTCGATGAAAGATGTCCTGCAATAAAACCTCGTCAGGCTTTTTCAGAAGCATTTTAATAGTCTCGCCAACATAACGGTGACCGCGATAGCGCGCTTTCAGGTCAAGGATGCTGTAGGCGGGGTTCTGCAGTCTGTAGGGACGCAGCAACGCGGAACTGAGGCCATGGACCATGAAGAACGCCTGGTTTACGGGATTCTCCACAGCAACCTCCTTAACGTTCATGAAGTCTTCCAGTCCCCAGTACTGCTTGGCATCGCGGAAATTGAACTCGATCTGGAAGCGCAGGCGGTAGAACTTGACGAGTTTGGCACAAGCCAGTTGCAGGTCGGTGCTGAACAAAATGACATGCGCCTGTGCTCCCGTCTGCAGATTAGTCTTGACGATGATGACCACGTTCAAGGGGAAAGCGAATTCCTTGTTGAGGCACTGAACTTGATAGATGTCTATACGCAACTGGCCATCAATGGTGGTCTCCTTCAGGTACTTGGTATCCATATGCCGCACATCGATTCTGGTGCCATACTTGGGTCTGGGGCCACGCCCGCAATACTCGCCCGCAAATGGCACGCCCGGCGACAACGCGGCGTCGGAACGTAGTTTGGAGATCAGATCGAGCTTTGTCTGTCTGACCATAAAAGCGCTCGGATAGTTGCCGAAGTGTCCATCCATGACCACGTACTTCAAGGGGAGTGTAGCACACACCGCTTTCAATAGCATTTGCAGGCAGGTCTGGATGCGCAACAACTCTGGGTTGAGCACCACAGCCTGCTTGTCCTTGTTTCGACTGCCTTTGGGTCGACCAGACGGGCACTTGTCTACTGCCTTGCTGGTCTTTCTGGCTTCGGCACGCGCTTTGCTGGCTGCCTTCCCCTCCGCGCTTTTCACCGTTTGCGTCACCTGCAGAGGATACGACCGTTCTTCCCGCACACGGCTTCGCCGACCAGTGACAACGCAAAAAATGACAGCCTCGGTATCACTTTTTGCTGTACTCCCGAGAAGAATCGATCCAGTCCATATGTCTTCTTGCCTGCCTTGCTCACCACTACTTCATCACCTGCAATGAAGTATTCGTCTGTCGCTTGCCACAAGTGCTTCACAAAGAACGTCCACTGGATCGCTTTCCACGGCAGGATACTGTGATAGAGACGCTGGATACTTCGGTAGCTGCCGCCCCGCCAAGCCGTCTGTCCAGCGCGACAGCCGCAGCATCGTTACCCGTCCTGTCATGACCAGCATGCCATAAATGACCTGCGTTAATTGCCGTAGATTCGATGCACCCATCTGCGGTGCGATGCATACTAAAAGTGATATGATTTCTGTCAAGGGTTTTATCGATTAAGTTATGGTGTTAAGAGACTACAACTTTACTCGATAAACCCTTTTATGTTACTCAGTTTGGCGAAGGTATTGATTATACAGAAGGCGAATCAACTATGCCAGAAGGCGTTCTCGTCATTGGAGCGGCTAATCTTGATATCAAGGGCCATATGTTTGGTGAACCGATTGCCGGCTCATCGACTTCGGCCGCGATCAAAAGCGGCGTCGGCGGTGTGGCGCGCAACATCGCGGAGAACCTTGTCCGTCTTGGCGTGCCGGTGACGTTGCTCACCGCCGTAGGTGATGATTACGCCGGTGAGGACATTCTCAACAACGCGGATGACATCGGAATCGATGTGTCGCGCGCGTTGATCATCGAGAATGCCGCCACCGGCACATATATGGGCGCCATCGGCAAGGATGGCGTCTTGTTCTTCGGAATGTATGACCTGCGTGTGATGCAACACGTCACGCGCGACTATCTGCGCCTCAACCGCGATGCCTTTCGCGAATGCAGCATGGTGGCGCTGGATATGAATCTTGATGACGATGCCATGACGGCTGCGTTTCAGATGGCGCGTGAGTATGGCAAGCCAATTTGCGTTGACCCCACATCCGCCGACCGCGCTTACCGTCTCGTGCCGCATCTGCCATTTCTCGATCTGATTACACCCAATCTGGCGGAAGCGCAGGCGATTCTGGACTGCCCCGTGATTCCGTCCTGGCGCGCCGATGATGCGCTCAAGGCGGCGCGCCGCCTTGTCGGGCTTGGCGTCGGCGCAGCCGTGATCACACAGGCCGAACGCGGCGCGTGCTACGCCACGACTGAGGAGAGCGGGCAGTTCCCGGCGTTGAAGGTAGAGGTTGTGGACAGCACTGGCG
>CAIXPS010000151.1 GCA_903921365.1 uncultured bacterium | reverse complement strand
TGATTTGAGCGACGAGGTCATACCCGGTCCCATCCCGAACCCGGTCGTCAAGCTCGTCAGCGCCGATGGTAGTACGTGGGTAACTGCGTGCAAGAGTAGGTCATTGCCTGAGAATCCTTTTCTTCCGTTTTCCCCCCGATGCTCTACTCTGTCAAGAGGTATAATAGACAGTCTTGAACGTCTTGGACAGGGAACAAGCGTTGAACGACGGCACAGAGAGCCGGGACTGTTGCGCAAGCGCAGCAGTGGTGTGAGCCTGGCGCATGAAGTTCAATGTTCGCCGCCCTCGAGACGCAGGAAGAAAGCCGTGGATGATCCCGGTGAGTAAAGCCTGACGGGTGCTCCCGTTACAGAGTGCCACCGTGAATGTGCGGTGGTTGAGGCCTGTTCCGCGAGGCATGGGCGAATAGAGGTGGTATCACGAGTATAAAGCTCGTCCTCTGGATGAATCATTTGATTATCCGGTGGATGGGCTTTTTTGTTGCCTATCCGCCGGGGACATGGACATGGGAGAGGTATATGACATGGCTAACATGAGTGTGCGTGATCTGCGAGAACGATATCAGTGCTTTTTCGAGGCGCGTGGGCACCGGCGCATTCCGTCGGCAGCACTGCTGCCGGAGAATGATGCCAGCGTGCTGTTTACCACGGCCGGAATGCATCCGCTGGCACCCTATTTGCTGGGCGAGACCCATCCGATGGGTACCCGGCTGGTTGATGTGCAACGCTGCCTGCGCACCGGCGACATTGATGAGGTTGGCGATTCCTCGCACCTGACCTTCTTCGAGATGCTGGGCAACTGGTCCCTGGGGGATTACTTCAAACGCGAGTCGCTAACGTGGAGTTATGAGTTCCTGACGCAGGAACTGGAGATCGATCCTGCCCGGCTGGCAGTCACCGTCTTCGCGGGAGATGCCGATGCGCCGCGCGATGACGAGTCGGCGGCAATCTGGCTGGGGCTGGGTATTCCCGCTGAGCGCATCCACTTTCTGCCGAAGGAGGATAACTGGTGGGGCCCGGTTGGCGCTGCCGGGCCATGCGGGCCGGACTCCGAGATATTCTATGACACAGGCAGGCCGGATCACTCTGGCTGCCGTCCCGGCTGTGGCTGCGGCAAGTGGCTGGAGATATGGAATAACGTGTTCATGGCGTATCGCAAGACGGCGGATGGGGATCTGGTGAAACTGAGCCGCGCCAACGTCGACACTGGCATGGGGCTTGATCGCACGATTGCGGTGATCAATGGCTGCGACGACGTATACCAGATTGACACGCTGGCGCCGTTGATCGCGCGGCTTGAGGCGTTGACCGGGCACGCTTGCGCGTATTCGGATGCGCAATACACGCGCGCGTTTCGGATCGTGGCCGATCACATCCGCGCTGCGACGGTTGCGATTGCCGACGGCGCTATTCCTTCAAACGTCGAGGCAGGCTATATCACGCGCCGGTTGATCCGGCGGGCGATTCGCTACGGGGTTGAACTGGGCATCCGCGCCGAGCCATTTTGCGCCCAGTTGGCAGAAACGGTATTGAGTGTCCTTGGCGATGCCTACCCGATCCTGGAACAGCGGCGCGACGTGATCGTGAGCGAGCTGGCGCGTGAAGAATCGCGCTTCAAGGCGACGCTGGAACGCGGGTTGCGCGAATACCGCAAGTTGTTCGAGCGGCTGCGCCGTGATGGGCGGACAACTATTGCTGGCGCGGATGCGTTTAACCTGTATGAGACCTTTGGCTTTCCGTTACCGCTGACGCTCGAACTGGCGCGCGAGGATGGGCTGCTGGTCGATGAAGGCCGTTTCGGCGAGTTGCTGGAAGAGCACAAGACGGATTCGCGCCGCGGGGCAGAGCAGAAGTTCAAGGGCGGGTTGCAGGATCATTCCGAGCAGACCACGCGGCTGCACACGGCGACGCACCTGCTGCATGCGGCATTGCGCCAGGTGCTTGGCGCGTCGGTGCGGCAGATGGGGTCGAATATCACCCCGGAGCGCTTGCGCTTCGACTTTTCGCATCCGGAAGCGCTGAGTGAGGCGCAGTTGCGCGAGGTTGAACGGCTGGTGAACGAGGAGATATCGCGCAATGACTCGGTGAGTTATGACGTGCTGTCGTTGGAGCAGGCAGTTGAGGGCGGTGCGCTGGCGTTCTTCGGCGCGAAGTATGGCGAGCAGGTGAAGGTGTACTCGATTGGGGCGTTCTCGCGCGAGGTGTGCGGCGGGCCGCATGCGGCGCACACGGGTGAACTCGGAGGCTTTACAATCGTCAAACAGGAAGTGGTGGGTCAGGGTGTGCGGCGGATTCGGGCGGTGATCGCATCTCCCTGCGAAGGTTGATTGCAATGAGCGCACACCGATCGATCTCCTTCGCAGGGGTGAGTCGCGCAGGTCAACCCTGCGAAGGGTAGCGAGACGATGATGACTTTTTCAAGTCCAACCTTCGCATGGGATATGAGGTGAAATCATGAGACAGAAACTGAGTATCATTACGCTGGGCGTCGGTGACCTGGCGCGGTCGATTGCGTTCTACCGGGATGGGTTGAAGTGGCATACCTCGCACAAAGAGGGCGAGGGGATCGCATGGTTCCCCATGGGCGGCGTTGTGCTGGCGCTATACCCGCGCACCGGGCTGGCTGAAGACGCCACGGTCGACCCGATCGGCAGCGGTTTCACGGGGATCACGCTGGCGCACAACTGCAAGGATGAGGCAGAGGTCGATGCGGTGATGGCAGAGGTTGCCGCGCTTGGCGCTCGTATCGTTAAGCCGGTGCAGAAGGTGTTCTGGGGCGGCTACAGCGGTTACTTTGCCGACCCCGACGGCTATTTATGGGAAGTGGCCTTTAACCCGTTTACGCTTTTTGACGACCAGGATAACCTGGTGATGTAGGCACCCGGCCCCACGACGGCGATCAGGATTTCGATGGTGTGTCGCGTTTCTTGAGCAAGTCGGCGATGCGCGTCTGATCCAGAGCCTTGTCCGCGGGTTGGGCTGGCGGCATTCAGTTCCAACTCAATTGCATCGGCGTCGGCGCGAGCCACGCGCCAGGCCTGCTCGGCATTCCGCTCGCGGGTTTCGGCCAGAACAAGTTGCCCGCTGACCTTCGCTGCGCGCTCTTGAGCAGGCGGGCTGATTGTGCGTGTGGGTTTGCTGGCGGCTGATGCACTACGGGAGGTTGCAAGAGGGAGTTGGCCCTCGCGCGCACGAGTGTTGTGATCTGGCTGAGGAGGTCCATAAGCATATTGAGTGTAGCACCTTCGGGCATCGCTGGATGACGGTGGGCTGACAAACATGAAGAACGCACTGTACTGTGCGGAACGTTCTTCTTATCGATCTGTCATGCTGGTGTGCCATAATTGGCGGCACTCGACGGCGGTATGTTTATAGAGGTGTGAAGACAATGCTGGAAATTGATCAGGTTCTTCAGGGGCGATATCGCATAACGAGGATGCTGGGGCGCGGCGGTATGGGCGCTGTGTACGAAGCAAAGCATATCGAGCTTGAAATGGTCTGCGTGGTCAAGGAAATGCTGCCGCCCGATGACCCCACAGTGGTGGAAGCGTTGGCAACACAGTTCAAGCGCGAGGGCAAAATCCTTGCTGGACTGCGCCATCCCAACCTGCCACGCGTGTCGGATTACTTCACTGAAGACGGCAAGTACTACCTGGTGATGGATCTGGTCAGCGGACTGAGCATGGACAAGGTGATCGGACAGCAAGGGTTGCCGGAGGCAACTGTATTACAGTACGCCGACCAGTTACTGGATGTGCTGGGGTACGTGCACGTGCAGGGGGTGTTGCACCGTGACATCAAGCCTGCGAACATCATCGTTCAGCCGGACGGGCACGTTATGCTGGTGGACTTTGGGCTGGTCAAGGTTCTTGATGGTCAAAAATCGAGCTTCAGTATGCGAGGGTTGACGCCGCACTACGCGCCGCCGGAGCAGTACACGGGCGGCACCGATGTGTGCAGCGATCTTTATTCGCTTGCGGCCACGCTGTACCAAGCATTATGCGCCCAGCTACCAACGAGCGCAGCGGATCAGTTCGCTGGTAAACCACTGGTTACCTTGCATCAGTTGCGTCCTGATATCAGCATGAATACGGTCCGTGTGATTGAGAAAACACTGCTATTAGATCGCACGAAGCGCTATCAGAGCGCCGCGGAGATGCGCACTGCGCTGAAGAACGTAGCACAGAAGAGCGCCGCAGTCCCCGACAACCCCACAATATCTATAGACAGCCAGCGGTTACCCGACTCCAGGATACAAGCGACGTCAGTGCCGGCTAAACCGCGCATCTCTCTTTGGGCGCCAGTTGCCGTTGGTGTTCTCGCGGTCGTCATCATGGTGCTGCTTGTGGTGGTGATCGTGCCCGGGCTGACGCAGCAACCAGCCGCACCAACAGCATTCCCAACGCGCCTGCCGACGAGGACGGCAATTCAAGTTACGAGTCTCTCTGTGCCGAAGCCAACGGTCACACTGGCGGTGATGGATACGCCGGTTTCGGAGGCCACGAACACGCCAGAGCCATCGCCACCAGCGCAGAAAAACGACTTACTCCTGACGCTTTCGCCTGGAGTGACAATCGAGATGGTGCGCATCAAGGCGGGCGAGTTTCTGATGGGAAGCTTGGATAGCGACCCGGATGCATCAAGTGATGAAAAACCGCAAAACCGGGTGATGCTTGCAGAGTACTTGATCGGCAAGTACGACGTGACAAACACGCAGTTCGCAGCGTTTGCGAAGGCAACCAATCGCAACTGGACGATGCCTTCCGGCAAGGAGAACCATCCGGTGGTAGATGTGACATGGGATGACGCGTCGGCGTTTTGCGCATGGGCAAGCCAGGTTACTGGACGCAAGGTAATGTTGCCAAGTGAAGCGCAGTGGGAGAAGGCAGCGCGAGGCACAGAGGGGGGAATGTTCCCGTGGGGAAACGGCGAGCCTGATACGAGTAAACTCAACTACAACAATAATGTGGGAGGGACAACAAAGGTAGGGAAGTACAGCCCGGCGGGTGACAGTCAGTATGGCGTGGCGGATATGGCGGGGAACGTTTGGCAGTGGACAAGTAGTTTATATAAGCCGTATCCGTATAATCCCAATGATGGACGCGAGGATCAGTATAGTCGCGACGCGCGTGTGTTGCGGGGCGGTGGCTTCTCTTATGCGCGTTGGGATGTCCGTTCTGCGAACCGGGGCACGCTTCGCGACAACCCTGACAACCGCGGCGGCTTCAGCAGTTTTCGCGTTTCTGTGTCGCCTACCTGACCTCTGGCTTCGACAAACCGTTAGCGTCCCAAAGTTGCGCCACCGGTAACGGTGGGGGGCGTGAGGGTACTATGAAGCCTATCCTCGATAGTGGCGGCAGTGAGAAGGCATTGTGCCGTTTTACCTCGCACCGATGATTAAGTCGACTTGCGCGACGTTTTGGGTCATGTTGGCGAGGTTAGCCGCGGCGCCCATGCGGCTGCTCCAGCCCCAGCCGTAGTAATACCAGTGTGAGTTGTCGGCGATGCTTTGCACACCCGCCAGGGTGAGATCGGCTGCGCTCGCCATGCCCTGCGCCTTCTCCAATGCGGCCTTAACGGCCATGGCGCGCGCCTGATCGCGCAGTTCACGCAGGCGCGAGGTGCTGAACGACACGTCGTCCACGCTGGTCACGCCCGCTTCCAATGCCGCGGTAAGCACATCGCTCAACTTACTCACTTGATGCAGCGATACGGACAGCGCGTTGGTGGTGCGATATCCAGTGATGTGCCGTGCCGTGCCGCCGGAGTAGGTGTACTCGGTCGTAATCGCGAAGTAGTCGGTGGCGATATCCTGCGCAGCCACGTTCTGGCTGCTGATGATGTTGATAACCGCCCCTACTATAATCCCCCACGGAGGCGATACATGAACAATCTGAGCCCTTTACTCGATTTCCTGCGCGAATTGCGCGCGAACAACAATAAGGTGTGGTTCGAGGCGCACCGGGCGCAATACACGGAGGCGCGCGGGCTGTTTGAGGACTTCGTGCAGGATGTGATCTTCGGGATCAATGAGTTTGACCCGTTGCCCGGGCTGATGGCTGCCGACTGCATGTATCGCATCAACCGCGATGTGCGGTTTTCAAAGGACAAGTCGCCGTACAAGGCCAATATGGCTGCGGTCATTGCACCAGGCGGGCGCAAATCGGCGCATTCACAGTATTACCTGCATGTGGCTCCGGGCGATTCGATGTTGGCTGGCGGCGCCTATATGCCGTCGAAAGAACAACTGGCGCGCATCCGCGAGAACATTGCGACCGGCGCGCCGGAGTTGCACCAGATCATCGCTGCGCCCGGCTTTGTGAAGTACTTTGGAAAGTTGGAAGGTGAGAAGCTGAAGGTGGCGCCGAAGGGTTATCCGAAGGATCACCCGCAGATCGAGTGGTTGAAGTACACATCGTTAACTGCGTACCATCGGTTGAGCGATGATGCCGTGTGCGCACCTGGTGCCGTCGCGCATATTGTCAAGGTATGTCAGGCGTTTAAACCCTTCCTGGATTGGGTGACCGATGTTGCGGGTCCGGGACCGATTGAGGGGGAGCGCTAACAGGCGGCGATCAGTGCATACAACCCATCCGGATACAACGGTGGGGTGCCGGTTCGGAAGTCTTCAACTGGCCGCCATACATTGCGGAATTGTTGATCGTCCATTTCGATTTCACAGCCGTCGATCCATTCGCGCTCATATAGCGTTTGGTCGACAAACTCGCCGTCGTACACCAGCACAATCTCGTGACCGGGTGTGCCATTAAAGGTGAAGATGTTTTCAAGAGTGCCCAGATAGCGCAGGTTAGCGACCTCAGCATTAATTTCCTCGCGCATCTCGCGCGCGAGCGCCTGGACCGCAAATTCGCCAAACTCGATGCCGCCGCCAAGCGGCCGATAAAACACTTGATTGCCCTTCATGGGGTCGCTGGCCTCAGTGACGAGGATGCGTCCAGCGTGGCGGAAGACGCAGATAACGAGCGGGCGGATGCGGTTCATTTATTCCTCGCTGAAGTAGTCCTGGTCGATGCGTTTGATTGTGTAACTGGCTACTTCAGTTACAGCGATACCGTAGTCGATCATGAGTTGGGTAAGCTGTTCGCCGTCAATTAGGACGATTTTCTTCTCGATTCTGCCTACATAATCCTTTGCGTCTTTCGTGAACTGTGAAGTCGTGATGAACACCCCTTTGTTCGCACGCTGCCCCATGATGCTCCCCGCAAATGCCTGAACGTCTGGCCGGCCGACTGTGCCATCCCAACGCTTGGCTTGCACATAAATGGCATCCAGTCCCAGCTTGTCTTCCTTGATAATGCCGTCGATACCGCCATCACCTCTCCTGCCGACCGCTTCGCCAGCATCCTTGAGTGAACCGCCATAGCCCATTGCGACAAGCAAATCAATGACAAGTTGCTCAAAGAACTGTGGTGAAGCCTGTTTGACACGGTCCAGTAGCTCCTGTGCCAGTGCCAAACGCAGGCTTTGGTAACTTGATTCAAGGGCTTCTTCAGGGGGTTGGGGAGGTTCTTTTGGCTCAGGCAGCTCCGGTCCTTGGGAGGAACCCGAAATAAACTCGACATACTCTGGGAACAGCTTCAGGAGCTTTATATTGATAGCATCAGGACGCTTGGACAGTTCATCTTTGCCGCGTTGCGTTATCGTGTTCTTCCCGTGCGCAATGCTCTGAAGCAGACCGGCTTTACGCAGATGAACAATTGCCCATGTAACGCGGTTACTGAAACGTGATTGACGACCACTCGGTAGAAGCTCAGTGCGGTCGGCTTCGGTAAGTTGGAACTTTACAGCGAGCGTGTCACAGAGCTCTCTTGAAGTGTGTTCCTTCCCATCTGCCATGAGTGTGACGATTGGCAGCATCATGCTTTGAAAATCAGGTATTGTCATAAGCCCCCCTGTGTTGCGACTTGATTATCGTTGTTTTCTGGTGGTATGCCGATGTTCTGAACTTCTCGTGTCTCGCAGGTGAAACAGATACCGCGATACTCAACATAAAACGACGCCGATTAGGGCGTCGTTTTGTAAGCTCTTCCTGGAAAAAGAAACTCGTGTAGGATAGTGGGATCTACGCAGTGACTGGCTCTTTGTCCTCGATCAACCCGATATACGTGCCAACTTCGTAGAAGGCCTTGATGACGCGCTCGATCTGTTCGTCGGTGTGCGTGGCCATGTAGCTGGTGCGCAGCAGGCTCTTGTTCGGCGGGACGCCGGGAGGCACCACTGGGTTGACGTACACGCCGTGATCGTAAAACGCCTTCCACGCGAATATGGTGTTCATCTCGCTGCCGGTCAGCACCGGAACGACGGGTGTGACGCTGTCGCCGCAGTTGTAGCCCATCGCGCGCAGGGCGGTGCGCACCTTGGCGGCCTGTTTATGCACCTGCACCACGTAGCTGGGATCTTCCTCAATGATATCGAGACAGGCAAGCACGGCGGCGGCGTTGGCCGCGGGCATGCTTGCGCTGAAGATGAACGACCGCGCATGGTGCTGGATGAAGTCGATGACATCCTTGTTGCCGGCGATCACGCCGCCCAGTGATGCGAACGACTTGCTGAACGTGCCCATGATCAGGTCGACATCGTCCACCATGTTGAAATGGATCGAGGTGCCACGCCCGCCGGGGCCCATCACGCCGAGGCCGTGCGCGTCGTCGAGGAAGAAACGCGCGCCGTACTGTTTGCATAGCGCCACGATCTCGGGGACTTTAGCCAAATCGCCGCCCATCGAATACACGCCATCGACGATCACCATGCAGCGCGCGGCCTGCGTCTCTTTCAAGATGCGCTCCAGGTCGGCCATGTCGTTGTGGCGCCAGCGCTTCATCTGGCAGCCCGACATCATTACTGCATCGACCAGCGAGGCATGCACGTCCTTGTCGCAGATCGCGACATCGTTCTTATCCATCAATGCCGTGATGGCGCCGAGGTTGCTCTGGTAACCGGTGCTGAAGACGATGGCCGCTTCTTTGCCCATGAACTTGGCTAGCCGGCGTTCCAGTTCCTTGTGCAATTCCAACGACCCATTCAGGAAGCGGCTGCCGGTGCACGATGTGCCATACTTCTGAATGGCCTCGATGGCAGCCTGGCGCACGCGCGGGTGCGTGGTCAGCCCCAGGTAGTTGTTGGAACCAATCATGATCAGGCGCTTGCCGTCAATGACGACTTCGGTGCCTTCGGTTTCGGAGAGGGGCTTGAAGTAGGGATACACACCCATCTCGCGACCCATGCGAGCCTGCTGCAACACAGTATCGGTTGCGATTTTGTCAAAAAGATCAGCCATTCTGTATGCCTCTTTGTTATATCTAAAGTTCTAACGGCGCCGGCGCTGTGCCGCCGGTACGCACACAATCTCCCTCCATTATAGTTATTGTGCGTGATTGCGGATTGGGTTTAGTCTTCTTCTTCTTTCTTCTCCGCCTTGTGCTTGGCGATGATGGCCGCGGCTAACTGTGTCGGCACTGTGGCGTAGCGGCTGAACTTCAATTCATAGACGCCGCGCCCCTGCGTCAAGCTGCGCAGGTCGTTGGAGTAGCGCTGCATCTCGGCCAGCGGCGCGTCGGCCGTGATCACCGATTTGGTGCCCACCTGATCCATGCTCACGACATGCGAGCGCTTCGTGTTCAGGTTGCCCATCACATCGCCCGCATGGTCGCTGGGGACAATGATGGTGAAGCGGTAGATGGGTTCGAGCAGCACAGGATTGGCCAGTTCGAAGGCATCGCGGAACACCTTGCGCGCCGCAATTTCAAACGCGATGGGCTTCGAGTCGACCGCGTGTTCCTTGCCGTCCAGCACGATGCACTTCACATCGAAGACGTGATAGCCCGCAACGACGCCGGTTTCGAGCACCGAGCGAATGCCCTTTTCGATGCTGCCCTGATACGAGTTGCTGATCGAACCGCCAAACACCTTCCACTCGAATTCGTAGCCGGCACCCGGCTTTGAGGGTTCGACAGCCATTTCGATCTCAGCGAACTGACCGGCGCCGCCGGTCTGCTTCTTATGGCGATACCGCGACTGGCCGTGCTTCGTAATCGTTTCCTTATATGCCACCCTGGGCACTGTCGTCTCCACGTCCACGCCAAACTTGTTGTGCAGCTTGGATATGGCCGCCTCGATATGCGTCTGGCCCATGCCGCGCAGGATCATCTCGGAGGTGGCCGCTTCGGCGCCCCATGACAGGCTGGGATCTTCTTCGACCAGGCGGGTGAGCGACGGGCTGAGCTTGGCCGTGTCGATCTTGCTCTTAGGATGCACCGCGACCGCGAACAGCGGGTGCGGGAACTCGATCCCGGGAAGGCTGATGCAGTGCGCCTTGTCGCACAGCGTGTCGCCGGTCTGCGCCTGCGCCAGCTTTGTCACGATGCCGATGTCGCCGCTGCTCAACTGGCCGATCGGCAGTTCCTCGGCGCCTCGCGGCACGTATAGCGTCGACAGACGCTCTTCCGTATTGGTGCGAACGACCTGCACGCGCGTATCGCCGCCATGCACAGATGTGCCCATCACGCGGAAGTACGACACTTTACCGACGTATGGGTCGGCCACGGTTTTGAACACAAACAGCACCGTGCCAGATTCGAGGTGAGTCTGGTCAAACGGCGCGGGCGCATAGTTGATCAGCGAGAACAGCATGGCGTGCGCGCCGATGCCGCTGATCGGGGCAGAGCAAAACACAGGCACGAAAGTGCGCTTGCGGATAGCGGAGCGCAGGCCGCGGATGAAGTCCTCGTCTTCGAGCATGCCCTGGTCGAAGAACTTCTCCATCAGTTCATCCTCGCCCTCGGCGGCGGCTTCCATCAGCTTGTTGCGCGCGCGGTCAACTTCATCCGCCATGTCGGCGGGGATGTCGGTCACATCGCCCTTCGGGCCTTTCAGATACTTACGGCTGACCAGGTCGATCACGCCGGAGAAATCCGAATGCGCGCCCACAGGCAGCATCAATGGGACGATATCGGAATGGAAGGCTTCGTGCAGATCGCTCATGATCTTGGCGAAGTTGGCGTTCTCACGATCCATGCGCGAGATCATAACGGCGCGCGGAATCTTGGCGTCGTCGACCGCCTGCATCGCCAGCTCGGTGCCGACTTCAATGCTGGCGACGGCGTCCACGAAAATTAAACCCAAGTCGGCCACCCGCACCGTGCTGCGCATTTCACCGGCAAAATCAGGGAAGCCCGGCGTGTCGAGCAGGTTGATTTTGTAGTCCTTATACTCAACCGGAATGATGCTCAGGTTGAGCGACTGCTTGCGCCGCTTTTCCTCGGCGTCATAGTCAGACAGGGTGCTGCCATCATCGACCCTGCCCATACGGGTGGTGTTTCCGGCGGCAAATAACAACGCTTCGGTGAACGTCGTCTTGCCGCTTGCGCCGTGACCGAGCAGTGCCACATTGCGCAGTTTCTCAGTTGCATACTCTTTCATAGAACGTTTACTTCCTCCGAGAGATTTGACGAACGGGTGTTATGAAAAATGTCTGACTTCTTTGAGAAGTCAGACATCTCAGATAGCGCTAATGGGATAGCGCAAAAATAACCGGCGGGGGGCAGGCAAGAATGCCTATGGCACAGAGTGGAGCCTAACACGGTCTAGCTCCCAGCCTGTCCCGCCTGTTACGGACAGATACAATGCACGAGCACAACCCTCGTTCTACATGGAACCTGTCATTCAGACTATCGTGTTGGCTGGCACGATCTTCATTCGACATGACGCAATGACATCTCACTTCCTGCGAACTTAAGCACTTCACTTTAGCACAATTGTTAAAACTCGAAAAGTGAGCATTAACACCTGTTTAAGGTGAGTGTCAGCAGCCTCTGTATTACACTTGCTGCGCCATGACTGCGTCATTTACAAAACGCCTGCGCGACTATCGCGCGCAGGTCTTTCGGAGCGCGCCCGGGCTGCGCGTCAAAACCATCGACGAGGCGATTGCCTTCGTAAATGAGCGCGGTTTCGCATTTTTCTGGCCGATTAAGGATATGCCGTTGCCCAATCTGTGGGCGGCTGTGGCCGGGGATCGCCCCGTCGCTGATGCGCACGACGACCCCGGCCACGTGACGTGGGGCTGGAAGGATGCAATGCTGGGACAACGCAAGTGGTATTACGCCAAGGTGCTGCGCAAAAAGTCGACACTGATCTCGCTGGATGCTGTGCCTTACTTTTACGCGTTGTCCGAGAACTTCGGCTCGCCAGACGAGGACTACCTGCTGCAATACCAGCAGGGTGTGTTGAGTGTGGATGCGAAGGCGGTGTATGAGGCATTGTTGCGCGATGGGCCGCAACACACCGTGCAACTGCGCCGCAGCGCCGGGCTGGGCAGCGGCGACAGCGACTATCGCTTTAACCGCGCCTTGCTGGAGCTCGAGTCGGACTTCAAGGTGCTTCCGATCGGCGTGGCTCAAGCCGGCGCGTGGCGCTATTCGTTCATCTGCGAAATCGTAGCAAGGCATTATCCGCAGTTGCCGGAGCAGGCGCGCGCCATCAGCCAGTCGCAGGCGCGCGCGCGTTTGGCAGAACTGTACCTGCGCTCGGTCGGTGTGGCGCGGGCGCGCGATGTGACGAAACTGTTCGGATGGAAGGCTGCGACGGCGAATCGCGCGTTGGAACAGTTGGCCGAAGCCGGCGTCGCCCAGTGTGGCGTCGCGTTGCCCGATCAACCGGGTGAATGGGCGGTATTGCGCGAACTGGTCTAACCTGCGGTCTCTGGGCTATATTCGGGTAAAATTGGCTGCAATTGGTTTGAGGTTTACTGGTTTTACAAGAGTTGAAAGGAAGTGACCCATGTGTTATGACGACAAATCCCAACCGCCCCTCCCGCCTGGACAAACGCGCCCCGCATCCGGTGAGGATATCGTGCTGACTGCAAGCGATGGCAATCAATTCGCCGGGTACGTGGCGCATTCTGGCAATCCCACAGCCACACAGGTGTTGATCTACCCCGATATACGCGGATTGCACCAGTTCTATAAGGAACTGGCATTGCGCTTTGCGGAAGTCGGCGTGAACGCGCTTGCCATCGACTACTTTGGGCGCACCGCCGGCCTGACCGCGCGCACCGACGCATTTGAGTTTATGCCGCATGTGCAACAGATGCAATTTGACGCCTTTTCGCTCGACGTGCAGGCCGGGCTGGCCTATCTGCGCGAACGTTTCGGCGCTGGCGTGCCCACGTATGTGGTCGGTTTCTGCATGGGCGGCTCGCTCACATTGCTCACCGGCACGAACAAGGCCTTTGACTTCGCTGGCCTCGTGCCGTTCTACGCCGGGATGACGCGCGCATTTGCAGGCCGTGGCACGGTGCTGCAGAACGCCGAGAAGGTGTCATACCCCGTGCTGGGGTTGTTTGGCGGCGCTGATCAAGGCATTCCTGAGAGCGCGGTAAACGAACTCGATGCCAAGCTGGACGCCACCGGCGTGGCGCACACCATCGTAATCTACCCAGGCGCGCCGCACAGCTTCTTCGATCGCAAAGCTGCTGAGTTCGCCGACGCCTCCGCCGATGCGTGGAAGCGCGTGCTCGCCTTTGTGCGCCCCACTGCGGCGTAGCGCGCGAACTCACAAAGAGATCGTGACTGTTCTTCGCTGCCATTAATCATGGTTCGTTGCGCGCGACGCGGCGACCAGTGCAGCGAGAATAAGAACATTCTCATGGCAAACAAAATACGAGTATCATTGCCCTGTTCTTGATGGGTGTTGCTCGTATTGGTTTGTCAGGAGGATTGGTATGGGGCGTCGTGTTGTCAGCCGGGCGGCGGTGCTAGTGTTATGCGTGTGCTTGTCCGTTTCTTCTTTCCCCGCGTCATCTGCAGCGGCACTGATGTCTACCATAGCAACACAACCGGCAGCAGCTAAAACGTCGGTTGTGAGTTTGACGACGCAGCTTGCCAATCATGCCGAGCGGACATCGCCGCAGGCGCCAGACGCTCTGCACCTGCCGCCCGTTGCCGACAACGCCCTCTCAATCTTTCGCGTGCAATCCGCGCAGAGCGCCGCCGACGTCAGCGCGGGCGTGTTACAAGTGACCTTTACGGTGCGTAACAATCTCGCACCGCTTAACTCGCCCGGCCGACCGGCGACAGAGACTATCACTCAGACCGTCGCGCGTTTATCGGCGTTTAACTACGCCGGCGACCCGAACACGATTCACAATGTGGTCGTTGCCGACACACTCGTCACGCCAACGGCGCTCCTCTCCACGTGGCCTATTGCCGCCGATCGCCAGAATAGTCAGGTGATTTTCAACCTTGGCGATGTCGCACCGCTGCAATCTGTCACGTTCACGCTGTCGCTGCGCGCCCCGGCAACGTCGTCGGCATTCCTTACGTTTGACGGCGGCGCAAACGCATGGGGTATCGCACAAGGACGAACGGTCTCTGCCGCGAGCGCGCCGGTTGCGCTCGCCCCCGACAATCTCGGGGTATGGTTGCGCTGGACCGTCGATGCAGACACGCAAGACGCGTACATGCTGCAAAAACTTGGCGCGCTGGGCAGCGACCCGCTCAGTTTGTTTGCCTATGTGCAGTCCCTCCACTATGACTCGTACAAAGGGTCGTTGCGCGGCACGCGCGGCACGTTGTGGAGCCAGGCTGGCAACTCGCTCGACAAGGCCAGCCTGCTCATCGCCATGCTCCGCGCGGATGGTGTGCCGGCGCGTTATCGCCATGGCATGCTGACAATCACGGCCACGCAAGTGCTGATTAATTCGATGTTCCCTGCGGCTCCGCGATTGTTGGGCAATCCCCAACCGGGCGCTTTCACGGCCAACCCCGCCAGCGACGTCAAGCTGCAGGCCGAGAGCGCCGACCATTGGTGGGTGGAGGCGTATCTGCCCTCGCTCGCTGCGTGGCGGGACCTCGACCCCTCGTTTGCGGGGGCGACGGTTGGACGGTCCTATGTGGACAACGCGTCGGTCGCGGTCGATGGCACCGACCGCATTGCCGAGGCGCCCGATGCTGCGCGTCACAAAGTGACGTTGCGTTTGAAGACCGAGTTGTATTCCAGCCTGTTCATTGCCGGGTTTCAATATGACGTTCCGCTCAGCGTTACGCTGAACGCGGTAGAACTGGTCGGCAACCCGGTCACGCTGGGTCACCTGGTCAATTCAAACGTCAGCGCCGCGTTAGCGTTCTACGTCGCCACGACGGATTACATACCGTATTTCGTCGTCAACGGGCGCACGACCGCAATCCAGGGCGCGCCGTTCCAGGACCTCGTCTCCAACTTCGCCGGTGTGAGGAATATCTATACGGCGGAGTGGCTCGATGTCGAGTTGCGCGACAGCGACGGCATCACACAGACGTATGAGCGCCAGATCGCAGATCGAATCGGCGCAGCCGCCCGCAGCGGCATTGGCGCAGCCAGCGCGTCGATTTCATCCGGCAATGGGCCGCTGGTGGATGAGGTGCAGCAATTCACCGTTCTGGCTGCGTCGTCGACCGTGCCGTCCGATGTGCTCAACCAGAGCTATCAGGAAATGGTCACGGCGGCACAAAACGCACAGACCATCTCGGATGAGATCAGCACGCTTGAGTCGATCTCAAATTCAACTGGGCTGCTTGCAGCCCAGTTGCCCGCCATGCGCGAAGCGCAGTTCAAGATGCGTGATGAAGTGCGGGCGGTCAACAAGCTGCAGTTGATGAGTTTTGCCGCTGCCTCGGATTACGCGACCCAACAGCTTGGCGCGTCGTACTTGATTGATGCGTATTACGATGCGCCGCGTGTGCTGATCGCATCAGCCGAGCAGGACTCGATCAGCGGAACGTATTCGCTCGCGCTCGACTTGCTGCATGACGATGTGCGTCCCGTGTCATACCCCGGGCAGGCGCTCGAAGGGCTGATCGCCTTTAACCAGTCGCGCGGGTTATTTGAGATGTCGCTGGAGACACAGGTGTTGCAGCAGGCGTCCGGTGCGACGCCGGTCAGCAGCGTAGCCGCCATCTTCAGCGCGGCGCGCCAGCAGGGTATTCCATTCGTGATGATTGGACAGGAGAACCTCGCCGACCTTAACCTGTTGGCGATCTCCGACCAGGCGAAGGCGCGCATTACGGCAGCGCTGCAGGATCAGCCGCCACTCTTTGCGCTGGCGCCGTCGCAGGCAGTGACGATCGCCAATCGCGCGCAGACCGGCTGGTTGCTGATGGATCCATACAACGGTCGCACCGTGGATGTGATGGAGAATGGGCAGCATCAGGCCTTGGTCGAATACGCGTTTACACTGAACAAGAGTCTCGACGGTCAACAATACGCCATCATCGGCTTTTTCCACGGATTTACCGCTTATATCTTCGGATTTGTCGGTTATTTCCTTGCCAACATCCCATTCGATCAGGTGAGCCTGAAGGATGCGTGGAACGGGGCGTCCAAACAGGCCGCCGACTATATTGATAGCGTCACTAAAAAGCTAGGCAAGGCGGCAGGTTCCGTCGCAAGCTGTGCGCCAGCCTTCAAGCCCGCCAAGGGCATGATCGACTCCTACCTGAACGGCGTCAGTTTTGGCTGGACTTTCAAGGCCGACCTGAAGTTCACCGACATTCCTGGATGGGCCTCGTGTTTGGGCGTCGGCAACAGCATTAACGTCAGCACCGTCGGGCAGAAGATTGAGTTGCCGGGTGGTTTCGTCAACGGTGCGATCTATGCTCGCGCGATCATTGGCGTGATGAAGGATCCACCGCTGCCAGCCATTCTGTACGCGCCACTTGTCGTGCCACACCCGTCGCTCGCTCACGCAACCGGCGTATTGACAGCAACTGCAACTACCCTCGGAACGGCGATTAATGCTTCATTACTCACCACGGCGGCATGGTTGAACGGCGCCGTGACTGCGACGTATGCCCTTTCGCCATCGGCACAAAATGGCTTTGGGTTTACCAGCTTATCGATTACAACCGCTACGCTGAGCAACGGCGGCGGTGTCGTCGGTAGCGGCGCGATACAGGTCGCTGGCCTGGCTACAGCCACGCTTGCTATAGCACAGACCGCCGGCGGCAACGCGACGCAGACCGGACAGGGCAGTCTCGGCTTTTATGCCCCGGCGCTCAATGGCCTTGGATCGAGCGCAGCGTGGAATGTCTACAAGGTGCAACTCGGCGCAACGCCGCCTGCAACGCTCACGTTGTTGAACGCCAGTGTCACGTTGAACAACCAGACCTATTCCGGCGCGCTCACCGCGACGCTTGGCGTTAGCAGCGGCGCCGCGATCACCGGCATGGGCAGCACGGCCGCACCGAACTTTGCGCCGGCATGGCGCGCACAGGCGGGACCAAATGCGGCATTGTCGATCGCCGCGCCGGCCAGTGGCGCATTCACCAGCAGCGCTACGCTCGTCGCGATACCGAACGGCGTCGCAGTCGGCGCGTTCAGCGGCGCCGTCACTGTGACGCAGATCAGCACCGCTACCGATCGCGTCGAGGCGCGCGGCAGCGGGTCATTCTTCACGCTCAACCTGGCGCCGTCGTCGAGCGCAAACAACCCGGTCACACAGGTGGCGTTTCAAGCAAGCATCGCCGCGAATTTCAACGGCAGTTATACGTTGACCGCCGACGCACCGGCAGGATGGAACACAGTCGTCGGAACGAACGGCCTCATCACGCTCACGCCGCCGCCTGGCGCCGCCGCGGGTGATTATCGTGTTCTCGTCGTCGCGCAGTCGCAGGCGTATCCGGCATTGGGCGTCTCGGCATTCTTCACCGATACGATCGTGCCGTATGAGGGTATGCAACTCGCGGTTCCGTCTGACCCATACATCACAGTGCCGTGGGGCGCGGCGGGCTCCTCACAGGCCGGCGGCGATGCCAACAACGGCCAGATGCAGTTGCCCGGCGCGGCTTACACGATCGATATCACGAACACGTCGAACATATCGCATATGTTTCTGATCACCATCACAGGGATACCGACTGGTTGGTCGGTTTTAAGCACTGCCGCCGGGCAGGTTACAGGGTTGCTTACTCTACCAGCAGGCGCGTTCGGCCAGTTGGGACTGTATATCTCGCCGACGCTGGCGCAGTTGCCGCCTTCTGGTAGTTATCCGTTCAATGTGACCGCGCAGGCTGTCGAAGACGCAGCATTGAGCCAGTCGGCAGGCAATAGCTTCACAGTGCCGGCGCTGGCTTATGCGCAACTCACCGGCAATCCCAATCTCGCCTACAGTGCGCCAGGGTTATCCACGACGGTGAACCTCGTCCTGCGCAACGTGGGCAACACGACCGGAACGTTTGTCATCACTGCGACTGAGCCGATTGCCACATGGACTGCTACCTTCACACCCACGGTGACTGCGTCTGCGGGGCAGGCTGTCACGCGCGTTGTAACGTTGCAGACGCCGACGGGCGCGCCTGGCACGGATCAGTCCGTCAGCTTCAATACTGCATCGGGCGGTTACACCCAGACCGCCAATATCATCGTTCGACTGACTGGCCCGAACGCGGCGTGTATGTCATCCGCTGCCGATGCAGTCGCTGCACTGGTGGATGGCGCGCGCATCAAAGCCACTCTCGCTTCGGCGGCATCGGCGGTTGCATCGGCGGTTGCCCTGTGGGAACTCGATCCCGCGAATACCGCCAAACAACAACAGGCGAGCACCGCGCTGAACGTGTGGCTGGTCGAATTGGCTGACTTCCAGACATTGCCTGCGGCGGCGCTGCTACATTCGGTCAGCAGCGCATTGTCAAGCGACAGCGCCGCTGGAAGCGTTTCGGCGGATTTGGCGCGGTTGTGTTCCGCAGCAACACAATTGCCCGCGCAGCTATCCCTCGCGCGCGACTTTGCATTCAGCGCGCGTTTTAACCCTGATGTCGCCCTCACCCTTCCTGGCGCGCCGTTTACCGGCACATTCACATTGGTGAATCAGGGCGCAATCACAGCCACTTATGCCATCACATTGCAGTCGCCGATTGTTGCTTTCACATCGCCCGCCTCGGTGACGCTTGCGCCCGGCAAGGGTTATACACAGACGTTCACTGCGGTCACGGCCACGCTGGGTTTCTCCCATCACTTTGCAGACATCAGCCTCGCCACAGGGAACGCGACGCTCCCATTCCTCACAAACCGCGCCACGGGCGGGTTGAACGTTGTCAGCGCGCTGCTCGCCATTTCCAGCGTGACGGCCAACCCCGCGTTTGTCGAATCTGGTGGAAGCGCTACGGCGCTCTCAACACAACTCGTCAATGTGGCGAACTGGTGGTTGCAGGGCAATGCGACCCTGCGCATTCTCGCGCCAGACGGTAATTCCATTGTCACGCGCACGCAGGCCATGGCAATGACGATTGGCAATACTTCCAGCACGCTCGATTTCGGGGCGCTCAACACATCCGGATATCCGACCGGCGTTTATACCTTGGCTGTGACCGTTGCTGTGACGGACCCGGTTGCTTTGGCCGTTGTCACGCCAACTACAGGATACGGGTTGTTCAGCGTCGGGCAGGGCATCAAAGGGACAGCCAGCGTGTATCCGGCGGTGGTTGCGCCGGGCGATCAGGTCGTCACCGAGTCGATCTCGACTGAACGCACTAACTTCGTCGGATCGAACGTCGATCCAACACCCATCGCCACGAATACACTAGCGGTGGATGCGCGCCTGAATGGCTCCAGTATTGATCCAAGTGTCGGTGTTTCGGTAACACTTTCACCCGGCACATATGACTTCGTCATCGCCGGCGGCGCCTATCGCACATCGGCGGCAAGCCCGTGGTTCACCGCGGTGCGCGGCAGCCTGTACTTCACCGCCACGCCTGTGCGCGAATACTGGATGGGTTACGGGCCGGACTTTTACGCGGGCGGATCGCTCACCCCACAGGAAGCGACCGCGCAGGAACAGGGACGCTTTGCGCGCGCTCATCTTCCAATCACCGCAACGCTGTTATTGTGGGTCCAGACCAACAACCCGGCGATCGCCAGCGGTGTCGTGACGGTGACGGTGCGGCAGATGCGCGCCGCCGACAACAGCCTCAACCGGCGCGTCGAAGGGGCGCTTGGACTCGCTATCCCGCGCCAGTCGGCTTATGCCATGGCGTTTAGCAGTTGGACTTACAGCAACTCGTGCCTGGCCTGTCACATCCAGTCGCAAGCGCTGGTGGGGCTGGATGCTGCCGCGCAGAAATTGCCCAACAGTCCGGGCGATCCGCGCGTGATGGACATCATCCGCGACTATATGCAGGGTGGTGTGGCGTCGGATGGCAGCGAGCAGCTCGGCTCTGGCGCGCCAGTGGGCCAGACCAGCTTCGCGTTATGGGCGTTGGCGCGCGATGTCGATCGTGCTCGCGCAGCAGTCGTCCCGGAACTGCGCCAGAGCAGCATCCGGCGTTATTCAGACGACAATCCCGCGTTGCGCTACAACGGCGTGAGCTATAACGGCGCGCCCGCATGGACGCGCCTATATTCGACTCTCACCAGCAACAGCAGCTATGCGCAGTCCATCGCTGTGAGTGACACCGTCGCGATGACGTTCACCGGCAGTTGGGTTGGCGTGGGCATGCTGGGCAATTCCGACAGCAGCATTGCCGATGTGACGATCGACGGCGTGAGTCAGGGGCAGATCGACGCCTATCGACACAGCCTGCAGGCCTTTGCGCAGTATTACACGCTGGCGAACAACGGCCCGCACACAATTATGGTGCGCAACACCGGGCAGAAGAATGCAGCGTCGTCGTACACTTACCTGCGCTTCAACTATTTCGATATCTACGATGGTAGCGGTGACATGCCTCAGGGCGCCTTTGGGTCCACCGATCCGCGCGTCTGGAATGGCTTGTACACCTGGAACCAGTATGCCGACCCGATTGCTACCGGCGGTATGTACATGCGCGATGGCGCAAATGCCTGGTTCCCGTTCAGTGGTGATTCCGTTACGTATCAGGCCTACGTGGCGCCGTGGGGCGGCATCGCCGAGATCGAAGTCGACGGCGTTATGCGCGCGCGCGTCAACCTGTACAGCCAGACCGTTGCAACAAAGACATTCTCGTTCAACGGCCTCGGCGCCGGCCCGCATGTGATTCAGGTGAATGACTATCGCGGCGCGATTTCTTTGGATGCCTTTATCACACCTGGCATACCTCCGTACACCACGCCGCCGGCGCACAGCGGCGTATTCCGTTATGAGGAGGACGATCCTGCAGTCCGTTATAACGGCGCTCCACTCACATCTACTGTGATTTCGTGGGGTGCAAGCGCGACGAACGCAGCCAGCAATGGGAATGACGTCTGGTCAGTCGTAGCCAACGACACGGCCGCACTGACCTTTACCGGCATATGGGTCGGGGTGGGGTTTGTCACCTGGAGTAATGCTGGTCAAGCCACTATTTATCTCGACGGCGTTAACAAGGGCGCTGTGGACACTTATAGCCGCAACCTTGGGGCGTTGAGCCGTTACTACAGCGTGCCCACGGGGACGCACACGATCTCATTCACGGTATCCGGTGCGCATAACCCGTTCTCCAATGGCAACTACGTCTACCTCGACTACTTCGATGCTTCAGATGGCGCGCCAATTCCACAGGGAACGTTCAAAGGCCTCTCGCCACAGGTTTACCTGTCGCCGGACTGGGCGCAGGGGAGTGATGCAAATGCCACAGGCGGCACATACCTTTATAACGGCAGCAACGCGTGGTTCCCATTCACGGGCAACAGCGTCAGCTTCCGGGCGCTGGCATTCAACTACGGCGGCTCGGCGCAGCTTCTAGTCGATGGTCAGATGCAGGCGCTCGTTGCGCTCTATAACGCCAGTGCGATTACGCGCACGTTCTCGCTGACCGGTTTTCTAGCCGGGCCGCATGTGTTGCAGGTCAGCGCCTATCGCGGCAGCACTGCCATTGATGCGTTTGTGTCACTGGGCGCAGCGCCATTTATAACGCCGACCGTGCGCAACGGTATCGTGCGTTACGAAGAGGATGATGCGGCGCTGAGTTATAACGGCGCCCCGCTTACTGCAACTACCACAACATGGCAGTCTGGCGGAATCGGTCGCGCCAGCGCAGGATACGCCGCGTGGTCGGCGACGTTAAGCAACACAGTCAGCCTTGTGTTTACCGGAACATGGGCCGAGGTGGGCTTCCTCACGACGAATGCAAGCGGGTTGGCGATGGTCTCGATCGACGGCGTCGACCGCGAGGCAGTGGACACCTATACCCGCTACGACAACGTCATGAGCCGCGTATATGCCGGTCTGTCGCCGACAATGCACACACTCACAGTTACTGTATTGGGCGCCGCCAGCCGCTTCTCGTTCGGGACGTATGTGTACCTCGATTACATCGATGTGTGGGACGGCACGCCCGTTGCGCAGGGAACGTTCAAGGGAACAGCGGCGCCGGTATGGTTGTCCGGCGACTGGATTCCTTATTCCGACGTGGCCGCAACTGGTGGCGCGTACCTGTATAACGGCAGCAATGGCTGGTTCCCGTTCACCGGCAACAGTGTGAGTTTCAGGGCGCTTGCTTTGAATTGGAGTGGGACGACGCAAGTCTTCATCGATGGTCAATTACAGACCCGCTTCAACATCAATAGCCCATCCACGATCACGCGCACAGTGGCTTTCACCGGACTTGTCAATGGCCCGCACGTGTTGCAGGTGAATGCTTATCGTGGCAGCATCACGATCGACGCATTCATTTCGCCGGGCGCCGCGCCGTTCTTTAGCCCGCCCGCCAGGACAGGCATTGTGCGCTATGAGGAGGATGATCCGGCGTTGCGCTACGACGGCGTATCATTCACAGCTATTTCGTCGGTATGGCAGTCCGGAGGTGACAGCAGGGCCAGTGCAGGATATGCCAACTGGACGAATGTGCTGAGCGAGTCCGTGAGCCTTGTGTTCACAGGAACGTGGGTCGGGTTGGGTTTCCTGTCGCAACCCAACGCGGGTCTGGCCGCACTGTCGATAGACGGCGTCAGCCAGGGTGTGATCGATACTTACAGTCATAGCAATGACGTGATGAGTCGCTACTACGGCGGCCTGTCGCCACTGACGCACACACTGATGTTGACGGTTCTTGGAATGCACAACCCATTCGCGAGTGATAGCTACATCCTGCTCGACTATATCGATGTGTGGGATGGCACGTCGATGCCTGCAGGGACATTCAAAGGCAATGACGCGCGCGTGTGGTCATCGACTAACTGGACGCTGGCCAGCGATGCGAACGCGCTCAGCGGCACATTCCTGTACAACGGCAGCAACCTGTGGTTCCCGTTTACTGGCAACGGGGCCAGCTTCCAGGCGTTGGCGCCAAACTGGGGTGGCACGACGCAGGTGCTGGTGGACGGCGTGCAGCAAGCGTCGTTCAACCTCTATAACCCGACGACGATCACGCGAACGTTAGCGCTGACCGGGTTTGTGAGTGGGCCGCATGTGTTGCAAGTAAAGGCTTATCGAGGCGTGGCGACCATCGATGCATTCATCACGCTGGCACAACCGCCGTATTACGCGCCAGTTACGACCGGGATCATCCGGCACGAGGAGGATGACCCTGCGATACGGTATAACGGCGCGCCGTTCACGGTCACAGCGCAGACATGGACTATGTCGCAGAACAACAATCAGAGCAGCGGGTATGGCGCAGCTTCGCGCGCGCCCGGTGATACCGCTGCCTTGACGTTTACTGGCACGTGGGTCAACATCGGCTTCTACACCGCCCAGTACAACGGTCAGGCGCAGGTGACTATCGACGGCGTCAATAAAGGCGTGATCGATACGTACGCACCCAACCTGAACGTGACCAGCACGGTGTACAGCGGGTTGACCAATGCCACGCACACGATCTCGTTCACTGTGCTCAATACCCGTAATCCCAGTTCTGGCGACTATTGGGTGCAACTCGATTACATCGATACATTTGACGGCGCGACTATGCCCACCGGCATCTTCGGCGTTGCCGACCCGCGCATCCGCTACAGCAACGATTGGACGCTCGACGTCAATCCGCTGGGCGGTGGAGCGTATATCCGCGACGGGTCAAATGTGTGGTTTGGGTTCACCGGAATCTCGGTGACCTATCAGGCCTATGGCGATTACTGGGTCGGGAGTGCCGCCGTGTCGATCGACGGCATGCCGCAGACCATTTACACACTCACAAATCCGGCCGGCATCGTCGTCACGCGCACGCTGGTGATCAGCGGTCTGACCAACGGCCCTCACATGCTGCAACTGCAGCCCGTCACACCGCGCATTACGTTGATCGATTTTGCAACGGGTTCCAGCGGTTTGTTATTGCGCCCGCAAGGTGCCCCGCAAGGTGCCCCGCAAGGTGCCCCGCAAGGTGCCCCGCAAGGGGCAGATGGACAAGGACAAAGTTCGCTCAATGCAACGGACGCTGCGCCGGCGCCGATCGCTCCATCTGTTCCGCAAGCCACAGTGAACACCGCACCGCCTTCGGCCGCGCTGGCGCCGACAACCGTTACACCTGCAGCGCCTGCAGTGCCGGCTGCAGCCATCCCGGTTTCGCATGTGGACTATCCTGGTCTGGACCGTGTGGCGCCGCGCACACCGCTCGCATCGCTCGCATCGCGAGCGCCCGCAGCGAACACCGACTTGACCGCGACGATGGTAATGATGGGCGACTATCTGGTCAGCCAGGTGCAGGCGGACGGGAGTTGGGCGGCAAATACGGGCAGCCGGCCGCAGAGTTGCTGGTGGTGGTTCGACTGGGATTCGTGCAACGTTCCGGCCTATAGCCTGCCCCTTACCGCCTACAACATCATGAGCATGGCGAAGCTGTTTGCGATGACGGGAAACATCACGTATCGCGACGTGCTGACCCGCGCGGCGCAAACGATGATGACCTGGCCGTATACCAGCACCAACTCGGGTGCGTTGCACGAGATCATCGGTATGCGCGCAGCGCTGCCTCTCGTCGCCGACCCCAGCCTGGCGCTGCAGATGCAATCGCGTTCGCAGACCATCGCCACATATCTGCGCGCCATCCAGAATCCCGACGGGAGTTGGGGTGAAAGCGCGACGATCACGGTTTCAGATCCGCTGCCAACCGCGGGCATCCTGTATGCGCTGTCGCTGCTCAACCCCACCAGCATCGACCCGGCGCTCGTCAACGCGGCGGAGTATCTGTTAAGCGCGCAACGATCAGACGGTCTGTGGCCGTCGCCATCGGAAGCCAACAACGACCGACCGATTCTGACCACAACGTGGGTCGATGTAGCGCTTCCGTATGTGTATGAAGTGTTGAGCAGCTACACGGTCGGCGTGGCGCACAACGTCCCGCTGAGTGGCATTAACGTTCTGACTGATACGTTTAACTTGTCACCCACCATCACTGGCTTGCCCGGGCAGACTGCCTTTGGCTGGAGCTACAACCTGCCCCCGGCGAAACCGTCGCAGTTGCTACTGTTCGACGTTCAGTTGCCCAAGATGAAGCCGGGCGAACTGCGCGCCGTCTCCAGCGGCACGGTTGTGTCGTATGTGATCGGAAGCGGCAGCAACATACTCAACCTCGCGCCGCTGTATGTGCGCGCGGTGAACCTCGTCGCGATTGCGCCAGCGATCCAGCGTGCCACGCCTGGCAGCACGGTAACGTATTGGATCACGCTGACGAATCCATCGAACAGCGCGGACGTGTTCACGCTCACGCTATCCGGGCTTGTCGCTCAGTGGACGACAGTGCCGGTGACGGTCAGCATGACTGCCAATGCGACGCAGGTGTTGGCGTTGACTGTGAACACGCCGCATGCTGTCATTCTGGGTGACGCCCCGTTTAGCGTGGAGGTCGGCAACCGCTCCGGCGGGACGGATCAAGCTGGCGCCTTGCTGCGCATCATCAACCCGCTGACACTGGCAGCGACGCCGAAGTGGCAGACGGCCAATGACGGCGAAACAGTGACGTATACCGTAGCCATCACCAACAACGAAGCCACACCACGCGTTTACAGCCTGACGATCAATCATCTCACGGGCAACCTCGCCCAGCTACCGGCGACGGTTACTCTCAGCGCGAACAGTGCGATCAGCCTGCCATTGGCAGTGACCGCGCTGGCAGATCAGGGCGATTACGTGTTTCTTGTGCAGGCTTACAGTCCCGACAACGGCGTCGGCGCCCAGGACACGGCCGCTCTTAATATCGCGCACCAGAGAAGCGTGGCGCTCGTTATCGCGCCGCCTGTCTCGGTGGGCGGCCCCGGCACGCTGGCGCCCTTCACTCTTACTGTGGCCAATACGGGCAGCCTTCCCGATAGTTACGCTTTCAGCGCCAGCGTGCCCGCGGGTTGGTACTATCGCGTAACAGCAAACGGCGCGACCGAGTCAGCGATCAACCTGGCAGCAGGGGTGTTCAACAGTGCCACACTCGGTCTGATTATCACCCCTGCGCTTGGCGCCTCCGCCGGGATGGTTCCGATCAGCGTCACAGTGTACTCCGCCGCGTATCCCGCGATACAGTCCGTGGCGACGGCGGTGGTGCAGGTTGTGCAACAGGGCGTGCGCGTAAGCATCACGCCCGTCGCTCAGGTGGTGAACCCGAATCTACCCAGTGTGTGGCAGGTGCTGGTGACCAACACCGGAACACTGGCCGACAGCTTTGTGCTGACGGTGGCAGGCAGCCTCGCTGCGAATGCGGCGCTCGGTCAGAGTGTAGTCTCGCTTGGCGCAGGTCAATCGACTGCCGTGCCGATGAGCATTGGCGCGCTGGACTTCGCATTGATGAGCGCCTACCCGATCGCTGTGCGCGCGACCTCACAGGCCAACCCAGCCATCAGCGCAATTGGACTTGGACAGGCGATCTTCACCGCACGACCGGCCGTGCGCGCAAGTGTGTTGCCGATCAGCGTCACACTGCACTCGGCGGGAACGGCTGGCTACCTGCTCGTGATCACCAACACTGGCAATGTGGACGACTTCTACGCCGTGACACTGACGCCGCAGACTGCGCACTTCAGCGCCGCAGTCGACACCGCCTACCTTGAGGTTCCGGCGCGTATGGCGGTTGGCTTGCTTGTGACGGCTTCGTCTGATCAGAACGGCGTATATACGTTTACTGCGCACGTGGCGTCGTCAGTGACAGGTGTTTCTGACAACGCACTCGGTCAATTAACGGTCGGCGGCACGCCATACCGCATATTCTTACCGCTGGTGAGGAACAAGTCGTGACATTGCCACTCTTTCGACTACCGCTGTTGATATTTGGTTTTCTGCTGACACTGCGCGGGATTTTCTAGACAGCGAGTTAACCCAGCAGTTCCACGATCCGCGCCTGTACGATGGCGGTCTGGTCATCGGTTAGCGTCATCGGATTCAGGAACAGCCCGTTGGCGTTCCCCGACCCCATTGCGACGATGCACGGATCGCCCTCGCGCAGTCGCTGCGCCAGTTCATCGCGCGTGAGCCGCGCGTCCGGCGCGAGGAGCAGTTCACAGCGCGGCAGCGGTTGCCCCGCCTCGTTGGGGTACCCGCGCACCGCATGCACATTCGGCAGGGCATTGAACGCCGTCAGCCAGGTTGCCACCACCGCCTCATCGCGCCTGCAACGCGCCTCGTGATCGAGCGTCAGGTAACGCTTGACCGCCGCGAGCAACCCGGCCATCTCTTCCTTTCCCACCTTCATCGGCCGGCCGATGCTGGCGTTCGGGTTGCCGTTCGGGCGCATCGCGTCGATCAGCCACTTCTTCCCCACCACCAGCCCGCTCGATTGCGGGCCGCGCAGGTCCTTGCCGCCGCTGAAGATGGCGCAGGTCGCGCCCATCTGTGTAAAGCGCCATAGGTTTTCCACCGGCGGCAACTGCGCCGCAGCGTCCACCAGCACCGGCACGCCGCGTGAGGCGCAAATATCGATCACCGTCTGCAGTGGGAAGTCGGCGCGCCCGCTCATGCCGCCCTGAAACCACAGGAACGCGGCGGTCTTGTGGTTGATCGCGGTTTCCAGTTCCGTCGGGTCGGTGTGTGTCGCAGTGCCGATCTCGATCATCTTCACGCCCACCATGCGCGCGGCGTGGTCGTACCCGTTGCGGTGCGACTTGAAGACGATGATCTCATCCTTCATCCCCGCCGTGTTGGGCAGGCGATCCATCAGGGCACGGTCGGCGCCGGTGAGACACGCGGCCACGGCCAGCGTGATCCCTGCCGCCGCGCCGGAGGACACATACGCGCTCTCGTTGTGGGTCAACTCAGCCAGCTTCGCTCCCACTTTCACCTGCAAGTCTTCGAGATCGACAAAACAGCGCGCGGCGTCTTGCATCGCAGCGACCACTTCCGGCGGCATCACGCTGCCGCCTAGTTTCGTCAAAGTCGCCGTCGCGTTGATCACGGGCCGGATGCCCAGTTCCTCATAGATGCCCATAGTGTTCTCCTATTCGCCTGGCAGCTTCCAGTATGCTGCGGGCGCCTGCGGCCATTCGGGCATGCTCAACCCGCCTGGATCGAATACGATTGCCCCGTCGCGGATTGTCATCACGCATTCCAGTTTGCGGTCGCCGATGATCTTTGCGCGCCCGCAGTCGATGAAACCGAACCGGCCAGTTCGCAGCGAGAACACCGCTACATCCGCGCACGCGCCGGCGCTCAGATGCCCCAGTTCCGGGTGGCCGATCTCGGTCGCCGGGTTGATGGTTGACAGCTTGATCACATCGTACAGCCCAACACCCATGTTCAGCACCTTACTCATCGCGTTCTGCATGTCGAGCACGGTGGTGTTCATGCTGTGCGTGTGCAAATCGGTGCTGATCGAATCGGGTACGAATCCACCTGCAATGGCGCGCGCCCCATTGCGGAACCAGAAGCTGCCCGCGCCGTGCCCGAGGTCGAAGATCACGCCGCGCTCGCGCGCCTCGAACATATGGCGATGCACCTTGCCGTTCTCATCGATGATCGGGAACTGCTGCGCAAATACATGCGTGTGGATATCGCCCGGTCGCATCTTCTTCAGGATCAGATCCGGGTAGGGGCGCTCGGGGCGCGGCCAGAAGTCGATCATCACCGGCATCCTGCACAGTTCCGCTGCCTTGATACCCTGATCCACCGAAGCCCATGGCGTATGCAGTTCATCGTAGGGCTTGTGCGTCCAGTAGTGCGCGATTTTGATCCCCACGCATATATCACGGTATGCTTCGACTGCGGCTGCGGCTAGTTCGGGGTCGAATGTGCGCGGATCCTGCTCGAAGTCGCCGATCATGCCTTGGTCGACAATGTTGATGTAGGCGAACACGCGCGTCTTGACGCGGTCGATCACGGTCTGCTTGAAGTGGCGCATGTGACGCCACCCGGCGGTGCCGGTGTCGACCATCGTCGTCACGCCGCTGCGGAACGAGTGTGCATCTGCAAGCACACTCAGCCCTTCGGGTTCGCCCTCGGGCGCGCGGGTGTGATAGACGTGCACATGAATGTCAAGGATGCCCGGCGTGACGATGTTGCCGGTGACATCAACAACCTGCCTGGCAAGTGCCGGGTTAATGTCCGGCGCGACGAGGGCGACAGTCTTACCCGTGATCGCCACGTCGCTGACGCCGTCAACACGGTTGTGTGGGTCAATCACGCGCCCGCCTTTCAATAACAGATCATAGACCGGGACAGGAGATGCAATATCTGACATAGTTACTCCAGTTCTGCGAACAATGGATGTTGCGGATTGTAGCGCCGGATGCGTATCCTTGCCCATTTACACAGCACATTCAACTGTATATCGTATGAACTCCACCGTCTCGTCCAGGCTGTCCATCACGTCGCCGTGACCCCAC
>CAIXPS010000150.1 GCA_903921365.1 uncultured bacterium | reverse complement strand
GTACGGCATCGCGTTGGGCGGCGCGCATGCTAAGGGCGTCGACGATGCGGAGTCCGACATCGACCTGTATCTGTTCACGCGCCAGACGCTGTCCAACGACGAGCGCACACTGCTGTGCGAGCGATACAGTTCAGACATCACAGGCATCGTCTGTTGGGGCGACGCGCGCGATGACGGCGCTTTCGCCCAGGCCGGCAGTGACTTCCTTTACAAAGGTCGCAAGATCGAGTGCTGGTCGCGCGAGGCCGGCTACGTGGAGGGCATCATCGACGAGTGCCAGCGCGGCATCGTCAAACAGGACCTGGTGACCTGGACCGTGATAGGATTCTACAACCACTGTGCGCTGTCAGATTTGCGCAACATGGTTCCGGTGGATGACCCAACCGGCCTACTGGAAGTCGGCGGTGAGTGTCTACCCGCCCAGGCTGCGCGAGGCCATCATTGTGAAACACTTGAACGCGGCGCGATTCTGGCCGGATAACTTCCATTACAAGAGCGCCGTCGAGCGTTGTGATGTGATCTACACGACCGGCATCGTCCATCAGGTCGCGCACAACCTGATCCAGGCGCTATTCGCGCTTAATGAGACCCACTTCCCCGGCGACAAGAAGCTGGAAGCCGCGCTCGCCCACCTGCCACTGCGGCCGCAGAACTTTGCGTTGCGCGTCAGACGCCTGATGTCGCCCGAAGTCCCTGCCGATCGCGCGCTGCTGACGTGGCAGCGGGAAGAGTTGTGCCGGTTGCTAAGCGAAGTAACCCTGACTGCATGCGCCGACAGCACTAAAAGAATTCGCGATGATGTTCTTGCTTTGCCATCATTCTGAAATTTGTACTTCGACGAGCGTATTGCCGTAGCTGAACCTGTACAATGCCTTTGAGACACAAGGTGAAATCTATCTATCTATTTATAATGGAATCGCCAAAGTTGGATAAGCTCATTACACAGACCAGCGTAATCCGATGATAGACAAGGCACAGACCATCGGCTTCAAGGGTGTGCCGGAGAATGTATGGGAATTCCGTGTTGGTGGTTACCAGGTGTGCGAGAAGTGGCTCAAGGATCGCAAGGGTTGCCAACTCAGTGCGGAAGACATCACGCACTACCAACGCGTCGTTGCCTTGCATGAAACCATCCGACTGATGGGCGAGATTGACGCGGTGATTGATCAACACGGCGGTTGGCCGATCAAGTAATGCAACAATAGCCACCATGTTCAATATGTTTGCCACACCCGAAGACCCACCGGAGAAGCCGCAGACGCAATACCTATTTGTGGACGAAGCTGGCGACCCGGCGCTGTTTAACGCCGGAGGTCATGTCATCATCGGCAATGAAGGCTGCTCCAGTTATTTCATCCTGGGCAAGCTGGACGTGGATGATCCGCCATTGCTGGCTGCAAGGCTGAACCAGTTGCGTAAAGAGTTGCAAACCGATCCTTATTTTGCAGGTGTGGAGTCATTTCGGCCTGAACGCAAAAAGACTGCGTTGTTGTTTCACGCGAAGGACGATGTGGCTGAAGTTCGCTATCGCGTATTCAGCCTGTTGCGCGAAATGGGCAGCGCCTTACGCTTTCACGCCGTAGTGAGTGACAAGGTGAGGATTGCAGAACAGGAACAAGCAAAGCGTGTGGCGCAACCCGGTTATCGCTACAATGAGAATAACCTTTACGATGATCTGACAGAATCGCTTTTCTCGAAATTCCACGTGTTGGCTGACAATTACGATTTGTGTGTTGCAAAGCGTGGAAATAAGGATCGCAACCTGGCTATTCAACAGGCGATTGCACGCGCCGAGCGCAAATTCGAGGCAGACTACGGTTTCTCGCGCGGTGGACTGAATGCGTGGAAGATCACCATCAGCAATCCTGAAACGACCGTTTGCTTGCAGGCTGCCGATTACTTTTTATGGGCGGTGCAACGTTTTTACGAGGCGCGAACGCATCCGCAGACGGGTGAATCATTACGCGAGGATCGCTATCTGAACTTGCTGTGGCCGCAAATTGGCGAGATTCACGATCAGCATTTCGGCCCGCAGCACGGCACTTTCTTTAACCACAGTAAGCCGCTGACACTCGCGGGGCGCTTTCCACCGCCAAAGCAAGGCGGAAAAACAATAAAGCCGTGAGTATAGGAGCGTTACCGCTCTCACGGCGCGAGGCCGAGTTTTGCTCACAGCTTATTTACACATTATAGCGCTTGTGGGGAGCTGTCAAGTCGTTTGCTCCAAGTCGATTAACAAGGCAGATCGTTTTCTGCTAAGGATGTGAACCGCAGCAACCCGCATCGGTTCGGGGATGCCAGAAGTCACGGAATGAATGTGACCTGATCTTACTCGATTAGGTTTCGTTGGCTACAAAGCAAGACCCCTATGTTAAACTCACCTCACCATGGCATCCGCACCTGGCAGGCAATTCGGGACTCCATTAACCCGAAGTTCAGAACTGAGCGCCGTGGCGAGTAACGGCCTGACGCCTGTAACCGTAACCTGATACGAATGACAAATCAACACAGATTACAGCTTGACGGCAAAGTGGTATTTACCGTTATTGCCGTTGTTATTGTCACAGCAACAGTGATTCTTATCAGACTGATAGGACTCAATGTTGTTTCGGATGACTTCTTCACTTTCACCAAGCATTGGGTTCACTTTATCGCGCAGTATGGAGCAGCAGCTGCATTGCGATACGATTTCTCGAATTACGCGCCTCCATATCTGTATTTGCTCTCTGTCGCGCATATGCTCTTCCCAGACGTGACGGCGCTCCATCTGGTTAAGCTGATTTCAATCCCGTTTGATTTTCTCTGCGCGCTTGGCGTGTACTTGAACGTCCGAGCGTTTACGCAGAACCGGGTGGCGCATGCGGTGTGCATCAGCGCTGTTTTGCTGTGTCCCACAGTGGTATTGAACAGCGCCTATTGGGGGCAGGCAGATGCGATATATACGTCGTTGCTTCTACTATCGCTATGGCTACTTGTCAGCCGGCGCACAACTTTCGCGATGCTTTTCTACAGTCTGGCTTTCGCCTTTAAGCTCCAGGCGATTTTCCTTCTGCCCTTGTATATTTACCTGACTTTCGAAGGAAATATCAACTGGCGGCTTTGGTTATTTTTGCCAACAACATTGCTGCTCGCAGCAATTCCGGTGGTCATGTCCGGAAGACCAGTGCTCGATGCACTGAGTATTTACGTGGGTCAAATTGGCATCAAGGAACAACTGACCAATAATGCCCCCAGCATTTTCCAATGGCTACCGCATGAACCCATAGTTACACTGGGTCTGGCAGGTTTGGGCCTTGCTGCTCTTTTCGTCGTTGCTTTATGGTTATGGCAAATTCTGCGGCATCAGCCATCGAGCGATCACATACTGCACATCGCCATGGCGCTGGCAATTGGCATTCCCTTTTTGTTGCCCCGCATGCACGACCGTTATTTTTATGTGGCTGATGTGCTTTCCATCGTCCTGGCGATTAAAGACAGGCGCATGCGCTTCGCGCCGTTTTTAATCGTGGGCGCATCGCTGAGCGCGTATATTGACTACTTCGCACAGACGGAAGTGATCCCTTTGTCTCTGGCAGCGTGCCTCAACCTGATTGCATGGTTGAATACACTCTGGGCTCTCAAAATGCGGATGGGCGAGACTGTAAAAACCAGGCATGAGGCGCCTGCGATTCCGGCAAAATACTTCAGAGTTGCAACCGCAGTGCTATTCGCTACGGTGGTTGCCTTAGCAGTTGCATCCGCATACGGAAACGGCGCGCGCGAACGTCTAGATGCGGCGTCAACCGCAGCGGTTTTTCGTCTCAACAATGGGGAGGTTACTTTACACTCACCGACGGCTGCGCGGTGCGCAGATGGCATTCATATTCAGTACATCTGGTCGGGGCCAGCAGGGTTGGCTGACCTGAAGCCGATCACCATTTTTGTGCACGGCCTGGACGCTGATCATAGAACGATTGCACAAACTGATGGAAAAGTCGACAGACGTTTTCCACTCAATGCGCTCGATCGCGCTTACGCTGAGCAACTCACCCTGGCGACCGATAACGCGCAATCGATACGATACATAGAAATTGGCCTCTATTTCGCAGACACTATGCAACGGTTTCAGGCGTTCCGATATGATGGCAGCGAGATATCGGGCAACTCCTATATATACCCGGTTGGAGTAGATCCGTGTGCGTGAGGAAGTAGCGGTGAAGCTGACCTATGACACGAAAATACCGATTCTCACAACTCTCTAGCGCTGCGTTCGTGGTTCTGCTCGTGGCGTTTTCGATAAGGATGTACGGGCTAGGGGATCAAAGCCTGTGGTACGACGAGGGATATACGGTTTTCGTCGCCGCACACAGCCCCCTCTTCATTATCCCGAGGGTTGCTCAAGGCGACTTGAATACCCCATTGCATTACCTGATGCTGCACTATTGGATGATCGGCGCCGGCGCGAGTGAATTTGCCGGACGGATGTTGTCGGTCTTTTTTGGCGTTCTCACTGTTGCCGTTGCAGGAACACTCGCCCGCATGATTCGTCCGGCGTCTGTGCGAGCGTCATTGATTGCCATGCTGATGCTGGCGGTCTGGCCAGTGAGTGTTGCATTCTCGCGGGAACTGCGGATGTACTCCGTCTGCATTTTCCTGGATGTCCTGGCAACCGTTGTGCTTTTACGCTGCATGCGCAACCCGGGTGCGCATAATCAAAAGTGGCTGGCCTGGGCTGTCGTAACCCTTTTGGCATTTGGCGCGAGCGTCGTTTCAGTGTTCGTCTTTGCCGCCCAGGCGGTGTGCATCATGATCTGGTGGTTCATGACAAAGCGCACTGCGCGCACACATCACGCCATCACTGTGACTTTTGTTACGGGAATAGGAATAGTGGCGTGGGCGACGCTCATCTTTTTGTCCGGCGCCGGCTATGGTGGAACCTATACGGGTCGTCTATTGTTTCCCGTGGTGCTGCTCGAAAGCATGGCCGCCATGATGCTGCCACACTTGTCACCCGACCCGCTGGTAGCGCCCCTGGCGGTGGTCTGTATACTCGGGTTGATCCCCGCCCTATGGATTGGTGGCAAGTCGCGACAGTTAGCATTAATAACCGGCATGGGTATCGTTTTCATGGCTGTTTTCTGCTCGATTACAGGGAAGTTCAGTTGGCGGTATGCGTCGCTATTCGTCCCGCACGCGGTGATCCTGTTTGCAGTAAGCATCTCTTCCATGGGGCGCAAAGGAAGCGTTATGATTCAACGGGCGCAGGTGGTTAGCGTATCCATCGCGCTGATCACAGGTCTGGCCGGCGTCTATGTGTTGTACACCAATGAGGCGTATGCGAACGATGATTTCCGCGGCGCCGCTGCTTACATTCGCGCGCACGCACAGCCCGATGAAAGCGTTTTGCTGGTCGCCGGCCATCTCGCCCCTGTGTATGAATACTATGCGCCTGATGCCGCTAACGTATATCCTTTACCCCCGGATATTGATATCAATATTGCGCACATACTGGATTATGACCGCGCGGCGCCATTGCTCAACAAAGCGCTGGCAGATCGCACGGGTGCATGGGTGCTGCTGTGGCAGGATGACGTCATGGATCCTGCTGGAATAGTGCCCACCCTGTTGCGACGCATCTCGCATAAACTGCAACCCGATACCGTTATTACTCAATTTCACGGCGTGCGGCTGGAACACTACATTTTCGACCAAACCTATAGCCCGCTGCCTGAGGCAATTCCCCCACTGCAATCAACTGTTAATCGCGATGGTCGTCAGGCAGGTCTTGACGGCATGGGTTGTGGTCAGCTCCGCGCACCGCGCGTGGGCGAGAGAATGATCGAAGTAGACTGCTTCTGGCTTGTGAAACCGGATTCCGGTTTGCCATATGACACGAAAGTATCGCTTCGACTGTACGCGCAAAATAACGCACTGGTAACACAGAATGACGTCATGCTGGCGCCGGTGAAGGGAGTGCCGTTTGTGCCATACTCAAAACCGCTTACAAGCATTTATTACCTTAATATTCCTGCCGACGTGCCCGCTGGCACATACACGTTACAGGCAATCCCCTATACGGGCGATGGCGAGCTTTCACCCCGTATGAGCACGCCATTGATAATATTGCCGTGAGCGCTATGGCAAACGACAAGAAGGGTTTTCATGGTTTCTGGTTAATGCTGATTGTCACAGCATTTATCGTGTTGAGCTTCATCAGCAGCTATAACCTGCCGCTTTTCGATGGATTTGACGAAATAGCGCATTTTCGCGCCGTGGATTACTACGCGCGCTATGCAGCACTTCCAGATTTGACGCATGCTCCATCTCACGAGGCGCACCAGCCGCCCCTATATTATGCGGTTGGCGCCATTCTCGTTGCGCCGATAGATCGCAATGATTTGAATGACTTGCTGCAAAGCGCGGTCGCAGATTCAACCAATCCGCGCTGGAACAAAACGCCCCTCGATATTTTGCGCGTGACTGGAGCAGCGCAGGCGCTTCTCATTCTGCGCCTGCTTTCCACATCACTGGGCCTCGTCACGGTCGTTCTCACTTACATATTGGCGCGCCAGATTGGATTGAAGGATCAGTTCAGCCTGCTCGCTGCCGCACTCATTGCATTCAATCCAAAGTTCATCATGCTGAGCAGCTCGGTCAGCAATGACATCGCGGTGATCTGTGCCGCTGCATTGTGTCTTGTATTGTGCCAGCGGTATATGAGTCGTAAACAGTCGAAACGCGGCGCATTCGCCCTTGGCGCATCGGTTGGGCTCGCGGCGCTATGTAAGGCCAGCGGGTTGGGTCTCGCCCTGCCCGTAGCATTTGCGGTTTTTTATGCGTCAACAACCCAGACATGTTCAGGCAGACGCGCGCGCCTGTTTATCATGCATGGGTTGGTCGCAGCATTTGGAGCAATTCTTGTCGTCGGTTGGCTGTATGTATTTCAATGGTATCGATACGGAAGCCCGTTGGCGTGGGAGCAGGTCAACAACCTGAATCGTTTTGCGATGCGTTTGACACCGCTTGACATAGGCCAGTATGTTGCAATGTTGCCGCCGATCCTGCCCACATTGTGGCGTGTAAATGCCGATCTGCCACTGCGCGCCGTCGGTGATGTCCTTGCGGCAATAACGCTGTTGATCGCGTGCATTGGCTGGGCGATTGGGATTGCCGGGCGAAAAATACCCTCCTACGCGGGGTTGCTTCCTGTCGCCATACTCGGTTCTGTGATCGCATTGACGCCATGGATGCGACTTTATGGCGGCACAGAAGACTCGCGGCTTTTACCAACTTCGTTTACCGGAGTGGCTGTCATAGTCGCCGCTGGCATTGCGATTGTGGTCACTAGAGTGAAAGCACTTCGTTTCTGGCCAACCCTGGTAATCGCAGGCGCCAGTGTTCTTTGGGCGGGTATCGCTCCGTTTACATTGATAGCGCCAGTTTTCAATGCGGTTAAGCCGGCACCGGGGAATGAGTTCGTGCCCCAGCTTTCCATGACTGAGCGCGATAGCCTGCCGAGGGCTCCTTTGGCGTTATTCGACAATGGCATTGAGGTGTCAAAAGCAGTTCTGGCATCGGATCGGCTTTCATCCGGAGACCCTGTGTCACTCACGATGACGTGGCGCGTGACGCTGCCCGTGATGCGCTCCTATATTCTGACCCTGGATGCCTATGACCAGGCAGGGCGATCGTTTGGCAGACTCGAAACGCAACCGCTTGGTGGGCGCAAGTTGTCTTCATATTGGTCAGTAGGCGATGTCTACCGAGAGACTTTCACGCTGACCCTGGCGACGCTGAACGGCGATGTTCCCCTAGTCGCCACGATCTATGCCGGCTGGCACACTTCTGACCCGCCCTACACGGTCAGCGGCATCGTGAACAGCAAGGCGCTGACTGCGGCGCTGGGGCGCGTGAAGGTGCGCGCGTCACAATCGCCCCCCACACCGCAACTGCCCGTCGATGCCGTGTTTGGCGGGATCATCGCGCTGGATGGTTACGACGTGCAGACTGACACCCTGACCCTGCACTGGCGCGCGCTCAGCCGCGTGCCGCTGGATTATCAGGTGTTCGTCCACGTCATCGACGCGCAGGGCAAGCTGGCCGGGCAAGCTGACGCTGCGCTGCCACTGCCTGCGTCGCTGTGGGAGCAAGGCGAGGTGGTGCTGGATGCACATCAGGTCGCGGGGCTGGCGAAGAGCGCGACGAGCATCCTCGTGGGCGTGTATGACCTCAACACCAACGCGCGCCTGCCGGCACTGCGCGCTGATGGCAGTCGATGGCAGGATGACAGCGCCGTGATGAAGAGGTGAGGGGGAGAGGAGGGGGGGGAGGAGGAGATAAAGGGGTGTCAAGACAGCACGCGATGCCGAGTGTCGTATCATTGGGTTTCGAGGTTATCGCATCCGACCCCAAAAACCTATGACTACACTTAACCCAACCCTGCCTCAGTTGTCTGGCTTGACCGATGCCGAGGTAAAAGACCGCATCGCGCGCGGGCAACGCAACGTCCAGCCGCCCAAAAGCGCGCGCACCACATGGGACATCGTCCGCGACAATGTCTTCACCGTTTTCAACATCATCCTGTTTGTTACGCTCGGCGCCACGCTGGCTGTCGGATTGAGCGGACCGTCTACGCGCAGCGTGGTCGTTGGAGACACGTTGTTCTCGGGGGCGACGGTGTTCCTGAACCTGATCGTAGGCGTCTTCCAGGAATTGCGCGCCAAGGCGCAACTGGACAAGCTGGCCGCGCTGGCCGCGCGCAACGCGCGCGTGCGCCGCAATGGAGAGAGTGTGGAGGCGCCGGTCGATCAAATCGTCCTCGACGACCTGGTGGAGATCGGGCCGGGCGACCGCATGCCGGTCGACGGCGAAGTGGTCGAGAGCCACGCCTTCGAGATGGACGAATCGCTGCTCACGGGTGAAAGCGACACAATCAATAAGCGCGCAGGCGACGCCGTGATGAGCGGATCGTTCTGCCTGGCCGGCAGCGCCATCGTGCGCGCCGCCAAGGTCGGGGCAGAAAGCTACGCCAACAAGCTCACTACCACGGCGCGCGCGACCAAGGATGCGCGCACTCCCCTGCAGCACAAGATCGATTTCGTGGTGCGCGGGCTGGTCATTATTATGGTAGTCATCGCCATCCTGCAACTCATCGCGGCCGCAAACACCGGCGAGACTGCGCTGCGGGCGCTGCGTTACACACTTGTCATCGTCACCAGTTTCGTCCCTGCCGGTCTGATCCTTGCCATCACCGTGTCGCTTAGCGTCGGCGCGGTGCGCATCAGCCAATACAACACTTTAGTGCAGCGCATCAACGCAATCGAGAGCATGGGAAATGTCACCGTGCTGTGCGCCGACAAGACCGGCACGCTCACACGCAACCTGCTTAGCGTTCAAGAAGTCATCCCCCTCGGCGCAAACGACGAAGCGGCTGTGAAAGAGCAGCTCGCGCAGTATGTGGCCGGGTTGAATTCGCAGAACAAGACGGCTGCCGCTGTTGGCGAGTATTGCGGCCAGCCAGCGCGCAAGCGTGAGGTGAAAGCCGAGGTGGCGTTCAGTTCGGCGCGCAAGTGGAGCGCGCTCGGCTTTGCCGACGGCGAAGCGCTGATACTTGGCTCGCCCGAGATCATTTTCGCGGGGCTTCCCGATGCGGCCTCGATCCTGGCGCGCTCAGCGGAGTTCGCCCGGCAGGGGTTGCGCGTCGTCGCCTTCCTGAAGACGACCGACCCGCTGGTGACCGATGAGACGACCGGCGAAACCAAGCTGACTGTCGATGCGCTTCAGACGCGCATCCCGGTGGCGCTCGTGATCATCCGCGACGAGATTCGCGAGGATATTCAGGAGACCCTGCGCCAGTTCGCCGCGCTGGGCGTGCGCGTCAAGGTCATCTCAGGCGACAACGTCGAGACGGTGCAGGCGATCGCGCGCCGCGCCGGGCTGGTGGGCGATCACGTGATCACTGAGATGGAACTGAATAAGATGAGCGGCGCGCAGTTCGATGCCGCGGTGAAGACGACCGAGTTGTTCGGGCGCATCACCCCGGACACGAAGCAACGCATCATAAAAGCATTGACGCAGCAGGGCGAGTATGTGGCGATGGTGGGCGACGGCGTCAACGACGTTCCTGCGCTCAAACAGGCGCGCCTGGGCATTGCGATGAACGACGGCGCGCAGATCGCCAAGGATGTGTCAGACCTGGTGCTGTTGAAGAACACGATGTCGACGCTGCCGCGCGCTTTGCGGGAAGGCCAGTCGATCACGCAGAAGATCTATGCATCGGCCAAGCTGTACCTGGCGAAAAACGTCATCACGATTATCGCCATCCTGTTTGCCGGTTTCGTCGGCCTGCGCTTTCCCGGAGAACCGCGCCACATCAGTTGGATCGCCACGATCACGGTGGGCATCCCGTGCACGCTGCTGGCGTTTGGCGTGATCAAGCCGGCCTACACGCGCCGCTTCGTGGAGAATGTGCTTGGCTACAGCCTGCTGGTTGGGGCCATCGGCGCAGTGGTGTTAGTCGCGGTGTATATCATCAGCAACCTTATGACCACCGATGTGCAGCAATCGCGCGCGGCATTTGCGCTAGCCAACATGCACTTTGCCATGCATGTTTACTGGGACGTGCACGATGTATCGGTATTCAGCCCGATCAGCATTCGCAAGCACCCGCGCGAGTTCTGGGTGGGTGTCGGGTTGCTTGTCGTGGGGTTGGTCGCGCCGTTGCTCGTTCCGGGCATCTTTGACAGCAGCACCCCTCTGCTTGAGCAATGGATTCTGATCATCGTGTTCCCATTAATCGGAGCGTATCTCATGCGCGTCTTCATGTACGGCACGTTTATGCGCGGGATGTTGAAGGCGCTCCGCGCGTAGGCGCCACTCAGGTATAATCAGTCCACATGAGAGCGTTATTCAGGCTGCTCATGTGCCTGATGGCGAATAGCCAAGAGTCGTCTCCACAGTAGGGGGCATTTCCCAAAAATGCCCCCTACTTTTTTTGTGTAAATTACGCATAGACAATTCGATCCCTGAGATGCCATTGTCTGTGCCATGCCGAAATGTCAGTGTTAATCAGCCATAGTTCACAAGTATTCATGTAAGGATGCAAGGAGCAGGAATGACCAAGTACATATTCTGTACAGGTGGCGTCGTCAGTTCAGTCGGCAAGGGCGTGACCGCGGCCGCAATCGGTCGGGTGCTCAAGGCGCGCGGCCTGCGCGTGTCGATCCAGAAGCTGGACCCCTATTTGAACGTTGATCCTGGCACCATGTCGCCGTATCAGCACGGCGAGGTGTTTGTGACCGAGGATGGCGCGGAAACCGACCTGGACCTGGGGCATTATGAACGCTTTATTGATGAGAATCTAACGCGGGCGTGCAACGCCACCACCGGACAGGTGTACAACGAGGTCATCACCAAGGAGCGGCGCGGCGACTTCCTCGGCAAGACGATCCAGGTCGTGCCGCACGTGACCAACGAGATCAAGCGCCGCATCGGGCTGGTGGCCAAGAGCAGCACCGCCGACGTGGTCATCGTCGAGGTGGGCGGCACGGTGGGCGACATCGAAGCGATGCCTTTCCTCGAAGCGATTCGCCAGATGCGCCGCGATGTTGGGCGCTCTAACACCTTCTATGTCCACGTCACCTTTCTGCCCATGATCGGCGCGACTGAGGAACTCAAGACCAAACCCACCCAGCATAGCGTGCGCGACTTGCGCGGCGCCGGCATCCAGCCCGACGCCATCATCGCCCGCAGCGATCATCCGGTGAGCAATGAGTTGATCGAAAAGATCGCGCTGTTCTGCGACGTCGATCCGCGCGCCGTATTGCCGATGATCACCACAAAGCACCTGTACGAAGTGCCGTTGACGCTTGAAGATGCAGGCTTTGGCGATTATCTGTGCGAACGCCTGTCGATCAATTGCGGCGCTGTCGATCTGGAAGATTGGCGCGCGTTGACCAATAACATGAAGAAGCCGCATCCCACGCTCAACATCGCGATTGTCGGCAAATACGTCGAGCTCCACGACGCGTACATCAGCGTGCGCGAGTCGCTGCTCCATGCTGGCGTGGCTGGCGGGCGCGACGTCACTATCTCCTGGGTTAACAGCGAGGATGTCGAGCGCTCGGATGCGCTGTACGAACTGGAAAACGTGGCCGGCATCGTCGTCCCGGGCGGGTTTGGCTATCGCGGCATCGAGGGCAAGATTCGCGCCGCCCAGTATGCGCGCGAAAACAACGTCCCATACCTGGGGCTGTGTCTAGGCATGCAGGTGATGTGCATCGAGTTTGCGCGCTACGTGTTCAACAGCCGCGAGCCAAACAGCGCCGAGTTTGACCACACTACGCCGTACCCGGTGATTGACCTGATGCCCGACCAGCGCGACATCCAGGATCTGGGCGGGACGATGCGCCTGGGCACCTATCCATGCCAGCTAGTGCCCGGCACCAAAGCGCACGCCGCTTATGTGAATGCGCTCGGCAGCAGTGCCGGCATGGTGACTGTACAGGAGCGCCATCGCCATCGCTTCGAGTTCAACAACGAGTTCCGCAAGATCCTGGGCGATGCCGGGCTGGTGTTCAGCGGCATGTCGCCCGACAACCGACTGGTGGAAATCACCGAACTGCGCGACCACCCGTTCATGCTGGGCAGCCAGTTCCACCCCGAATTCAAGAGCCGCCCCAACCGCCCGCACCCGCTGTTTCGCGCCTTCATTGATGCGGCGGTCGAGTACGGCGAGGGCGCACCGTTGTTCCGCCCGCGGTCTGACAAGAATGAAGAGGAGAGGAGGAGCGGGGGAGAGGCTCGCCCAATCGCTATCGTAGCGCCAGCGGGATGAAGATTGCGTTGGCGAAGGTCTCGTAGGCGCCGATGTCGCAGTGGCCGCCCTGCTGGCGTGAAACGCCGCGCGCATCGGTGGGCGGGCAGAGCGCGTCGACGGCGGCGTTGATGGCGAGGCTGTTGCGCAATAGCGTCACTGTCGGGATGTCTCCCGGAAGGTTGTCGCCAAACGCGCCCAGCAACGGATTGGCCGTCGCCCATGATGCTGTCACCTGAAAAGGTCCCAGACCGCAACTGTTCATGTCTTCGAGGTTTCCGCCGAGATCCAAGTAGGCGGCACTGCCGGCGCAGTTGCCGCCGGTGCTGGCGGCGATGATGCTGTTTGCGAGACTGGCCTGCCCCGCGTTACTGATCCCTCCGCCGCTGCCTGTGGAGATGTTCTGATACAGCGTGGCGTTCAGCATGTTTAACGCGGCGTCCGCGCCATTCCAGATCGCCCCGCCGTCCATCACTGCGATGTTGTTCACGAAGGTCGTGTTGGTCATGGAGGCGTTGGCAGGATACAGGTTATGAATGCCGCCACCGTACTGGGTGGCGCTGTTGTTATAGATCGCACTGTTATTGAGACTGAGCACCGCCGTCACAGTATTGCCGCTGTTGCGAATCGCCCCGCCATAAACCGCCGTGTTCCCCGCAATGATGACGCGGTTGGCGACCAATACGCCAAAGTTTCGGATTGCCCCGCCATAGGCGGCGTGGTTGTTCATGATAGCCGTGTCGCTCAGGCGGACCAGGCCATAATTCACGATCGCGCCGCCGGCATCCGCCGTATTGTTGGTCAGAGTGACATGCGTGATATCTACAGAGGCGTTCGACGCCACGTAAATGGCGCCGCCCATGCAACCGCTGCAGACGCCATTCGACAGGTTCAACCGGTTGATCGACAGCATGATGCCGCTGTCCACCTGGAAAATGCGGTTGTACCCAAAACCGCTCAGCGTGGGTGTTACGATGCCGGCGCCCGAACCGTCAATCGTCAACGACTTGCTGATCTCAATCTGACCTGCCAGTTGCAACGTCAGTGAGGCGCTAAACACGCCGGGGTTAAAAACGATGGCATCGCCCGGCTGTGCGTCGAGGATCGCCTGGCGCAACGAGCCAACTCCGCCATCCTGCGTCGTCGTCACGATGCGGGTCGCGGCATACACATGCCGGGTGCAGACGAGGACGCTGCTAAGTATCGCAACGCTCGCTACAAATAGCGCAATTATAGTGCGCCTAAAGTGTAGTTGAAATGTAATTGTTGTGCCTGCCTGTTAAGTGAAATGACTCAGACAGTATGGATTCTGTTTCGCAATTGGTCTATGCGC
>CAIXPS010000149.1 GCA_903921365.1 uncultured bacterium | reverse complement strand
GTACGGCATCGCGTTGGGCGGCGCGCATGCTAAGGGCGTCGACGATGCGGAGTCCGACATCGACCTGTATCTGTTCACGCGCCAGACGCTGTCCAACGACGAGCGCACACTGCTGTGCGAGCGATACAGTTCAGACATCACGGGCATCGTCTGTTGGGGCGACGCGCGCGATAACGGCGCGTTCGCCCAGTCCGGGAGTAGCGGTTCTCAATCTGAATAAAACAGGCCGGGCGGAATAACGACTTCGAGACCCTCCAACATAAAGCGGAAGGGCGCGTCCCACGAATCAAAAAGCATGGTAACTGCTCAGGCCAGTTGTAATGCAACGGGCTTGCCATCAAGCAAATCACGCAAAGACGCCAAGGCTTGATGGCCTTGTTTACGCACAGTTGAGATATAGCCGCGCACACTGGCGAATATGCGCACACCCTCGGCACTGCGGAAGCAGCCTGATACTTTCTGCTTGACTTTCATCATACGCAAATCCCGCTCGGCCTGGTTATTGTCGAAGGGCACTCGGAAGTCGTGCATGAAACGCAACACGCTGTCCTTGTGCTCGCGCAAGCGTTCCGCCACGCATAGCGTGCAGGCGGGCGAGGCGCGGGCACGCCCGCGCGGGTCTAGGATAGGATTTGCGGGCGCGGCCGGACCATCCGCCTATGCCACGGGAGAGATCATCGGCACAGGGCGGCCCTGTTTCGGTGAACCGGGATGATGAATCGATATGCTCTCAAGCGCCTCAATTTCCTGCTTGTTCAGGGTCAGATGAACGGCATCTTCGTCGGTGCTGCGAATTGCCGAAACCGGGATAGAAACGTCTTTCTTCCCCCACAAATGTCCCTCTCTCATCACAAGGTGCGTGATACTGTCTGTGGCAGCGTTCACCAGGAACTCATCCACATGACCCACCGCGCCGTCTGTTGCCTCAACGCGGGTTCCACGGCGAATGGCCAGTTCTCCGAACGGAATCTGTACCTCGCTGACCGGTACCCACATCATCGCATCACGAACTGCATACGGCCAGACGAGATAAGAACCCACCACGTATCCTCCGCTGTAGGCAGGCTGGGGCATCAGTTCATGAATGTAATGCGTCTGCACAAATGCATCCATGTGCTGTAGTTCATCGCGGGTACAGCCAAGTTGGATGCTATCGATGGTTGAGGCAACGATTTTCTCAACTGGCACAATCACTTCCGGGCGCTGCAACGAGGGTTCTTTGACGACCAGATGGGTCACCTTTTCGGTTACAGGGTTGATTAGCACACAGGTGGATTTACCACACTTACCATCGGCACAAGTAACATCCGCGCCGATTGGGATTTGTACGTCTACTGTCTGATGGATCGCAATCATTTTTTGATCGTTAATAACCATTTTCTGACCTCCATACTTATACGCTCAGGGCAACCGGCTCGGGGACATTTATGTGCTGCGTCACTTCGGTCGCTCCGCTGCCTTTCAGGATGTTATTGGCGCACGCTACTTCCTCTGCGGTGCCATGTGCGATGACCAGATACATACCGCCTTTGATATGCTCCTCATACTTGATGATGTGGCGCTTTGAAACACCCCAGCCTGCCAGTGCGCCGAGCACACCACCGCTTGCTGCGCCAACCGTTGCTCCTTCGACTCCGGCCAGCAAAACCGCTGCCAGCGACCCCGCCACAACGAGTGGTCCAAAACCTGGCACCCACACGAATGCGGCGCCGGCTAGTAAACCAAATAAGCCGCCCATCCACGCGCCGGAACCGACTCCGGATCTGGCCACATCACCCGCGGTCACGTATCCGTGAATCTCTTTCTCGCTGACCAGGTTTTGAGCCGTGATGGAGACCTGGGTGATGGGGAAGTCGGCCTTACTCAGGGTAGTGATGGCTTGTTCCGCTTTCGACATGGTGTCGTAGACACCGATAACGCTTTGATCTGACATGGAATTTCCTCAAGTCGATCTTACAAGCCACCTCCGCGGCTGACATTCACTGGATGGGGAGTTGTGTTACCCCCCAGTTGGGGGATTTATTAATCGTTCTAATGGTCTATATATCTTGATTCTCGTCTCAGCTACTATATGTATGGGTGATCACCCATATATCAATAAATACAGAGGTTAATGAACTATGAAGACCGATTATGACTTGCAGCGTGACATTCTCGAAGAGTTGAGATGGGAACCCAGCGTTAAGTCGCAGGATATCGGCGTCGCCGTCCATGATGGCGTCGTCACACTGACGGGAAATGTCCCGACCTATGCCGAGAAATTCGCGGCTGAGGATGCTGCCAAGCGTGTGCCCGGCGTGCGCGCAATTGCTGAAGAACTGATCGTCAATCTGTTCGGCGCCCATGTGCGGAATGACAGCGATATCGCCCAGGCGACCACAAACGCGCTCGACTGGAATGTCACTGTGCCAAATGGCAAAGTGAAGACCATGGTGGAGAACGGCTGGATTACGTTGAGCGGGGATGTCGAATGGAATTTCCAGCGCGATGCCGCACGCGACTCAGTGCGCCATCTGATGGGCGTCAAGGGCGTGACCAACCTGATGCATGTGATCCAGCCATCGGTGTCCACATCCGAAGTGCGCGGCAATATCGAATCGGCGCTGAAGCGCAGTATGCAGGAAAACGCCGACAACATTACGATCGAAGCCCATCACGGCAAGGTCACATTGCGCGGCAAGGTGGACTCGTGGGAAGCCTATAATGACGCCGGACGCGCGGCATGGTCTGCGCCAGGGGTCTCTACGGTCGAAAACGACCTCGTGTTGACCAACTAAACCGGTCCCTCATTCCGCTGCGCGAGCAGCGGAATGAGTTATGTTTTATCTCTCGGCTGTTGCCTTTCCTCGTCCATGCGCCATCGTCCTGATCTGTCCGCCAGCGCCTGCGGGTTCCAGCACACCATAGCTGTATTACTGTCAACCAACAACTCGGAACAACACCGAAACAACACGTGTAATGGGCCACAGTATTTGACCAATCCATGGCCGAATAGCACCTCCACCACGCGTTCTTTCCCCGCGTCGTAGATGGACTCGGATTCCTCTCGCGTCAGTTTCACGACGAGTATATACGATGCACCACAGGCGCTGACCGTGGTTCGGGATGCAGCCAGTGACTGTACCCTGGGCGCTATCATAGGCCTACAGGAGAAAAACGTGGAAGAAGGGTTATCCCAGACAATCGTTGCGCTCATCCCGTTGATGCGCCAGTTTGTGCGCGGCGAGTACGGCATCGCGTTGGGCGGCGCGCATGCTAAGGGCGTCGACGATGCGGAGTCCGACATCGACCTGTATCTGTTCACGCGCCAGACGCTGTCCAACGACGAGCGCACACTGCTGTGCG
>CAIXPS010000148.1 GCA_903921365.1 uncultured bacterium | reverse complement strand
GGCCGCGTTCCTGAAAAACCAGCGGTCATCTGGCGCCGGGCCTGGATAAGCTTCGCACGACAATGGGCCATCGGGCCTTGTGTAATGTGCGCACCTGCAACAAATCTTACTAAACCACGAGTATCCGCCATCGAGACATTCCTTCTCATACTCGATGTTGTCGTTGACATACGGATCTTCGTTATTCAATGGCATAGTTGGGCAAATCCAGCGTATGTAGTGCGTCTTGACCAGCGTCGCGCAAGCGGTATGCCAGTCGGCGCAGCAGGTGCGCGTCAACCAGAAAGTTCATGCGTTGACTGGATCCATCCGCTTGACCTGACTCAATCGCGTGGCAAAGGTCAGAACGGCGAGCAGGTCTTCACGCTCTAAATCCTCATAGTCCGTGAGGATTTCGTTAATCGCCACTTCATCCACCACAAATGTACTCCATAACGCGGTTTTTCACCATCACATGCGCACTGCTGCAGTGCGGCACTGCTGCAGTGTGGCACTGCTGGCGCAACCACTTCACAGAAACCGAGTTGCCTGGGTTCATGAAAGGTTCGATGAGTTTGTCGCTGCCATCCGGCGTCAGTTGGCAGGAGCGCAACCGTGAACACGGTAAGATAAAGTGTGACACCTGAACAGATCAACTACCTGACCCAGTTCATCCATCCTGATAAGCGCTATGCATGGCTGCCGGGCAAGCTCGACGATGCATGCCTGGCCGCGATGTTTGGCATCGACGCCGCAACCTATGCCTCGATCCGCGCGGAATTCAAAACGAACGCACACCGCGCGGCGCGCGCGTTACTCGACGAGTCAGCGTTCTGCGCCCAGCTCGACCGGTTGCCCTTCACAGACGGCGCCAGGGTCGTCGCGCTTGGCGACAGCCTCACGGATGACTGGCAGTCGTGGCTTGAAATCCTGCGACTTACATTTGAACAACGCGGGCGAGACGCGCACTTCATCAACGCAGGCATCTCGGCGGAGACGACGACCGATATCTTCAATCGCTTCATCGATGTTGTGCGCCTGCAACCCGACTGGATCCTGTGCGCTGCAGGCGCGAACGACACGTGGTTCTGGACGGACGCGCCGATCAAGCTATCCGTCAGCCTGGATGAGACAGCGCGTAACCTTCTCGCAATGCGCCAGTACGCAGCATCACACACGACTGCGCGCTGGGTGTGGTTCACGCCACCGTCGATGATCCCCGAACAGGTAACGGCGCACTGGTATCAAGGCGCGTTTCAGATGATGACGCGCAACGAAGACCTCACGGCGATTGCGGAGATCATCCGCGCCCAGCCCGACCCTGTCGTCGATCTGCAGGAGGTCTTCGGCCTGCCGGCGAATCCTGGCCTGTTGATGGATGATGGGCTGCACCCTAACCTGGCGGGACATATGGCAATCGTGCGAGCGCTGGCGTCACAGTTAACCGATGCCGCTAAAACCTGATCTGATCCATACTAACGGACGTGCGATTTAGATCAGGGAGCAATGTCATGTCACAACAACCAACACAACTGGCCAACATGGATTGGCCGTGGAAAAGCGAAGACCCGAACATCCACATCATTCTCGTATCCGATCAGCAGTTCACCAACCTGGCGGATCACCCCGATGATGCAATCGAGAAGGTGTTCCCGCAAGACCCGGCGCCGATCAGCCTGCGCGAGCACTGCCGGCGCGGGGCAGAGCGCGGCGCGAGCAAGCTGCTCGTCGCCTACGATTACTTCTTCGGCGGCAGCGGGCGCAGCCTGTACCCGGACACGCCCGCCTTTCAGGACACGCTGAAGAAGATCAACGATGTCGCGCGCGAGTATGGGCTTGGGCTGGAACCCAGCATCCTGTCGCCGCTGGAATTGGGCGCCGGTTACCGCGCAAAGACCGGCGAATCCGGGCGCTGGATGCACTATCGTGAAAGCCTGCGCGACGCTTCGACTGGCGCGTATACCGTGATGATGTGGCAGCACACCCGCTGGTGCAACAACAAAGGGCCGACGCCGTTGCATCTGATTGGCGCGCGCGCGTTCGCCTTCAGCGAGGCGCGCATTCCCGGCACCCCTTACTTCGCCGTCGATGTGACGAAAATGGTTGAGTTGGCGCCGCCGGAGATCGAGCCGATGCCCGGCACGGATGTCGAACTCGGCCAGATGCCCGGCGGTGTGGCGCAACCCGACGCCATGTTCCAGGCGACGCGCGCGCGGGTCCACGGCAGCGGCGGCCCGCAGGGGCTCAATCGCGTGCTCGTCGTGCTGCAATACGAGACGGTGGAGATGGATTACTTCAGCCCGACTGCCGCCGAATTCGTCGATGCGCTGATCGAGCAATATCACGAGCGCAACATAGATCTCGCCGGCATCTACTCGGACGAGATGCACATCCAGCAGGACTGGTCGTATCACAACCATTTCGACAACGGTCAGTTCAACTTGCGCTACGTGTCGCGCGGGTTCGAGCAGGCGTTCGCCGCAAAGCACGGCGATCTATATGGCGCAGGCGCGAGCGACTTCGCGAAATACCTTGTCTACTTCACCGTCAACCAACATGACTTCCTCGCCACACACGAACCCAAGTTGCCGTGCCAGCACGTCTTCGGCGCGACCACAGACGACATCCAGAAGACGTTGCGCTTCCGCCGCGACTACTACGACTTCCTCGAAGGCGCCGTCGTTGATCTGATGAACGGCGCGCGGCAGAAGCTGGAACGGATGGCCGGCCATTCACTCGACCTGTACTACCACGCCACCTGGGCGGAATCGCCAACCTGCGACGCGATTGCCCCGGGCGGCGTCCACGACACATGGTCGCCCGAAGAGCACCGCAACCGCTACGACTACACGCCCGACTTTGTGTGGTCGAACACGGTGCACCAGGCCTCGGCCGCGTGCGCGAACTACTTCAAGTGGAACGAGTTCCTCACCGGCGGGAACAACGATGTGCCCGAAGGGGGCTACGCCGATCGCAACTACTACGCGCGCGCACTGGCGTGCTCACTCGCGGCGCTGAATCGAAAACCGCTCGCCAGCGCGGGCATGTGGGGTTTCCCGCCAGAGGTGGGCGAACGCATGACAGCCGTCAGCGAGGTCTATGGGGCGCTGGGGCACCCGATCTTCCGCTCCGTGCAGGACTATGCGCCGCGCAGCATCGAGGCGCTGTTCGTGTACCCGCAGGATCTCGTCGCCGTCGACGAACGCTTCGGGAGTTGGATGGCGTTGTACGGTTACGCCAACACCATCAGCGCAGAGAAACTGGCCGAACTCGGAGAGATCGCGGCGGACGGGCAGATTGAAGTGCGAGGGTCGCGCTACCGCACACTGTGCGTCCAATACGAACCATTCCCGTCGGAGCGGCTGCTCAACCTGCTGCGCAACTTCGTCGCGTCCGGCGGGAGGTTGATCTGGTCCAGTGTGCCGCCTCTGGGAGAAAGCATCGGGGATTGCAACGTGGCGCAGTGGCTAAAGGATGTGTTCGGCGTCCGCGTCCGCGCCAGCATCGACCCGCTCGGCGCCCCATTGCCCGGTCGCCAGGTGGACTTCACGGGCATGTTAAAAGCTATCCCCCCACAGGGTATCCTGACCGACTTCGTCGTCGACCGCGTCTTCGCGCTTCAGCCGATCAACGATGGCTCTGAATCCCTTTGGGACGGCGCGCCGGTTGCATCGATCAACACCGGCGGCCCCGCAGGACGCATCTGCGCCGGCGTGCACAAGCGTCACCCAGGCGGCGGGCACGCAATCTACCTCGGTTTCCGCCCGCGCGATGACCAGTCCGCATCCACCGGCATCGAGATGCGCACCTGGTTCGAAATCCTGCGCGCGCTGGACACATACCCCGACAGCGCCACGGGTCTGGAGGACAATCCAAGCGTTCTGTCGCGCAATGGCGATCTGCTCGCCTGCGCATTCCCAAATGGCGCGCTGGCCGTGTGCCGTCACTTCAAGGACTACCCGGAGAACTGGCCGGGCGGTTTCTTCCGCGATGAGGCCGAGGATCAACGCATCATTGCCGCCCACCCACTGGCTGATGACCGGATCGACCTGCACGACTGGCGCGTTGCGGGGCAGACCATCACCTACCAGGGACGCCATGCAGTCGCGTGGCGTTGCGATCCATCCGGGCGCTTAATCGCGTTTGCGGGCATCGGCGCGTCCGGCATCAGCGTCAATGGCGCCGCGTATCAATGGGCGGATCGTCCTGTCGATGTCGCCTGGCATCCCCTTTCAGCATCGCAATCCACCGATAAGTGTGTCCCTTTATACCGTGTATGGTGCGGCAGCACCGGGCGCATCAGCCTGCCGCTACCCCTGGGCAATACCCACATCGAGGTGTGGCTCGGCGCGCACATGCCGTGGGGCAATCGGGCTCGCAAAGCGCTGTTCGGTCGGGCTGGATACGGCGAACACCCGATTCCTTTTACGCTTGAAGAAGGCAACCTCATCCTGACCATTGATGATGAGACCAGCGGCCACTGGCTCTACGTCGTCCAGCCGACAAAACACTGAGCAAGAGTTACAAGTTACCGCCGACCGGCGCCATGTTGAACCACGCCGAGATCAAATGGTGCGAGATCGCGACCGCCGTCGGAAGGCCGACGGCGCCGGCGGTGAGTGCGTCGCGCAGTTCCTGCCGCGTGAACCAGCGCGCATCGCCCAGTTCGCCGTCGTGTAAATGGATTTCTTCAGTGGCGGCTTCGGCGTGGAATCCGAGCATGAGCGACGCCGGGAACGGCCACGACTGCGACCCGTAGTAGCGCGCCTCTTTCAGGGTAATCCCGGCTTCCTCGTACACCTCGCGCGCCACTGCCTGGTCGGCGCTCTCACCCGGTTCGATGAAACCCGCGAGCGTGGAGTAGCGCCCCACCGGCCACGAGTGTTGCCGCCCAAGCAGACAGCGATCCCCTGAGAAAACCAGCACAATGATGCATGGGTCGGTGCGCGGGTAGTGCTCGGTCCCGCACGCCGCGTTGGTGCACTTGCGCACATGCCCGCCAGTTGTGCTGGTTGTGCTGTGACCGCAGATTCCGCAGTGGCGATGGCGCTCGTGCCAATACACCATCGCGCGCGCATAGGCCATGACCGCCCAGTCGGCAGCGCTGAGCAATTCGCCCACCGCGCGCATGTTTGCCCATTTGCCATGTTCCGTCAATGGCGCCGGGTCGCTTCCCTGCATCCCAATCGCAAAAACAGCGCGGTCGTCGTGCCAACCCAGGTACGTCACCGATTCGGCCAGCGGCAACAGCGGTGCGACAGCCTCCGCGCCGAGTCGCGCAGCAGCCACGGGCGCGTGCGTGACCAGGTTTTCCGAATTCCATAGCAGAATAAATTCAGTGGCGGGGTTGGTCAGTCGCGCGGCAAGCCAGGCTTCGTCGCCGCGTTTGTCGTGGCCGCGATCCAGCGCTTCGGACAGTTCGAACGGAAAGCGCGAGGCGGACGTGATATCGAGGGGTGTGAG
>CAIXPS010000147.1 GCA_903921365.1 uncultured bacterium | reverse complement strand
CGGATGCCTGGCCCATACTGGCGGCTTTTGCGGGATCAGCGATGATCTGATCAATGCTGGAAACAGCCAGCCAGGCTTTAGCCATGAGGGGGTTCAGCTGATCGATTTCTGCCTGATCGATGTTGTTTAAGACATAGATGGGGCCGTTGGCCAGAGCGGGATAATCCTTGACATACTTGCTATAGTTGAGCGAGAGGCTATCGACAAGCGTGTAGTGTTTGAGCACTGCCGCCTGCTCGTCGGCGCTCATAAAGAGCGTCAGATGGGCCATTTGGCTCTGGCGGATCGCTTTCGCCGCTGCATTTTCGACGCCGCCCTGTTGAATTCCGACATTGACGATTTTCGACAGGTAATTGGGCAGGGATAAATCACTCACCGCTTGCACAAACAGCAAGACTATGGCGATCACGATCTGGGGTATAAAGGGTTTCAGGTATTTGGATAGACGCAACATATTCGCGGCAGTTCCTTTTTGCATCGGGCAATCATGATGTGCTGGTATCTAGTTCAGAATGGTCGTCTGCAGTGGTATTTCGTTACATACGCCCTGTTTAAATAGATGAACAATGCTCTCAATCGCCTCAGCTAGTTCTTGATCTGATCGCTGGGGGTCAGTTTTCATAAAAGGGTTGTGCAAAATCCCTTGCAAGCTGAACACTGCATTCACGACGACCCAGGCTGGAATCGCAGGATTGATTTCCCCCTGTGCTTGAGCCTTCATGACGAGTTGGCCTAGTTTAAGCCTCGTCGCCAGCAGGTGCTCTGTCATATAGGGATAACGCTGGACGATTGAATGCATCACCTCAACGTCCATCTGTGCCATGATATTTCGTTTCTCAGAGCGGGATTTCAGCATCAAACGCAGGAAATGCTCTAATTGTTCGAGAGGCGACTTTTCGGATAGTTCAGAAAGGTGTTCTTCCATTTTCTCGAACACACGAACCATTGCCTGGGCGACTAATTCGTCTTTACTGTTGAAGTACTGGTAAAGCGTCGGTTTTGAGATGCCAACCTCCTCCGCCAGTTCATCCATATTGAGGTTCGCATACCCATGTTCCATCAGCAGGCGCAGTGCCACGTCCAATGTTTCCTGCTTGCGTTTCTGGAGTTGCCTCTCGCGTATTCCTGCCATGTGCTTGTACTCGCTCGTTAAATATCTTACTGTAAAGTAAATAATACAACTCGCGAGTTAAATTGTCAAGCGACAGGCTTCCTGAAAGCCACCGACTGCGCGCAGTGTGAGGTCGGGTGTCACGCACTATAATCTCGTTACTCATTGGGACTCCGACATGATAGTCAAGTGGTATTCCGTCATCAGCGCCGTTGCGGTAATTCCTGCGCTCACCGTGGCATGGATTGCATGGACTCGCCGCGCTGTCCCCGGCGGCAAGTGGCTGACTATGCTGATGATCGCTGCGGCAGTGTGGTCAGGCGGCGCAGCGATAGAATATGCCTCGGTTGACATTGCCACCAAAGTGACCTGGGCAAAACTCTACTATATTGGCGTCGTCGGTTGCCCGTTGTTGTTCTTCCTGCTTACGCTCGAATATACCCGCGCACAACACTTACTCACGCGGCGATATATCGCCCTCTACGCCGCCATACCTATTTTATCGTGGGCGCTGACCCTCACGAATGATTGGCATGGGCTGATCTGGACGAATTTCACGGCCTTGCCGCAGGATGCGAATCTGTGGGTGTTTGGGCACGGGCCATGGTTCTGGATTGGCGTGATTGGTTATTCGTACCTGCTCGTATTCGTAGCCGCTGCGTTGCTGATACACGCAGCCATCCAGTCTTCCCGCATTTATCGCTGGCAGGCGCTGACGCTGCTCATCGGCGCGGTGATCCCATGGGCTGGGAATATCCTTTATAGCGTGTACTTAAGCCCGCTGTATGGATTGGAACTGACGCCGCTCTTGTTAGTCGCATCGGGCGCGCTGTTGTACTGGGCGCTCAATCGTTTGCATTTACTGGAACTGGTGCCGGTGGCGCTGCGGGTTGTGGTTGAGAGTATGAGCGATGCCATGCTCGTTCTGGATGGACATGACCATGTCATCTATCTCAATACGGCGGCGCTGCGCCTCTTTGACGGCGCTGGCGCAATCGGGCGTCCGGCCGCTCAAGTCCTGCACAAATGGCCGGTGGCGCTGGATATTCTGGGCAATGCGCTTGAAGGTGATGCAGATATCCAATTGACGGACAGCGCGACGCAGCGTGACTACAGTATGCGCGTTTCGCCCATCCATGACGCCCGTCGAGGCGGCGTTGTTACGGGGCGCGTCGTCATGCTGCGCGACCAGACTGTTCTGATGCAGGCGCAGGACGCCTTGCAACGCGCTGCCGTGCTCGAAGAGCGCGAACGCATGGCGCGCGAACTGCACGATAGCCTGGGGCAGGTGTTGAGCTTCCTGTCATTGAATGCCTACGCAGTGCGCGATTTGATTGAGCAGGGCAGCTTCACCGCAGCGCTTGGGCAACTCGATGCATTAAGTCTGGCGGCGCAAAGCGCGAGTGTTGACGTGCGCGAGCACATTTTGAACATAAAGACCACGGCGGAGACTGAAAACGGGTTCACCGATGTTTTAAAGCGCTACCTCGCGCGCTTCGAGAGCATCACCGGTTTGCGGATTCAGCTTAGTCTGCCGGAGCAGAACATCGATGACGCATTGTCTGAAACAGCGTATCTGCATCTGTTGCGCATCATTCAGGAGGCGCTGGCGAACGCGCGCAAGCACGCCCACGCCAGCCTGGTTCAGGTGCTCTTCACGTTAACGCCCGACAGCCTCAACGTGGTCATTTCCGATGATGGCGCCGGGTTTGACATACAAGTGGTTGCGCCGGGCTTCGGGCTGGGCATCATGCGCGATCGCGCGGCGCAACTCGGCGCCCAACTGGAGATGCGCTCCGCGCCGGGGCAGGGAACACAGGTGATGCTGCAGGCGCCGCGTATTCTGCCGGATGCCGCGCGCACTCCGCTTGCCGGGGTGACGGTGCTCATCGCCGATGACCATGCGCTGGTTGTCGAAGGCCTGCGGAACCTGTTGGAGGCGCGTGGTTTAGTTGTGGTGGGCGTCGCCAGGGATGGCGACGAGGCCGTTCAACTGGCCGATGAACTCAAGCCCGACATGGTGTTGCTGGACGTGCACATGCCGGTGCGCACGGGACCGCAGGCGGTCAGGCTGATTAAAAGTGCGACGCCGGAGACGCAGGTTGTTATGTTGAGCGCATCTGCGGACAATGCGGCATTGGTGGAGTCCATGAGCGAGGGCGCCAGCGGTTTCCTGATTAAGAGCCAACCGCCGGCAGACCTGTTCCTGGCGCTGGTCGCGGTGCGACGCGGCGACACGGTGCTCGCGCCTGGTTTGGTGAACCAGCTTGCGACGCAGCTGGCAGAATCAGCACTTGAACATGAAGAAGCACCCAGCCGTCCGCTGCGTGCCGCCGAGCTGTCCCGCCAGCAAGTAGATATTCTGGCGCGCGTTGCGCTAGGTCAGGTTTACAAGACCATTGCTTCCGATCTCGGCATTAGTGAGTCCGCGGTCAAATACCACATGGATCGCATCCAGAGGCTGCTCAAAGTGTCCACACGGTCCGAAGCGATTGCACAGGCCTACAAGACCGGCGTTGTGCCGGAACGGCGCGACAAACCGCGCAACTGAATCCCCCCCGGTTTCGTAACATTGCGCATTTCGATTGAAGGAAAAGTCGGACACCCTGACTTTTCCTATACCTTGTTGTACTTTAGTATAGTGACTTAATCCCCGCGTTATGCCATCATGATGTATTCACTGGTCATGCGGCGCTGTTACACGCAGTCATCACCCATCGATTCCAGCATTCTAGGAGAAATAGCATGTCACTGTTCAAACGAATGAATGTCATTGTCGGCATCGGCTCGGCAGTTCTGGCCGTGTTCCTGATCGGGGCAGCAACGGCGCGCGCGGAGGCACCCCGTGCTATCGATGCTCCAATGGTGGGCGGACTTTCCACCTTGTATGTCGCTACTAACGGCAATAACGCCAATGCCTGTACGGGCCCAGGAGTGCCTTGTTTGACGATCGCTGGCGCGATTGGCAAAGCCTCTGCCGGCAGCACGATCATCATCGCCACTGGGAAATATACCGAAAACCTGACCGCGACGGTTGCGCTGACCTTCATCGGCGCCGGGGCGGACGCCACAATCATCGACGGCGGCGGCGTGGGGCGCGTCCTCACCATGACGAGCGGTTCGATCTATAGCCTGACGGTGCGTAACGGTGCAGTCGTTGGCGGCAGTAATAATGGCGGCGGCATCAATGCCTCGGGTGCGTTGACGCTGACCGCGGTCAACGTCGTCAGTAATACCACTGGCTTTCGGGGCGGTGGGTTATTCGCCATCGGAGCGGCGACCATCACCGGATCGCAGTTCATAAGTAATACCGCCGGGAGCAATGGCGGTGGGTTATACGCCAATAGTATGGCGACCATCGCCGGCTCGCAGTTCATGAGTAACACGGGGAGCTGGGGCGGTGGGTTATACGTCTATAGTACGGCGACCATCACCGGCTCGCAATTCATGAATAATACCGCTGCCATTGGAAATGGCGGCGGGTTATACGTCTATAGTACGGCGACCATCACCGGCTCGCAATTCATGAGTAATACAGCCGCCAATGGAAATGGCGGCGGGTTATACGTCGAGGAAGCATCGACCATCGCTGGATCGCAGTTCACGAATAATACCGCCAGGAGCCAGGGCGGTGGGTTATACGTAACATATGGAGGAGCGACCATCACTGGCACGCAGTTTATTCGAAACAGTGCAGGCAACGGTGGTGGTCTGTATTTCTTTGGTTACGGTAGCCGCGCTGTCAACCTCCGTCTGACCAACGTCTTGTTAGCGGCCAACAGCGCGATCACCAATGGCGCTGCCTTGTACCTGTATGACACGGGCAGCCGCGGTGGCGTTGCCACGATTCTGAACACGACGATTGCCAGCCCGACCCTCGGCAGCGCACAGGCGATCTTCGTGGGCAAACCAGCTTCTTATGCGGTGGGATTGAACCTGACCAATACCATTGTCGCCAGTTACACGACTGGCCTCAGCCTGATGCCCGGCGTGGTGATCACGGCGGACTATAACTTGTTCTACAGTGCGCCCACGACCGAGATGATCGGCGCGCATTCATTGGTCGATGCGGATGTGCTGTTTGCTGATCCAACCGGCGGCGATTATCGTCTGACCTATGGCAGCCAGGCGGTTGACCGTGGCACGAATGCGGGCGTGGCAACCGACCTGGACGGTGTCGCGCGACCGCGCCAGTTGGGCTATGACATGGGCGCCTACGAATCGGACTATCCGATGGCCGATGGCTTGACCGTGGTAAAAGCGGGACCGGGCACCGTGACGTCATATCCATCGCGCCTGAATTGCGGCGTGACCTGCAAGGCGTACTACGACCATAACACGGTTGTTACACTCACGGCGACGCCGGCCGGCACATTTGCAGGCTGGAGCGGCGGTATCACGAGCATCAACAATCCTGTCACAGTGACGCTTGATGTGTCGAAGCGCGTGACGGCAACCTTTACTTCCGCCTCTTACTATATAACGCCGACGACCAGCACTGGCGGCGTTATCTCACCGACAGGCGCGCAGACAATAACCGAGGGCAGCAACGCGGTGTTTACGATTACGGCGAACACGGGCTATCACATCACGGGCGTCTACACGGACGGTGTGTACGCAGGCACGCTGAGCGTGTACACATTCACCAACGTGACGGCGAACCACACGATCTCAACGACATTTGGACAGAGTCCGATTCACTATGTGGCAACGACAGGCGTCGATGCGTCCGATTGCGCGAATAGCGCTGCGCCATGCCGAACCATCGGTTATGCCATCGGGCAATCCGCGCCCGACAATACGATCAGCATCGCGGCCGGGACGTACACCGAAAACCTGACTGTGACCAAGGCGCTGACCTTCATCGGCGCCGGGGCGGACGCCACAATCATTGATGGCCGCGGCCTGGGGCGCGTCCTCAACATGACAAGCGGGTCGATCTATAGCCTGACGGTGCGTAACGGTGCAGTCGTTGGCGGCAGTAATAATGGCGGCGGCATCAATGCCTCGGGGGCGTTGACGCTGACCTCGGTCAACGTCGTCAGTAATACCACTGCGCAGATGGGCGGTGGGTTATTCGTCAATGGCGCGGCGACCATCACCGGATCGCAGTTCATGAGTAATACCGCCGATACAGGTGGTGGGTTATTCGTCAATGGCGCGGCGACCATCGCCGGCTCGCAGTTCATAAGTAATACCGCCGGGAGCCAGGGCGGTGGATTATACGCCAGCGGAGCGGCGACCATCGCCGGCTCGCAGTTCATAAGTAATACCGCCGGGACCACTGGCGGTGGGTTATACGTCAACCATGCGGCGGCCATTACCGGCACGCAGTTCATGAGTAATACCGCCGGGAGCCAGGGCGGTGGGTTATACGTATCACGTGGAGGAGCGACCATCACCGGCACGCAGTTGATTCGAAACAGCGCTGGCCGCGGCGGTGGTCTGTATTTCAATGGTTACAATTTCGGCGTTGTCGATATCCGTCTGACCAACGTCCTGTTAGCGGCCAACAGCGCGACCACCGATGGCGCTGCCTTGTACCTGTATGACACCGGCAGCCGCGGTGGCGTTGCCACGATTGTGCACACCACTATTGCCAGCCCGACGGTCGGAACCGCACAGGCGCTCTTTGTGGGCAAACCGGCTTCCTATGCGGTGGGGGTGAACCTCACCAACACCATCGTCGCCAGCTACACCACCGGTATCAGCGTGACGCCCGGCGTGGTGATCACGGCGGACTACAACCTGTTCTTCAATGCGCCGACGACGATGATCACCGGCAGTCATTCGATCAGCGGCGCTGATCCGTTGTTTGTGAACGCGGCGCTGGATAACTACCACCTGGCTGCGGGCAGCCCCGCGATTGACGCGGGCGCGAACACCGGCGTGGGGGTTGACCTTGACGGCGTTATCCGCCCGCAAGGCGCGGCCTACGATATCGGCGCGTATGAAGCCATACCGCCGATCCTGGTTACTTATGTCGATCCTGCCGGCAGCGACGCCAACGCGTGCGACGCCAGCGGCGCGGCTAACGCCTGCAGGACGATTGGCGCGGCGATTGGCAAGACGGCGGCCAACGGCACGATCAACATCGCGGCCGGGATATATACCGAAAACCTGACCGCGACCAAGGCGCTGACCTTCATCGGCGCGGGAGCAGATAGCACCATTATTAGCGGCGGCGGCGTGGGGCGCGTCCTCAACATGACGAGCGGGTCGATCTATAGCCTGACGGTGCGTAACGG
>CAIXPS010000146.1 GCA_903921365.1 uncultured bacterium | reverse complement strand
CTTTGCCTACGGCAGTTTGGATCAATCCGCCCTGCCACATCCAGGAGGCCATCTCACCAGATAGCGTCGATGTTCCCTAATCTCTTTACCGAGTTTGTCTCAAAACCCTTGACACATTCCGGAGAACGGACGCGCCTGGGAGATTGTTTCCACGCCTGAAAAGACGTGGCTCCATTGAAGCGTTTCAGCGGCATCGGCTATGAGTTGCAGTTGGGGCGTTTCCACGCCTGGAAAGACGTGGCTCCATTGAAGCTTTGTGGATTTAGACTACCAGGGCAGTTTATCGGGGTTTCCACACCCGAACAGAACTAATCGAAGAGATTGACTGCGGGTGTTGCCAGGTTTGCAAGCGGAATGGCTTGGATGTTTTCAGCTATTCGGTATGGTTTAGAACCTGGAAATATGACCAGCAATTCGGATAGTTCCAAGTCGTGGACCGCCGCGCGCATGGAGGGGGTCAGGCGGGACGTTCAATGTGCGGGCAGCTTCAGCAGCATTCCAGACCTGTCCATGGTAGTGCGCCAGCAGGCTCCAAAAACGGAACAAGCGGGTGGAAGGAATATAGGGTGGAAATGCGCCCGGCCAGGCTTTCGGAGGATTGGCGCAGCAAGGCAGGCGATGCGCTTCCCAGAATCAAAAAACGAGCTGGCAGCGGAGTGCGATCTGCCAATACTCGCAGGACAGGAAATAACTCGGGGCGCCGTTATGTTACCACGATATTCCGCTGTTCGATGGTGGAATATCGTGGTTTTATTGCCAGCGGCTGGGCGGGTGCCGGCGTGGATTGGAAATCGTCATAGAATCAACCTTATGGAAAAGCGATTGATCTGTGCCAGCATCGGCGTGCTTGAATATCAGGACTTCGATCCCCCGGCGTTGCAGCCCGGGCAGGTGCGCATACAGGCCGAATTCGGCGCCGCCAAACACGGCACCGAGATGGCGTTTTACAAGGGCTATGCCAACGAGCGCGGCCCGTATGACACTGCAACCGGCATGCATGTGCGCGGCAAGCCGGCCAACCCATACCCGTTTGCCATTGGCAATATGGTCGTGGGCGCCATCAGCGAGGTCGGCGCAGGCGTGAGCGGGTTCGCCGTCGGCGACCGCGCGCTGGCTTACAGCGGGTTTGCCACTTCTGCCGTGACGGATACAAAGCTATGTTGGAAGTTGCCGGCGCATGTGGGCTGGCAGTCGGCGGTGTGCATCGATCCCGCCGATTTCGCCTTGTCCGCTTTGCGCGACGGGCATGTGCGCATCGGCGACGCGGTGGCCGTGTTCTCACTCGGCGCAATTGGCTTGCAGGTGGTGCAGATGCTGGCGCTGGCCGGCGCGCACCCGATCATCGCGCTCGATCCGATTGCGCAGCGGCGCGCCATCGCCGCCGAATACGGCGCCACGCTGGTGCTTGACCCGACGGCGTGCGACGCGGGCGCAGAGATTCGCAAGGCTACCGGTGGGCGCGGCGCGGATGTGGTGATCGAGTACAGCGGCAATCGCCAGGCGATGCAGGATGCATTGCGTGGCGTGGCCTATGGCGGGACGGTTGTGGCTGGCTCGTTCCCGCCGCCTTACAGCGCCGGGCTGGACTTCGGCGCGGAGTCGCATGTCAACCTCGCCAACATCGTCTTCTCACGCGCGTGCAGCGACCCGAACCGCGATCATCCGCGCTGGGACAACGACCGCATCTATGCCGCGTGCTTTGACCTGATCTGCGCCGGCAAGATCGATGGCGCGAAGATCGTATGGCCGGTGGTGGGTTTCGACGAACTCAGCACGGCTTATCCGGAGATTGCGCATCACCCGGAGTCGACGATGAAGTTGGGCGTCCGCTACGGCTGATCCCCCAGCGCGGCGCGGCGGCGCTTCTGGTACGCGTGCACGGCCGAGTAGACGGGATGGGTCGGAGGGATTTTCAGCATCGTCAGGGAGGCAACCTGCATCGTCCCGTCTTCTCCCAGTGGCAATAGGCCGACAGTGATGCCGCCCTCATTGCCTGCATTGAACACGCGCCCGATCCGCATCGCTCCATGCGGGATCGAGGCGCCGGGTTCTCCGCGCAATCTCTCGATCAGCGCCGGCGTTGGTTTGCATGGGATGGGCACGAACAGTTCGAGCAACTTCATAACCGCAGCGACTTCATCCTGGTCATCGATGCTCTTTACTACTTTCTTTGCCTCCTCTATCTCTTCTATCCCCTCTTCGTCGCCAAAGAGGCCAAAGGTGTGGAGGTCCTCGCCGGTGTAGCGCAGGGTGATCCGTTTGCCTTCGTGCGCGTCTGGAAGCTCAACCGTGACCGAGGCAGGTTTTGGCAGACCCGCGCGCGGATTAATGTAGCTGCTGACGAAATCAGGGACAGCGCGCAGGGCGGCGGTGAAAAACGCAACGTCTGCAGCGTCGGGCGGGATGATCCCTTTGCGCGGGTGAGCCTTCAAGATCGTGGGATAGGCTTTGGATCCTGCAATCGGCCAACCATATTTCTCGACGGCGTCATGATCGCCGTATGGCATCAGCATTGGGACATCAAACGTGATACCGATTTGTGTGGTGGTTCTTCTGGACTCTCCAATTCTTCCATCACGTAGCGCTTGCTTGAAGACATTCACCGAGTCATAGCGAGCCAGCCCAAACTCCATGCCGCCACTTCCCATAATGATGATGCAATACTCTTTGGCGGCGGGATTGTTGGCGGGATAGCGCGCAGTGATGTAGGTGAGATTGTCGACATTTTTCCAGGGTTTGGCCTTGTAGAAGTCGTGCGCCGCTGCGAAAAACTCTGTGGCCATTGGCATGGAGACGCCGGGAATCTCAAGGAGCGCGGGTTTATTGTCCTCGTGCTTGTAGACGCTATAGGCCATCCCGATCTTGTCCATGACTTGCAGGTCTGAGGGGCTGAGCAGGACATCCACGCCGGCGCCGGCGAAACCGGGTGCTAGCGCCTGAACCAGAATCTGATCTTCCATTACGATCTGCGCGGGGCGATAGCGCTTGAAACGGCGAATTTTGGAACTCTTCTCGCTCAGTTGCATTGCTTCGATCAGAGCCGTCTCAAAATCAACGGCTTGTGGGGCGTTCTCTATCACGCTATAGTTGCGCAAGGCCTCAGTGCCGCCTTCAACCACAAAAATCGCATAAGGGCGCTTCGGTTGCCCGAGGTCGTCTTTGATCCATATGCGGGCCCTCCGCGCGGCGCAATACCATTTGATTTCCTGGCGTTGCAGTTTGAGGAGTTCTGTCTGTTGATTCTGATTCATCGACTCACCTGCCTCGTTTATAGCAGATTTCCACACTTACTTTATTCGCGACCGGGCTGGTGTGGCGCAGGTAAGCGCACTTCGAACGCCGCCCCATGCCCAAACTGGCTGGTGATGTTCACGACGCCGCCGTGCGCCCGCGCGATCCATTGCACGATGGACAGTCCCAGCCCGCTGCCGCCGGGGCGCGGCTTGTCGGGTTCATCCAGCCCGGAATCCTCGGCATGCCCGCGCGCCTCGTCGACGCGGTAGAAGCGGTCGAACAGCTTGGGGATGAGGGCAGCCGGGATGCCGGGCCCGTTGTCCTCGACGCGCACCCAGGCGTCTTCAGCCCCAGCATTCCCGGTCTCAACTCCGGTCTCGACCAGCACACGGGCGCGCCCATGCGCGGAAGGGGCGGAGTACTTGATCGCGTTCTCGACCAAGTTGGTGAGCATCTGGTTCAGGAACTGGCGGTCGCCGTGGATCATCACTTCGGGCAGGTCGCCGGCGATCAGCTCGACGCGCTTTTGCTTCGCCAGCGGCGACAAGCGCTCCACCACGTCAATCGCCACATCGCTCAGGTCCATCGGGGCGGTGCGCAGGATGGTCTGCCCGGCGTCCATGCGCGCCAGCGTGAGCAGGTCGTTGACCATGCGGCTCATCAGCTCGTTTTCGGATTTGATCGTCGTCAACGCGCCCTCGTACTCCGCGACGGAGCGGGGGTGGCTGAGGGCGCGGCTGGCTTCCAGTTCGATGATGGTGAGCGGCGTGCGCAACTCGTGGCTGGCGTCGGCGGTGAACTGGCGCTGCCGTTCAAACCCCGCCTGCAGGCGGTCGAGCATCTGGTCGAACGTGTCGGCTAGTTCGCTCAGCTCATCGTGACCGCCCAGCTTGAGCCGCCGGCTCAGGTCGGTGTCGCTGATCGAGCGCGCCGCGTGGGTGATAAGTTGAACCGGATGCATGGCGCGCCCGGCCAGCCAGTATCCGCCGCCCAGAGCGAGTAGCAGCAATCCCAGCGACCCGAAAATGAGCGTGAGCGCCAGTTGATACAGGCGGGAACTGTCGAGTGGGCTGCCGACGATGACCAGCGCGTAGACGGTATCACGCAAGGGCAGTTGCGATGCGACAAACTGGTAATCGGGCGTCGCTGTTGCAGCGCGATTGTTGAGCGCATAGGTGAAACCGACACTGCCCATGCCGGGTTGCATTCCCGCCAGGCCAGTCGCCCGTTCCGCGGCCTGCTGCAGCGGCGTGATGTCGGTATTGCTCAGCGGGCCGAGTTGCTGGATGATTCCTCCGCGTGAGTCGATGATCAGCAGCGTTTCTTCCTCGGTCAACAGCGGAACCTCGCTGGTGATCATGCCGGGCGGCAGGATGTCGCCGTGTTCGCGTTCAATCGCCTGGCGCAGGGCGAAGCGGTAATAGGCCTCGATCTGGCGCGATTTTGCCTCCAGCCGGGCGCTTGACTCACGGCCGAACTCGTTCACCTGCCGGGTGTAGATGAAGGTGCTGAATCCCGCCAGGATCAGCGCGAGGATGGCGACGAACCACAGCGCCAGGCGAAACCGGATGCTGCGCGCGATCCTTGCGAAGGTTGCCTTAAGGTGTCGTAATCTACCCATATACGCTTCGAACCCTTGCGAAGGTTGCCTTAAGGTGTCGTAATCTACCCATAAACCTTCGCAAGGGTGTGTGAGTCACGCGGCTTCCGGCGGCTTGCACAAGCGGTACCCGGCGCCACGCACGGTTTCGAGCAGCTTGAAGCCGAATGGATCGTCGATCTTGCGGCGCAGGCGGCGAATGTAGACATCCACCACGTTCGATGCGCCGTCATAGTCGTAGCTCCACACATGCGCCTCGGCCATCTCGCGCGTGATCAACAGATTCGCATTGCGCATCAGGTATTCGAGCAGCGCAAACTCCTTCGCGGTGAAGTCAATCTGGCGACCGCCGCGTTCGACGATGTGCTGCGCCGGGTCGAGCATCAGGTCGCCGACCCTGATCACAGGGCCGCGGTCGGAGGACTCGCGGCGCAACAGGGCGCGCAGGCGCGCGCGCAACTCGTCGATAGCGAATGGCTTGACCATGTAGTCATCGGCGCCGCTGTCCAGCCCCTTGATGCGATCCTCGACGGCGTCGCGGGCGGTGAGCATCAGGATGGGAGTGCGCAGTCGTTTGTCGCGCAGTTCGCGGCACACCGTCAGCCCGTCTTTGATCGGGAGCATAATATCGAGGATGATGGCGTCGTAAGGGGTAAGGACGGCCATTTCGGCGCCTTCCTTACCGTCAAACGCGGAGTCGACGGCATAACCGTCCTCAATCAGTCCTAACTTCAGCGACTGATTCAGACGGTGGTTGTCTTCTATGAGCAGAATACGCATGGTGATCGAATGAATCTAGCGCGCAAAGATGAAAAGGAGATGACAAAAGGCGCAGGCCTGTGTTCATATCTCCGTCATCTTGCGCCGTTACAGTCATACCCATTCATTGTATGAAAATGAGGGTTGTGAATTTATGAAGCAATTTCCTGCGATTGTCGCTGCAATAGTAATTACGATTGTGATCGGGCTGGGCATGGCTGCCATCGGCGCGAATGCGTTTCTGGATACCGCCTCGGTGGCGATTGCCGCGTCGCCCGCGGATGTGAATGTCTCGACGGCGGCGAACACGTCCAGCACGTCAAGCGCGAATGACGCGGCTCAGGCGCAGATCAAGCAGCAGCAGGACGTGATCGCGCAGTATCAGGCGCGTGAGAAGCAATATCAGGATCGCGAGAAGCAGTATCAGACCGAGTTGAAGGACGCGGCGCAGAAAGTCAACGACGCCAATAGCACGGCGCAGCAGTATCAGGATCAGGTGCAGCAGTACCAGAACATCTTCACGCAATTGCAGCAGCGTGGCGTGATTCGCGTCGGCGCCGATGGTCGGATCAGCGTCCCAAGCCGTTGACATTCCGATCCATGCACTCCTGAGAGGTAAATACTGATGAAACTTGTCAAACTGGGTCTGCGCATCTACATCGCGCTCTCGACCATTGTCGGATTCCTGGTGGGTTGGATTTTGCTGGCGCACTCCGGCAAGCCGGTGGCCAACCAGGCCGCTGCGCAAGGCGCACAAAGCGCACAACAGATCACGACTTTTAAGCTGGATCCGCTGCCGCCCGTTCCGTCGCTCAATGACATGGTGAGTGGCGCGCCCGTAAGGCCGCTGCCGGCGCCGCAACAGATTCAGATTCAGCCCTCCACCGGCTTTTCACCGCGCTTTCGCACGAGCGGCTCGCGCTAGGCAAACCGGCTCCATCATCATCCATCATCATGATGTACGACGAATTCCGCGCGATGAACTCACACATCCTGCTCGGCGCCACGGGCGAACCGGCGCGGGTTGAGGCGGGGTTCAAAGCCGCCCGCGACTTTATCGCCGCGAGCGAGGCGCGCTTCACGCGCTTCTCCGAGGACAGCGAACTGTCGCAGTTGAACCGGATGTCGGGCGGCTGGTTCATCGCGTCGGACGATTTGTTTGAGGTCGTGCAACTGGCGCGCCGGCTGATAGACCTGACGTGCGGGTTGTTTGACCCTTCCATCATCGGGGCGTTGCGGCGCGTGGGGTATGACCGCAGCATGGATGACATCCGCGCTGGCGGGTCGCGCACGCAGGCGATGTGTGAAATTGCGCCATGGCCGTCGCTCGGTTTCGCCGGGCTTGAGGTCAAGCCCTCCCTGCGGGCGATACATCTGCCGCACGGGGTGCAGATCGACCTCGGCGGGATCGCCAAAGGCTGGATCGCCGAACAGGCAGCGGGTGTGCTCGCGCAGTTCGCGTCCGCATGCGCCGTCAGTGCGGGCGGCGACCTGTGCATCACCGGTTTGGCGGAGGGTGAAGAAGCCTGGCCGATTGCGCTCGAAGACCCGCGCGATCCCGAACGGACTTGCGCTATTCTTCGCGTGCATAGCGGCGGTGTGGCGACATCGTCGATCACGCTGCGGCGCTGGACGCAGGACGGGCGCGAACGGCATCACATCATCGACCCGCGCACTGCTGAGCCGGCGGAGACCGACTGGTTGAGCGTCACGGTGATGGCGCCGCACACGTCCACCGCCGAGGCTTTTGCCAAAGGCGTGTTGATCGCGGGATCGGAGCAGGCGCAGGCGCTTGCCGACCGTGAGCCGGGTGTTGAGTTTATTGGAATTAAGCAGGATGGGTCTCTGTGGGGATCCAGGCATGCAAAGGAGTATCTCGATGTCACAGGCGAAATCGTCTAAAGGGAAGGGGTCATCGGTCGCCATGTGGGCAATTGGCGGGATCATGGCGGCAATTCTGGCGCTTGTCGGCACGTTGGTGCTGGGCGCGCTTGCGCAAACGCCGGTTGGTCAGAGCATGGGGCAGACCCTGAACGCGTTGTTCGGCACAGACACGACCCATGCCACGTGGTTTGTCACGCGCTCCGCCGGGATCATCGCTTACCTGTTACTGTGGTTCTCCACCGTGTGGGGGCTGGGCGTGAGCAGCAAAATGCTTGACAAAGTCTTGCACCGCGCCTTCACCTTCGACTTTCACGAGTTCATCTCGCTGCTGTCGATCGGATTTCTGATCCTGCACGTCGTCGTGCTCACCGGCGACCAGTTCATGCCGTATAACGTGGCGCAGATTCTGATCCCGTTTATCTCGCCCTATCGCCCGGTGTGGGTAGGCGTCGGGGTGATTTCATTCTGGCTGATCCTGCTCGTGTCGATCACGTTCTACATCCGCAGCAAAATCACGATGAAGACCTTCCGCGTAATTCACTACCTCAGCTTCATCAGTTACATCGCTGCCGCCCTGCACAGCTTCTACTCTGGCACAGACACGCCGCTGCCGATGGCGCAACTGATGTACGTGGGCACTTTTCTGGTCGTTGTCTTTCTGACGGCTTACTGGCTGCTCACGCTGCGCAGCGCGAAGAAGCCGGTTGCTCCCCCCAAGCCGCCCGCGCCGCCGCCGGCTCAGCCGCGTAATCCCTATCTGCGGACACAGCCAATGATGAACACGCCGCAAACGCCGCCGGCGCGCAAGCCGAACGGCACGGGGCGCAAATAGGACGGTTCGCCGATCACGCGCGCGCGGCGAGGGGCATAGACACGGTCTGAATCACGGATTTAACGGATGACACGGATAGAACGGAGATAATCTACGACAACCTCTCAGGTGAACGACGTGCAAATTTACGATACAATCGTAAATATGCATGAGGCGTCGCGATGAGTGAATCCTATATCCCCAGGAGCTTGGAAACCGTTGTCCAGAAAGCGGTGCGCGAATTCCCGGCGGTCGTGCTGGTCGGGCCGCGCCAATCGGGGAAGACGACGCTGCTCAGGCATCTGTATGGCAGGCAGTTCCTCGTTGTTTCGCTTGAGCCGCCAGATGTTCGTCTTGCGGCGCTGAACGATCCGCGCGGGTTTCTCACTTTGTATCCACCGCCGGTGATCTTTGACGAAATCCAGTATGCCCCAGTATTGCTTCCTTACATCAAAGAGCAGATCGATCTGCACCGGGATCGCGCCGGGCAGTCTCTCCTGACCGGCTCGCAAAACCTGCTCCTCATGCAGCAGGTCACCGAAAGCCTGGCAGGCCGCGCGGCTGTTTTGAAGTTGTTGCCGATGTCGCTCTGGGAAATCAACCACCACCCTCAGGGCATTTTTCCGTGGGAATCGGGACGCACCGCCGGCTTGTCAGACCCGCCTGCCTCACAAATATGGCAGCAGATACTACAGGGCTTCTACCCCGAAATCGTCTCCAACCCGGATCGCGATGCGCGGCTTTGGCAATCAAGCTATGTGCAAACCTACCTGGAACGCGACATCCGCAACCTGCGCGCCATTGGCGACCTGACGCTGTTCCAGACCTTCCTGCGCGCACTGGCAGCTCGCAGCGCCCAGATATTGAACCTGAGTGAACTGTGCCGGGATGTCGGCGTCGCGGTCAGCACCGCGAAGGATTGGATTTCCATCCTGGAGGCCAGTTTCCAGATATTCATCCTGCGCCCGTACTATGCCAACATCGGCAAGCGCCTGGTGAAGTCGCCCAAAGTCTATTTCGTCGATACGGGGCTGTTGTGCTATCTGGTTGGCCTGCGCGATGTCGAGCATGCCGCCGCTGGTCCAATGGGTGGCGCGATATTCGAGAATTTGGTTGTTGCGGAACTGCTCAAGCGTTACACACATCGCGGCGAAGAGCCAGCGCTTTACTATTGGCGCACCGCAGCCGGGTCAGAAGTAGATGTGGTGATCGAAACCCAGGACAGGTTGATCCCGCTGGAAATCAAGCAATCAGAGACGCCACGCCCGGAGATGGCCAGGGGAATCATCAGCTTCCAAACGGACTTTGGCGACAAAGCCGGTCAGGGATATGTGATCCATCCCGGAAAAATGACCTTGCCGCTTGGCAAAGGGGTCATGACGTTGCCGCTTGCGAATCTGTGATTCTATCTGTCGAACGCCGCGTCCGCCGGCATGCCGGCCTTCAGGCGCAATCCGGGGTTCGGAATGGTGAGTGTCACCGCGAACACCAGTTTGGCGCGGTCGTCCTTCGTCTGCACGTTACTCGGGGTGAACTCGGCCTTGGCCGCGATCCGGGTGATTGTCGCGTTGAAGTGCTCGTCCGGGTAGGCGTTGGTGGTGACGTTGGCGCTGTCGCCTATGGTGATGCGCCCCATCTGCCCGGCTGGTATATACACGACCAGTTTGAGAGAGCTGAGGTTCGACACGACCAGCAGCGGCGCGGCGGCGCGCGCGACCTCGCCCACCTGCGCAGGTTTGCTGGTGACGACGCCGCTGATTGGCGACGTGACGTGGTAATGGGTCAGTTGCGCGTCGATCAATGCCAGGTTGGCGCGCGCGGTCTCCACGCCTGCTTGCGCCATGGCGATCTGCTCCGGCGTTGACATGGCGCGCGCAGCGGCCAACGCGGCCTGTGCCAAATTGACCTTTGCCGCCGCGATGATGGCCTGGCTTTGCGCCGCGTGCCACTTCGCAACAAGGTCGGCGGGGAACTGGCGCATGTGGTTCAATTGTTCGAGCACCGCCACCGCGCCGTCATACTGACTCCTGGCCGCTTCGACGTTCGCCTCAGCCGCGTTCAACTTCTGTTCCTGCAGGTCGCGCTCCGCCATGCCGGCGGGGATCTGGTCGCGCAACGCCTTGGTCTGCTCGCGTTCGGCATTCGCCTGTTGCACGCCCTGTTCGGTCAGGCGCACCGACGTCTCGGCCTGCGTGATCTGCGTCGCCAGTCCAGGCGGGTTCGCGACCAGCGCGGCGGTGTCGGTGACGGCCTGCAGTGCGCCGAGATATTCGGCAGTGGCGCGCGCCAGGTCAGCTTGCGCCGCGGCGACGGCGTCGGGGCGTGGCCCGGCGAGCGTCTGCGTGACGATGGCCTGTGCAGCATCTACAGTGGCGGCAGCCTGCGCCCGTTGCGCCTGAACCAATGTGTCGTCGAGCGTCACCAGCGGCTGGCCAGCCTGCACTGCCTGACCCAGGTCGGCGTTGATCGACACGATCGGCGCGCTCACATCGGCGGCAATTGTCACATCTTCTGCCTCAAGAAAACCGCTGCCGCTGAGCGGTTGCACCGCGGCCTGCTCCGTCGGGCGGGGCTGGAACAGTTGCGAAAAATCCTGCGCCACGGGGCGCTGTGCCTGGCACCCAGCCAGCAACACCGTCACTGTAATCAAAAGCGGAACTATTCGTCTTTGTATGACATCCATTCATCTCTCCGATCTCCAACCTCTAATCTCGAATCTCTCTTCGTCTTCGTCAATCAACCCGCCTGCCCAGATTCAGCACTGCAAACGCGCCGATAACGATAGCGAGCGCGCTGAGCGCCAGCACCTGCGGCATCAGCACGTCGAGCGTCGCGCCTTTCAACATGATCCCTCGGATGATCACGAGGTAGTGCCGCAGAGGCGCCAGGTTTGAGAGGATGTTGATGGCTGGCGGCAAGTTATCCACCGGCACAAGGAATCCTGAGAAGGTGATATCCGTGATGGCCTGCACGAACACAAACAACACCGACTGCTGCTGGGTGCGCGCGACGGTGGAGAGCAACAGCCCCCAGCCGACCTCGCAGATCATGAAGAGGGTTGTCAGCGCGAACAGCAGCGCCATCGACCCGCGCATCGCGGCGCCGACCATCGATGTGCGCACCGAGGTGCTCTTTAACCCATCGCATGATATCCGCCAATACACCATCCCGGCGATGATCGGGATGATCGTG
>CAIXPS010000145.1 GCA_903921365.1 uncultured bacterium | reverse complement strand
GCCCACCCTGTGGTCGCGCGTGGTGCCATGTAGGGGCGATCCCTTGCGGTCGCCCATCTTGCGGTCGCGCGTGGTGCCATGTAGGGGCGATCCCTTGCGGTCGCCCATCTTGCGGTCACGCGTGGTGCCATGTAGGGGCGATCCCTTGCGGTCGCCCATCTTGCGGTCACGCGTGGTGCCATGTAGGGGCGATCCCTTGCGGTCGCCCATCTTGCGGTCGCGCGTCGGACAAAGAGGGGCAGGCGCAAGGCCGTGCCCCTACAATGCCGCGCGGGCGCGTTGGCTGGCGTCCGATTTTGAATTCTGCAGAGGTGCTACATGTCTGAGATACCGACGGACCTGTTGTCGTTTGTGATTCAGTTCATCCATCCGGAGAAGACCAACATTGGTCCTACCGGCAAGACGTTTGACGACGCTGCGATCGCGGCATACTTCGACACGGACGTGGCGATCTACCGCGTCATCAGGGACGGGTTCGCGACCAACGCGCGCCGTGCTGCCGAGGAGCTTCTCGCGGATCCCATCTTCGCAGCGCAGGTCGACCGGCTGCCGTTCGCACCTGGCTCGACCGTCGTCGGCCTCGGCGACAGCATCACGGACGACTATCAGTCGTGGCTCGAGATCCTGCGCAACGTGTTTGACCTGCGCCGCAAGGCTGACGGCGTCACGTTCGTCAATCAGGGTATTTCGGGCGACACCACCGGCGAAGTGCTCAAGCGCATCAACGCCGTGGTGATGGCTGCGCCGGCGTGGGTGCTGTGCATGATCGGCACTAACGACGCCTGGCGCAATGTGCTCGACGACGTCAAGCCCAACATCTCCCCTGAGGAATCGCTGCACAACTTGAAGGCAATACGCAAGGTCGTGACTGAGCGCACAGGCGCGCGCTGGCTGTGGATCACCCCCGCGACGGTGCTCCCAGAGACGATGAGCGCGCACATCTTCATGAGTATGTCGGGATTCTCCCTGTCGCGAGTCAACGAGGACCTGATCGCGGTGGCCGATCAGGTGCGCCAGATGCCAGACCCGGTCGTGGATTTGCAGGCGCTGTTAGGGATGCCCGTTCCTGCCAACCTGCTGTTGTCGGATGGTCTACACCCGTCGCTGGAAGGGCAGAAAGTTATCCTTCGCGCGCTGGTTGAGAAGCTGGCAGCGTAGTGAAAGCATCATTGATAAAAGAGGAATACACATGGCAAAGTTTGATCGTTTAACCGTTTACCAGGCGTTTGTCAGCACCGGGCTCGTGCCGTTGTTTTACAGCGGCGACGTTGCCGAGGCTAATGGGGTGGCGAAAGCCGTCGCCGAGGGCGGCTCGAAGGTGCTCGAATTCACCAACCGCGGCGAGAAGGCGCTCAGCGTTTTCGCCGAAGTCGTCAGCGCTAACCCAAAGCTAATCGTCGGCGTCGGGTCGGTGCTGGATGCGCCCACCGCCGCGTTGTTCATCGCCTATGGCGCGAACTTCATCGTCGGGCCGGTGTTTAACCCCGAAGTGGCGCGGCTGTGTAACCGCCGCAAGATCGCCTATCTGCCCGGTTGCGGCAGCGCCAGCGAGATTTCCACCGCCGAAGAAGCCGGCGTCGAGATCGCCAAGGTGTTCCCCGGCGAGTCCGTCGGCGGGCCGGGCTTTATCAAGGCCATCCTTGGGCCAATGCCGTGGTCACGCCTGATGCCGACCGGCGGCGTGGATGCAACCGCCGCCAGTATCGGTGAGTGGATCAAGGCCGGTTCCGTAGCCGTGGGCATGGGCAGCAACCTCGTTCGCAAAGAATGGCTGGCTGCGAAGAACTACGACGCCATCCGCGACTGCACGAAACTCTGCCTGGAGTGGATTGCCGCTGCGCGCGTGAAGTGAGCCGGAGAGAGGAGGAGAAAGGGAGAGAAGGAGAGAAGGAGAGAAGGAGAAAGGGTGAAGAGGAGAGGCAGTGAGCGACTACTCTTCTCCCCTGCTTCTCCCCTGCTCCTCCTCTCCTCTGCTCCTCTTCTCCCCTCCCTCTCTCCGCTCATTCGCACCCGCCGGCAGTATTAGCTGCGATTACGTCACCCTTATATGCCACGATTAGATATCGCTCAGCTTTGGCAACGGTGTAGCTGTAATCGACCGTCTCGCAGACGATCAATACTCCGACCTTGTAGGCCCAGGACTCGCGCGAAGTCAGCACGATTCGACTATCGTTATCACTCAGTATGGCTGGCTCACGCACATAGCGCAGCGTCGCGGTCATCCCCACACCCGGCTGCGCATCCACGCCCAGGTTGCGCTTGAGCATCTTCGTCGGATAGGCAATGACAAACGAGTAGGTGTCGCCGGCCCAGACGGCGCGCAACGCGTCATCGCTTGCCTGTCCCGAGTAAAACGTGGCGAGCAGATCGTTGGCCTGCAATATCGCCTGTATCGCGGACACGGTGTTGCTCACAGGCGCAGTTGCGCTGGGCATCACAATCTCCGTTGGGCTTGCCGTCGTGGTTGCAGTAGCGACGACGGGCTGTGGCGTCACTGTACGTGCAGATGTTGCGGCCGCCATGAGGGTTGGCGACGCAGTTGCTATTGGGGTGTCGGTCGCTAAAGGTGTGCCGGTCGGTTTTGTTGTCGCTGTGGCTTGTGCCGGCGGCGTATCCGTTGGCACGGCCGGTGTGTTTGTCTGGCTGGGATCTGCTGTTGCGGACGCAGCGGGCATCGCCGAAGTCGCGATCTCCTCAGCCGGGACGTTGCGGCGCTGGTTCAGCATAAACTGGTTGAGCATAGCAGCGCCCACAGCCAGGACCAGACACGCCACAATGACGAACAAAATCACCAGCGGACGGACTCTCGATCCTGAGCTTTGGGTTGCCGTTATTGCGGCGGCCGCCGCTGGCGGCGCAGGCGGTGTGACATGCGCCGTTGGTTGGCGAATAGCCGCGATGCGATACGCCGCCGGGCGCAGGTCGCGCACGCGCGACATGAGCAATGGAATCGTGTCGCGCGCTTGCGCGGCCTCGATCATCCCGCGCGTCTTGCCAAATGCGCCCTCACCCGGCAGTTCGCCGTAGTTCAACCCGATTTCCTGGCACAAGGCGGCCAGTTCCTCTTCGTTGAACTCCTTGAACAGAAACTCACGCAGGCGGCTGAGACCCTGTTCGTTCAAGGGTTATTACTCGCACTTGCTCGATATGGCCTTGCTTCTGAAGTCTTTTATCTGGTAGACGTCGCCGACCTTGCTCAACGTATAGGTGTACTCCGAGTTGTCGCAATAGGACTTGCTGTTGGTCGGGTTAGCATACACCCAGTATTCTTTAGTGACAACCGTGGCGACGCCGTTCTTCTCTGCGCTCAGCGTAGGCGCCTTGTCGTAGCGCAGCGTGACATTCAGCGTGTCACCTTTCGTGAGATCCGCGCCCACCTTGGTTTTGAGCGTTTTATACGCAAAGTTGATGATGATCTGATACTTGGCGGCGGCGAAGTCGGGTTTAAAGTCATCCGCCTTGGCCTTGCCCATGTAAAACGCGACCAGTGTGTCATTGATGTTACGGATGGCGACAGCCGCGGGATGCGTCTCGCTGATAGTTCCAGTCGGGGTGGGCGTATCCTCCGGCACTATCGATTGCGGTGTTGCCGCAGCCGCCACCGTCTGGGTCAGCTGTGTCGTCGTGGTGAGCGGCCCGGCGGCCGGCATTAGCGTCACCGCGGTTGTAGGCGGCACGGATACGGGTGTGCCGCCCTTGCGGGGTTGCAGCACGAT
>CAIXPS010000144.1 GCA_903921365.1 uncultured bacterium | reverse complement strand
GTAGGGCGCGGACCCATGTGTCCGCCCGGATGCATGCAACACACCAGGTGGCCACATGGCGCGTAGCGGCAGCTACGTGGATGTATGACGTAGGCGCCGACCTGCGTGTCGGCCAGGCGTTTTGTTATCGGGAGTCGCTTTCCAGGTTCAACCACGCCAATTCGGCGGGTGTGAGTGGGGCGCCGAGCGCCAGGGCATTTGTCATGAACTCCTCCACGCTGCGCCCGCCCGTTAAGGCGAAGATATTCAACGGCTGGCTCATGACGTAAGCAAGCGCCACTTGCGGCACCGATAGCCGTTTCTCCGCGCCGATGATCCTGACGCGATCGAGGCGGTCAAAGTTCTGCGGTGAGAAGTAGCAATCGACCACCAGCTTGTCGAAGTAGTCGGTGCTTGTCATCGGGAGTGTGCGGTCAAATCGCCCGGAGAAGAAACCTCCGGCGAGACTGGACCAGGTAAACAACGGCATATTGTTAGCCGCATACCACGCGCGCACAGCGCCATTCGCAGGGCCGCTGATGCTCACACAACCAGGCCACGGCTCCTGCATCTGTTCCGCCAGGCTGTAATTGGGGCTGCTGGCGATGAACGGTTTCAACCCATGCTCTGCCGCATAAGCGTTGGCCGCCGCGATACGCGCATGCGACCAGTTGGACCCGCCAAACGCGTGAATCTTCCCGGCGCGATAATGCTCGTTCAACACTTCGACAATCGGCCCGACCGGCACAGCAGGGTCATCGCGATGCAGCAGGTAGAGGTCGATATACTCGAACTTGAAGCGCGCCAGTGAATCATGAATATCCGCTGTGATATCAAACGGCGTCACGCGCTTGCGATCCTGGTTGTGGTGCGCCCCCTTGCCAAGAATGACCACTTTCTCACGAATGCCGCGTTCGTTCACCCATCGCCCCACGGTGCGTTCGTTATCTCCGCCGCCATAGACGTGCGCGGTGTCAAACGTATTGCAGCCGCGCTCAAAGACTGCGTCAAGTAAGCCAAAGCTGTAGCCAAGCGCATTGGAACTCACCATCATGGTGCCTTGCACTAGCCGCGAAATTGGTTTGTCGATCTCGTCGATGTATCCGTATAACATAATTTAGCTCAATCCCATCGCACTCAAGTTTCGATAACTGATCGCAAGGCTTTCGAATGGATCGCGCTGGCACTCATCCTGCTCAACGGCATACCACTCGACGCCTGCGACATTACAGGCCGCCAGAATGGCGGGCCAGTTCAGATTGCCTTCACCGATCTCAGCCATTTTCTGCTGGCCGTCGATCACCACCATATCCTTAAGATGCACGACCGGCATACGATCCTTCATCTTCAGGATCCATAACGCCGGGTCGCCACCGCCGTGCTGCACCCAGTAAGTGTCAATCTCTGCTTTGAGATAGCGTGGATCGCTTTCCTCGTAAATGACGTCAAGCGCTGTGCGGCTGCCAAAGCGAACGAACTCGAAACTATGGTTGTGATAACTGAATGTCAGACCGCTCTCCGCCAGACGCCGCCCAATCTCGTTAGCATCTGCGGCGAAACGCGCGTAGCCCTGCTCTCCCCCATCGCGGTAATGCCCCGGCAGGCTGCCGACCGCCACATGCCGGCAGTCCCACAACTGATGCTGTTTAATGACCGCTGGCAAATCACTTTGCAGCCGGTCGAACCCGATATGCGTGATACAACAGCGCAGGTCATTTGCATCAAGAGTCGCCTTAACTTGTTCAGGCGCGATTGGCCCGATTCCAGAGACTTGCACTGCTGTGTAGCCCATGGCGCGCACTTTTCGCATGCTGTCTTCAAAATCGACCGCTGTCTTACAGAAATCGCGCAATGTATAGAGTTGCGCCGCGAGTACCCGTATTCCCATAATGTTTCCTTGCTCCTGTGTTCGGAAGCAGTCAGAAATTCACCCCGCTTTCATCCACTGGGGCTAAGCTTATTATCTGACAAATTGATTGGCGTAAAACCCGTTACGGGCGTATAACACAAATCAAGCAACAGAACGGAGGTTCATATGTCACCACTAAAGTCAAAGCTGTTCAATCTGGTCGCAGTCTCAGCCATTGCAACACTGGTAGCCGCTGGCGTCAACCTGCAACCCGCAGCCGCAGGGATATGGTCATGGAAAGGGCATGCCTGCCGCGGCGCAGTATTTGTCACCGTTGAGATAGACAACACCACAGAACAGCCACCCATCGTGTCCTATTCATACAAAAGTCAGTCTGGTCAACTGAACATCACGAGCAGCAGCCTGCAACTTACCGGTCAGGACCAGCATATGGTTTACCAGTATTACGGCGACGCCGATCCACAGTTGCCCGACAACGCCGTGGGTCAGATCAACATCAACGGCGGCCAGGCTGGCACGTTTACGGTTGATGGCGGCCAATGCCCAGTGTTGGGCCGGATTGTCGGGTCAGCATTTATTGACACTAACCAAAATGGGATATGGGACAAGGACGAGCCCACATTCGGCGCCGCCTGGATGAAAGTCACCGGTGGAGGCTCATGGTTTGTGTGCGGCTGGATGGGCGACGATGCCACATTCGGCGTAACAGTTAAGCCCAACACCTATTACATCCTGCCGGTTGCGCCCAAAGGCTACCGGACAACCACGCCAAAGCTCACGGTTCAGATTAAAAACCTGGGTTACGTCGCATTTGACACCAATATAGGGTTTATAGCCGATCCAAAGGCGCCGGGAGATGCCTGCGATCAATATAACCCACCCAGACCATAACCCGTGAGTTTGCACAATCATGCTGCCGCGAATGTAGCGAGTGATGGAAGTTAAGAAATAATACCGGTAACGTGTCGTATCAAAACCCTGCGAGGGGTGACTGGCAGGTGAAGGCTCATTGCATTCAACCCTCGCAGGGCTGACTCGCACTTTGTGTGAGCATCGGTAAACTTTCCCGGTTTTACTTCTCAACTTCCATCATTCGCGGATCTTCTGACGGGTGAAACAAGGGATGCGGCGCGTCACAGCGGCATGTGGTTTCTGGCCAAGGCAAACAGGCTATTCGTAACAATCGTGGTCCTGACCTTGTGGACGACTATGGTGAACGCGCTCTCCTGATGGAGATCACCAAGGTCAACAAGTGCGAAAGCGGCGGGTCGGGCGCGTTCAACTGGAACGGCCAGATAGGGTATCGGCGCTGGGGTGGGAGACCCTCCCCAGACCACGCCTCTTCCCCTTCAGATTCGGAATCGGATTCAGTGCAGATTCAGAGAACAGAGATTAGGAAGCAAGGGCAGACGCAACCACCACCCGAAAACCGCCGTTACCGACGCGGCTCGCAGGATCAAGCCAAAGACGGTTGGCCGCGCGCGCGCCGCTGGAATCGCCGCTGGAATCGTAGCTCCACCCACCGCCGCGCACCACGCGACGTTGCCCTGACGTTGGGCCTTGCGGATTGCTCGCAGGCGAACTGGTGTAGTAAGTATCACTGTACCAATCCGCAGTCCACTGCCACACACTCCCAGCCATATCCGCCACACCATACGGGCTATCCCCTTTAGGACTGTACTTGCCTACCTCAATACTGCTAACATTGTTATTGAAATTCGCTCGTGTGTTGTCTGGCGCCTCGTTTCCCCACGGATATAACCGGCCATCAATACCGCGTGCCGCCTTCTCCCATTGCGCTTCAGTTGGCAGCATGACCGTTCGTCCTGTGACTCGGCTTACCCACGCGCAAAACGCTACGGCGTCATCCCAACTCACATTCGCCACCGGATGATTTTCCTTACCGGGTGGCATCGTCCAGTTCAATCCATATACCTGTGCGTACACCGCGAACTGCGCGTTCGTCACATCATATTTGCCGATCAGGTACTCATCCAGCGTCACCTTGTGCTGCGGCTTTTCATTGCTTTGGGCGCTCATATCCGCATCGGTGCTGCCCATTAGAAACTCACTTGCCGGAATGCGCACCAGGTCGATCATCACGCCGGGCGCGAGTGTCAGCAACAACGGATTGGCTGTGGGCATTGTTGGCGCAAGCAGCCTCGCCAACAACGCAATCAGCCCGCCGCCGGCGCCAAGGGCGATGGTAATCAATACCGCGCGCCGTGACACCAGCGGCACGTTGGGAGCGATCTCCGCTGACGCAATGACCTCTGTTGTCTTCGCAGAAGCTACATCCTGTATGCCTTTAGCAGGCTGATCACGCCCGATCGCAGGACTCACACCAAGAGCAGGC
>CAIXPS010000143.1 GCA_903921365.1 uncultured bacterium | reverse complement strand
TGGTGATGGATACCCAGTTCCTGCGCACGCTGCCGCCCGTTGAGATGCGCTGCGGCTATGCGGAGATCATCAAAGCCGCGTTCATTGCTGGGGGTGAGCCGTATCAACGTGTCAGCGCCGGCGTCTCATTGCAGCCGCAACCCTCGGGCGACGTTGATGCTCAACTCGTTGCCAGTCTGCTGGATGCGATTGAGTTGAAACGCGTCGTCGTCGAAGAGGATCCCTTTGAGAAGGGGCGCCGGGCATTGTTGAACCTGGGTCACACGTTTGGGCATGGCGTTGAGGTGTGGAGCAAGTTCGCCGTCAAACATGGCGAAGCCGTGTCGATCGGGACGGTGTGCGCGATGAGGGCGTCGCAGGCGTTGGGATTGTGCAGCGGGTCGCTGGTCGAAGAGGCGACCGACCTGCTCAACGAAGCCGGGCTGCCGGTATCGTTGCCCGCCATCGATGTCGACGCCGTATGGCAATTGATGCAGAGCGACAAGAAGAAACGCGCTGGGAAACTGCGGTTTATCGTATTGCGCGCGCCAGGAGATGCGTTTATAACCGGCGATGTAACGGAAGAACTGGCAAAAAATACGCTGCAAAGTCTGATTGATCATTCACGGAGTGCATAATGAGTAAAAGAGCATTAAGACAATTGCCCATCTGGCAGACATCCAATCCTCTGGTCATCCTGGTTATGGTGATGACGCTGATCCTCACGGGGTGCGGCGCGACAAATGCCCCCGCGGCAAAAGCCGTTATTTCATCACCGCAGGCCAATGCCGAATTCATGTCAAGCAGTCCAATACAGATTCAGGGACAGGCTGACGGCGCCGGTATCGTGCGCGTGGATGTAATCATCGATTCAAACGTGCTTTCCAGCGTGGCCGCCTCGGACGCGACCAGCGGCGTAACCAGCCTGCCGGTGAGCGTGCCCTATACGACGCAGACGATCGGCACGCACTTCGTTCAGCTGAAAGTGTACGCGGCCGGCGATAAGCTGATAGCCGTATCCGACCCGCTGATCTTTACCATCAGGCTCGCAGCGGTGACGCCAACACAGCCCCCGCCGCCGACGCCTACCCAGGCGCCAACCGTCGCGCCAGCGGTCGTGCCCACGGCTGCCGGCGTCACTACAACAACGTCAACAACCGCGACGGTTGCCGCGCCCGCGTCTGGAGACGTGGCGCCGACACTGACGATCACGAACGAATTCGCCAATATCCGCAGCGGCCCGGGCATCAACTTCGACATTGTGGGCAAACTGAACCAGAACGAGAAGGCCCCCGTGCGCGGCAAGAGCCCAGACGGGCTGTGGTGGCAAATCGCTTTTGACAAAGGCACAAACGGTGTCGGCTGGGTGCGCGGCGATCTCGTCAGCGTGAACGCAGCCGCGGCAGCCGTCGCCGCAGTGACCCTCCCGCCAACGCCGACCAGTCCGCCGACGCAACCCCCGCCGCCCGAACAGCCCACCGCCATCCCGCCAACCGCGGCGAGCACAACCGTCGCTGTCGCGGCGGCAACCGCGACGCCGTCCGATTCATTGTGCAACGCCTCGATGAAGGAATGGCGCGGACAGAATCCAAACTATCCGTTCTGTTCGAGCAAAGACCCAGGCTGGGCCGACCCGAACGACGAGTATCTTGTCTTCGACAACGGTCGCAATATTCCGCTGTCGCTCTCCTGGAACATCTTCGGATCGAATATCAAGCAGATGTGGATTCATTTCAGCCAGGACAACAGCGGTGCGTGCGGTTTCACGACGCTAACGCAGAAGACCATCGATCAGCAGGTGTCGCCCGCCGGCAAATTTGACTTCAACGTCCAGGACTTCCCATACGGCGGTTCGATGCGGATATCGTGGTCGGTCGTGCTGGCGGACGGCCGGTCGGTGGAGTGGGGCTTTAAGAAGTTTTGCATTCGCTGACGCCATGAGAAAGTATCTGGTTTTGCACGGCCCTAACCTCAACCTGCTCGGTCTGCGCGAGCCGGCGGTGTACGGTCGCGTCACGCTGGATGACATCAACGCCCGCCTGAACGAACTGGCGGGTCAGCGCGACGCCGAGTTGACCATCAAGCAATCCAATCACGAAGGCGCGCTCATCGACGCGATTCAGGATGCCCGCGCGTGGGCTGCCGGCATCCTGATCAATCCCGGCGGGTTCACACACACGAGTGTGGCGTTGCGCGACGCGATCAGCGCGGTGGCCTTGCCGACGGTAGAAGTGCACCTGTCGAACATCTACGCGCGCGAAGAATTCCGCCACCACTCCTTCATCTCAGCCGTATGCGCCGGCACCATCGCCGGCTTCGGCTGGCGCAGCTATTTGATGGGGCTGGCGGCGCTTTTGGAGAGAGATTAGAGATTAGAGATTAGGGATAGGAGATTAGGGATTTCGAGTCCAATCTCCAATCTCCAATCTCTCCGTTTCTCAGACTGCCCCAAGGACCATCGCCAACAACGCCATACGCACAAACACGCCGTTGCGCGCCTGGCGGAAGTAGGCCGCGTTGGGCAGGGTGTCCACGTCGGTGGTAATTTCGTCGACGCGCGGCAGTGGGTGCATGATCGCGATGCCGGGCTTGGCGCGCGCAACGACATCGGACGTAATAACGTACACG
>CAIXPS010000142.1 GCA_903921365.1 uncultured bacterium | reverse complement strand
TTTGTCCGGAATGGGCAGTTCCCCTGAATTCTTACGCCAGACTTGCTGAAGGCACAGCGCCTCTGTGACATCCTGCAATATCTGGGCTGCGCCGGTCGATTCGGGTTCCACTTTGCGACACCGCCGGACATCTTTCAACGCTTGGCGATACTGCCCGTTGAAAACCGAGTTCAGTATGCGCGAGAACATATTTCGCGCTGGCGAGAGTGTCTCGACCCACTGCGGCAAGTTTAGCTCGAAGAGCGCGGCCGAGTACTGAGTCAGGAGCTTGTCAAGCCGCGCGAGGAAGCGGAGGAATGCCCCCAGGTCGGACTGGTTTTGCGGCATGCGCAACTTGCTCGCGGCGGCGTACTCGCTGAGCGCTGTCTGCAACTCCGGCATCCGTTGATGGGCAATCCGCGCGACCAAATCAATCGCCTGCTGTGCCGCGTGCCCGTCGGTCAAGGTTGCATTCGCCCATACCGGTGCGCCAGTGGTTCGCAGGATCGGGGCAAAACCATCTGCTTCCTTGAGCAGATCGCGTATCTTCGTGACATTCTCGCGGGTGAGGCGATCCAGATCGGCGCCGCGCCAACGCAGGGTTGAGCGGACTTCCGGCCTGGCGTGTAACAAGTACCCCTGCAGGTCGTACACGCTCATCGTCGCCGGCGTGCGTTGAGCGTGCATCAGCGCGTCGTGGGCATTGAGCCGGGTGCGCCGATCTTCGAATTTGGCATGCATTGATGCAGCGTCCACCGGAGGAGTTGTGGTGATTGCGTCAAGGCTTGCGCCGATTCGGCGCATCGCCTCAGTGCGGTTCGCGTCGGTGTCGTGCAGATCGAGCGCCAGATGACCGAGACCGATGCGATCCAGGCGGTGCAGCACCACATCGAGCGCGGCGCGCTTCTCGGCGACGAAGAGCACGCGCTGCCCGGCGGCGACAAGGGCCGCAATCAGGTTGACAATCGTCTGGCTCTTCCCGGTGCCGGGCGGCCCCTGGATGACGCCGCTCTGCATCCGCAGCACGGAGTGGATCACGCGCTGCTGGCTGGAGTCGGCGTCCAGCACCAGATACTCGTTATCTGCCAGGATCTTGTCCAGTTGGCGCGGTTCGATCTCGGAATGGCGCGCGGCAAGACGCCCCCGCGCGGCTTCGTCGCCTGCCAGCGATGCGAGCACATCATTCGATGCGAACAGTTCGGCATGCTGTTGCAGGTCGGAAACCATCGCCATCTTCTGGAACGAGAAATTGCCCAGCACCAGCCGTTGCTTCACCTCAAACCCATTCACCTGCGTCACTGCGTCACGCAGGCGATTCAAGACGAGGGCAGGGTCGGGTTCTTTCTCTTCGGCAGCAACGCCGTTGGCAGTGTCGGTCGCAGTATTTGTCGCGGCCAGCAACATGTCGGGGTCGACCACACAGCCGTAGTCGTTGGCGAGGACGTGCAACAACGCAAGGTTGATCTCAGGGTTGCCGATGATCTGGAGGGATGACCCGCGCGGGTCGCGCGCGCGAATATCCAGCGTGACCGGGATCAGTAGCACTGCGGCTTCGTAAGGTCGGTTTTGAAGCGTGCTCGGAGCGCCAGCGCTCTTGGCGCCAGGAGCGCTGACATCAGTGCTCTGGGCAGCACTGCTCTGGGCAGCACTGCTCTGAGCAGCACTGCTCTGAGCAGCACTGCCCGGTGTGCCGTTGCTCGGAAAGTTATTGCCCTGGGCTGTGTCCGGCGCAGGCCAACTGGCCATGCCATAGGCGATGAACAGCGTCTGTAAGCCACGCTCTTCGAGGTTCACCTGCGCCCGGCGCTGAATTTGCAATGCGGTTTTGCCGACGTCAGAAGCATCGCCATCCGGGATCAGATCGATCAGCTTCACCTTCGAGCCATCAAGCAATTCGGCCAGCGCTTCGGGCGCAGCGTTGGTGAGATCAAGCGTGCCGCGCTTCAGGTCGCGATAGAAGAGCAGATTGTTGCGGCGGCTGACGTCGATCAGGCTCTTGACCCATTTGGCGCGCACGCGTTCCACAGAGCTGGGACTCAGACTCGCGCCAGCGCTACTCGTGGGTCCATTGGTTGTGCTGCTTTTCATTGCTGCTTTCTGGTTCTGTATCGTCATATCCCGGTGGGGTGATTATCGAACAAATTGCGCGTCTGTGCGAGGGGCATAAAGCATGAAGCCGTCATGCCCGAGGCGTCGGGCATCCAGGTTTTTATCCGTCACGGCGTCATCCGCGGTAGGAACGCCGTGGTCGGGTAAACTGTATCGCACATGGCAAACAACACCCAGCACCCCACTGCCCACCTTGCTGAAGTCGCCGGCGTATTTCTGCGGCTGGGCTTCACGGCGTTTGGCGGGCCGGCGGCGCACATCGCGATGATGCGCGCGGAGCTTGTGGAGCGGCGCAAGTGGGTGACGCAGGCGCAGTTCATCGACCTGCTGGGCATCGCCAACGTCATCCCCGGCCCGACCTCGACCGAGTTGTGCATTTACCTCGGTTACCTGCGCGCAGGCTGGCCAGGGCTCATCCTCGGCGGCGTGTGCTTCATCCTGCCCGCGATGGGGATCGTGCTGGCGCTGGCATGGGCGTATGTGACGTATGGCCAATTGCCACAAGTGGGCTGGCTGTTCTACGGCATCCAACCCGTCGTCGTCGCGATTGTGGCGCAGGCGATCTGGTCGTTGGGTCGCGCGATCCTGAAGGATGCGTGGGCGATCGCCGCAGCGATTGCGGTCGTCGGACTGTATCTGCTCGGCGTCAATGTGCTTGTCCTATTGTTCGGAATGGCAATTGTGCTGGGCGGTGGGCGGTTGCTGGCAAAAGGGCAAAGCGCCAAACCGCTTGCGGCGCTGCTGCCGTTGGGTCTTATGCACGGCGTGCCTGCGGCCATCGCTTCCGTTGCGGGAGCCGTCAGCCTCGGCGCGCTGTTCCTCACGTTCCTGAAGTTCGGCGCAGTGATCTATGGCAGCGGCTATGTGCTATTGGCATTCCTGCGCACCGATCTGGTGCAAAACCTGGGATGGTTGACCGACCGGCAGTTGCTGGATGCGATCGCGGTCGGGCAATTCACACCGGGGCCGTTGTTCACCACGGCGACATTCATCGGCTATGTGCTGGGCGGACTGCCCGGCGCGCTGCTCGCCACGCTCGGCATCTTCCTGCCGTCGTTCGCCTATATCGCGCTGATCCATCGCGTCGCCGCGCGGCTGCGCGGGTCGCCAGTGACCTCAGCACTGCTCGACGGCGTCAACGTCGCCGCAATCGGGCTGATGGCCGGTGTGCTGGCACAACTGACGCAGAACGCGCTTGTCGATCCGCTGACCGCCGCCATTGCCGTCGTGTCGCTCGCGATCCTCGCGCGATTCAAGCCGAACTCTGTGTGGCTCATCCTTGCCGGCGCGGTTATTGGCGCGCTCCGCCACCTTCTATTTGCCGCGTGATCACTTAATCACACTGGCGATCAACATGAATCAACATGCCCGTTTTGCGGTACACTTTGCAGCACATTATTCTTGTCCTTTCGTCAGCGCAAGTTCGGGAATATTTCTATGACGACTTTTTGGGAAATTTATCAGCCACAAATTATCGTTGCCATTGCCAGCTTTGCGGTTTTAGTTCTGCTGATCATCTTTCTTGAGGCGACAACGCGAAAACTGGAAGCGGTTCGCCGGACGCTCAGACAACACAATGCCAACCTTGAATCCCATGTGGCAGAACGCACTGCGGAGTTGAGCGCCGCCAATACGGCATTGCTGGCCGAAGTTGCCGAACGCAAACAAGCGGAAGACGCGTTGCGCGAAAGCGAGAGCCGCTTTCGCACACTGCTGCAATACCTCACATCCATATCTGTGCAGGGCTATGCCATGGACGGCACAACGCAATACTGGAATCAGGGTTCCGAACATATCTACGGCTACACGGCGGAAGAAGCCATCGGGCGCAACTTGCTGGAATTGATCATTCCAACCGAAATGCAGGAGGGCGTGAAGGGAGCGATTCAACACATGGCCGAGACGGGGCAGCCTGTCCCTGCGGGAGAGTTATCCCTGATGCGCCAGGATGGATCACGCGTTGCGGTCTATTCCAGCCATGCCATTGTGAAGCCGCCAGGACGCGCGGCCGAGTTATTCTGCATTGATATAGACCTTACCGACCTGAAACGCGCGGAGACGGTGCTGGCTGAATCGCAGGCGCTGCTGCATTCGATCGTCGAAAGCACAACCGATATGATCTGGACTATCGATACCGGAACAGCGGGTTTATTGTCGTTTAACCAGAGCTTCGCAGACTTTTTCGAGGCACGCGGCTTACACGTTGAGAAAGGCATGCTTCTGAAAGATATCATGCCAACCGACGACTCTGTAAAGCACTGGTATGCGCTTTATCAGCGAGCGCTGAGGGAAGGTTCATTTACAACCGAATACAGTGTAGACGCAGGCAAGAAAATCCTGCAAGTGAGTTTCAACCGGCTGGAGCGCAATGGCGAGGTGTTCGGGGTGTCGGTATTTTCGAAAAATATCACCGAACACAAACTTGCGGAAGAAAGAGTTGTGCAGAGTGAAAAGAAATATCGCGACCTGTTCCAAGCCAACAGAGACGGCATCGCGATTTTCCTGATTTTGCCAGGCACGCAGTACAGCACTTTTATCGAAGTGAATGATGCGGCGCCCAGAATGCTGGGCTATACGGCTGCGGAAATGCTGGCACTTTCGCCCCCGGCGCTGGAACCCGACGTGACGGAAGCAGAAGTGCAATTCAGGCAAGCCGAGCTGCAAAGGCGCGGCGTCGTAAGCTTCGAAACAGCGCTCCGTCACAAAGACGGGCATTCCGTCCATACCGAATTCACCGCGCAATTCTTTGAATACGCTGGCACGCCGGCCATCATGAATATCGTCCGCGATATCACCGAGCGCAAACAGCACGAACACGAATCGCAGGCGATCGCCACGCTTAGCGCGGCGTTGCGTTTCGCGCCCACCCGGTCCGACATGCTCCCCGCGATCATTGAGCAACTCGTCGGTCTGCTTCATTCTGATGCGCTCACCATCGAAATCATCGATCTGAAAACCGGAGATGCCGTTGTGGAAGCCGCCTATGGCGCATGGGAATACCTGCTCGGCTCGGCTCAAAAGAAAGGGACGGGCATCAACGCCATCATCAGTGAAACACTTCAACCCTACTGGACACATGATTTGCAGAAGGATCCGAACCTGTTTTACCATGAATGGGCGCGCGCCGGGATTCGCGGCAGCGCGGGCGTTCCTCTGCTCGTGCAGGAAAAAATGATTGGCTTTATCTGGATGGGGCGAAAAACAGACATTGCTGAGCCCGAAGTCCGGACGCTTTCTGCCATCGCCGATATCGCCGCAAACGCCATTCACCGCGCGACGATGCATGAGCAATCCCTGAAAGCCGCCGCAGACCTTGTCGTGACATACGACACAACGCTCGCAGGCTGGGCGAATGCGCTTGAATTGCGCGAGCATGAAACGGCAGGCCACAGCCAGCGGGTTGTGGAGCTCACACGAAATCTGGCGCAGCCCTTTGGATTTAGCGACGAAGAACTCGTGCATGTCCAGCGCGGCGCGCTGCTGCATGATATTGGCAAAATGGGTATTCCAGACTACATTCTGCTCAAACCAGGTCCACTCAGCGATGACGAATGGCAGATCATGCGCCAGCACCCCATCTATGCTTATGATCTACTTTCAAAAATCCCATACCTTGTGCCTGCTCTGGACATCCCCTTATATCATCATGAACGCTGGGACGGAACTGGCTACCCGCGCGGGCTGAAAGGAGATGCTATTCCTCTGACAGCCCGCATCTTTGCCGTGGCGGATGTGTGGGATGCATTGACTTCTAACCGCCCTTATCGTCCGGCCTGGACAAAAGATGCAGTCCTCAAGTATTTGACCGGTCACGCAGGCACGCAGTTCGATCCACTGGTGGTTGAAAGGTTTCTGAAGATGATGAATAGTTGGTAACTATGACCCACACAAAAGTTGCACCCTGCGGCGCTTGGGAATCTCCGATCACTTCGGACTTGATCGTCTCGGCTTCGATTGGGCTGAGCAACACCGCCATTGACGGCGCGGACCTCTATTGGTCTGAGGGTAGGCCGCTGGAAGGCGGGCGACAGGTGATCGTGCGGCGCGCGCCGGATGGTTCCACCGCCGACGTCATCGCGGCGCCGTGGTACGCGCGCTCGCGCGTCCATGAGTATGGCGGAGGAGATTGGATGGTCGACAACGGGACAGTCTATTTCTCCAACTTCAAGGATCAGCGCCTGTACCGCGTGCGCGCGGGCGAAATGCCTGAAGCGCTGACACACGAAAGCGCCTATCGCTATGCTGATGTCGTCGTCGACCGGACGCGTCACCGGTTGATCGCCGTGCGCGAGGATCACACCAACACTGGACAGGAGGCCGTCAACACGCTCGTGGCGCTCGACCTGCGCGGCGACGAAGCGGGCGGGCGCGTGCTCATTTTTGGGAACAATTTTTACTCCACACCCTGCCTCAGCCCGGACGGCGCGCGGCTGGCGTGGCTGACCTGGAATCACCCCAACATGCCATGGGATGGAACCGAACTGTGGGCGGCCGGATTCGACGAATCTGGTGACCTCGTAGATGCGCAATGCGTCGCCGGTGGTCAGGAGGAATCGATCTTCCAACCCGTGTGGTCGCCGGACGGCATGCTGACCTTCGCCTCCGACCGATCCAACTGGTGGAACCTGTGCCGTTGGAATGGATCGCGCATCGAGCGACTGACCGACATGGCGGCGGAGTTTGGGCAACCGCAGTGGGGGTTGGGCGCGAGCGTCTACGGCTACGCTTCGACCGATCAGATCGTGTGCGCATACACGCAGAACGGCCAGTCCACGCTGGCATCGCTGGATATCCCGACGCGGGTGCTGACGACGCTGGGTGTGTACAGCGACATCCGGCAGGTTCGTGTGGACGGGCGCCAGGCGCTTTTCATCGCCGGAACGCCGCGCGCGCCTTCCGCTATCATGCGGCTCGATTTTGGCTCCGGCGCGATTGAGACCTTGCGTCGATCGAGCGACGAGCGCTTCACGCAGATCGACCCAGGCTATGTGTCGGTCGCGCAGGAAGTGGAGTTCCCAACCGAGAATGGGCTGACGGCCTATGGCTTTTACTACCCGCCGGCGAACCGCGACTACACCGCACCGGCAGGCGAGAAGCCGCCGCTACTGGTCACCGCACACGGCGGGCCGACCGGGGCGACGTCTGCCACATTCAGCCTCAGCACGCAATACTGGACCAGCCGCGGGTTCGCCGTTCTCGACGTGAACTATGGCGGCAGCACCGGTTACGGGCGTGCCTTCCGCCAGCGCCTCAACGGCCAGTGGGGCATCGTTGATATCGATGACATCGTCAATGGCGCGCGCTACCTGGCCGATCAAGGGCTGGTGGATGGAAGGCGTCTGTCGATCAAGGGCGGTAGCGCCGGCGGGTACACCACGTTGGCGGCGCTGGCGTTCCGCAACGTGTTTGCGGTGGGCGCGAGTTATTATGGCATCAGCGATCTGGAAACGCTGGCGACCGACACGCACAAGTTCGAGTCGCGCTATCTCGACAGCATAGTGGGGCCGTATCCCGCCCGGCGCGATATCTATGTGGCGCGCTCGCCGATTCACTTCGTCGATCAGATTCAGTGCCCGATGATCCTGTTTCAGGGCTTGGAAGACAAGGTGGTGCCGCCGTCGCAGGCTGTAACCATCTTCGACGCCGTTCGCGCCAAAGGGCTGCCGGTGGCGTATGTCCCGTACGAGGGCGAGGGGCATGGCTTCCGCAAAGCCGAGAACATCAAACATTCACTGGATGCCCAACTGGTTTTCTTCGGCAGGGTGTTCGGGTTCACGCCGGCGGGGATTGATGTGCAGTTGCACATAGAGAACGAGGCGGGGTTACCAGAAGCACGTTCAGATTAAAAAGCGCTCGCTTTGCAACCAACCCAAAGCGTTATACCGGAAAATGAAGAGCATCGCGATTGATTTCGGAAGGGATCATTGCAGTTTCAAATAAATGCGTATGTCATACCATTTTTATGGTATATTTTTACCGTTGAAGGCTTTTTTCGCAAGCGCTTTCATTTCTGTTGCTGACCGGTATTGCTCATCTGTGCTCCATCCAGCTAGCCACTACTAATCCTTGTCGCCACTGTTACCGGCATCGTGGGTTGTGTAGGAGTGATGGTTTGAACAAGCTATTAGCTCGTAGTTGGGTGTCAGTTTCAGTCGCCGTGACGATCGTGGTCATGGCCGGTTGTCAATCAGACAGCACGGTGACGCTTTCTCCGCCTGCAGCCACGCCTTTGGCGTCTGCGGCGCCCTCAATTCAACCGGTGTCACAGCCGTTTGTCTTGGCTGCCGCACAGCAACCAACGCTGTCTTCACCTCCGTCCGCGCCCGCGAATCAAGCGGCGGCGCCAAGAAAAAAGTCTGCACTCACATCAACTTACACAAACGACGTGAATCTGGGCGGCGGTAAGCATCAGGTAACCCTATCGTCGAGTCCGCTGAATTACCAGGACGCCAATGGGAAATGGCAGTCGATTGACACGCACTTCCAACCCGCGCGCGGCGGTTTCACCAATCATGCCAACAGCCTCGATATCAGCGTCGCCGCAACGGGAGCTGCTCTGCGGGTGCGCAACGGTAATGACATTGTCGGGTGGGAACCGCTCGCGCTTGCTATCAATGAAAGCAATGGAAAGACAACCCCGATTGCGAGCGCACTGGCGCTCACGCAGTCGGTCACCGGCACGCTCTCAGCAGACGCGGCACAGATCGACTATCCATCGAGCTGGACGTGGGCGGGTGTGAAGCCACAGGTAATCGCCAGCCCAGGTAGGGTCGAACAGAACCTGGTCATCACGGAACGACCGCGCGCTCCAAACGCAATTGGGAGTCTGTCATTCGCCGTTGCGCTGCGCCTCCTGCCGGGTGAAGCCTTGTATTCCAATCGTATTGCGCAACAAACCGCGTTCACCACCACAGGCGCACTGGAAGTTCGCAATAGCGCCGGACAGACCGTGATACAAATTCCACCGGCGAGCGCGTATGAGCAGAAGGACCACTCAAAGTCCGTTCGCGCCATGTATCGGGTGTTGCAACAACCGGACGGCCAGTGGCTGGTGGACATCGAAACGCCGTGGTCGTGGTGGACCGATGCGTCGCGCGTTTATCCGGTGGTGCTCGATCCCATCATGCAGTTGTTGCAACCGCTTGATGCGGTAGGCATTGGCGACTTCGCCAACTGTGGCTACGGATGGAATCCCTGGCAGGCGGATTCAGGCGGGATCGGCGTCGGAGCCGGTATCGATAGATGCCCGCTTTTGCGCGGACTGATCCGCTTTAGCAATATCACCAGCCTCACGCTTCCACTTGGTGCTACTGTGCTGGATTCAAGCCTGTGGGTCGTCGCGACAGACGGGTTGTTCCCGAGCGCGAATGGGGTACAACTGCAATCCAATACCTGGGTGAATGTCTATCCAATCACCTCAGCCTGGGATGCGCAGGCCACCGGCTGGGGGCAACAACCGTCACACGCCACAACGCCGCTCGTAGCCGGCAGCGCCAATCCGGACGGCTCTGGCACACTCAGCGTCAGTCCAGGCGGGTCGTGGCCCAAGCATGGCTATATCTCGACTTGGACGGTTCCGGCCAGCCTGATACAGCAATGGGTCAACGGCGCGAACAACGGCTTGATCTTGATTTCACCGAACGAAACCGCGTGCGGCCCGCTGTTTCTGTCCGTCTTGTGTCAAGCGGCCTCCATTCCCGCCATCGCTACATGGTCGAGTGGGTCGATCGCTGACATTGCAGACCCGACCAACGTCAATCGCGGCGGCGGTTTCATGCTGATCATTAACTACCAGGCGCCGCAATTGCAGAACGCTGTGCCAGTCAACTACATTCCTGCGCAACCCATCCCGACGATGAGCAGCGCTGACGATTACAACACCGATCACGTTTATGCCCCACCCAGTATTCCCAACAGCACCTTTATGGCCGTAGGCGTCAAAGCGCTGCAAAAACAAACATGGACGAAAGGGATTACTATGTCTGTGGAAGGCGCGCTGAACATTGGTGTGCAACAAGGCGGGACCAGTGGCTTCTGTGGCAACGCCGCTTCGGATGGCGCAAATCCCAACTATGTTGTTTTGAGCGGCGACACCTCGGCATGTGAGATACACGTCCACCCACCGGCTTTGGCAGATCCGAACCAGAATATGTACATCGTCGAAGCCGCCAATGCAGTCCAGTTGGCCGACTTGCCCGGCGAAAACTTCGGCAACGGCAGTGTGGCAGGCACCGGCGTGATGACGTACAGCTTTGACATCTCCACCACACACGTTATTACGGCGCTGTCGCTGCATCTGGTTGACAACACCCGTGTATCCATCGAGATTGATTCAAGCAATCACTGGAGCCCTCAACTCTTTCATCCAGTCGCATATCAAGGACAGCTATTAACGAAAGCCAATGCCGCCATATCGGGATTTTGGCCCAATCAAATGAACACGGTGTCTGTTCTGCCAGGCGACGGCGGGAACTGGGGCTTGGCGCTGAACTACACCGGCGACCCCACACCGCCATACGATTGTGCGTCACACTGCCATCCGCTCACGTATACCAATGAGAGCCTGACCGTCATCGTGCGCGCCTGCCCCATTGATGCGGTCCCGGTCACTACTGGCAAAGGGTGCGCGTTCATGAAGCAACCCACATCCAGCACACCCTACGTTGATATTCCGCCATACCGCGTCTTTTCCGAGAATGGCTTTACCCCAAGCAGCGGTTGCCAGTCTGGGGCAGTCGCCTGTGTCCAGACGATCATTCCAACCACTGGTAGACAATATACCCCCTTCATCACCTGGAGCCTCGGGCCGTCGAACATCATCACACAACGCATGGTTGCCGTAGCAGGTGATTTAGTCTACGTGAATACAGATATTGCAAATCCCTATTTATATGGCGGCCCGAATAACCAGGTATTTCTTGTGGCAGGTGTGCCCGTCATTACCCAGACCCTGCTGATGTGGGTCGGCAGCGCATTCACCGGTGGATTCACGGGCGCTGATTACGGCTACCTGACGCCCGGGTATTTCTACGCCAACACGGTCGATCTTCCGTTTGCGTTTACCGACCGCAACAACCCGCTCGAAAACCTGGCGACCCGAATCAGCGTTCAGCAAGACGCCGTTAATGTGCAGCATGTTGAGCAAAGCCTTGGCGTTGCAAGGACGATCGACGTCGGTTCTGGCGTCACCAGCACGTTCAACTTCACCGTCTCCTGGTGGGCGACCGCCGAAGGTTACCCCGGGCACGCGGGGTATGTGCCGCCCGTGGCGCCAATCTCTACCAGCCCTTACCAGGTCGGTGTGACCATGTCGAGTGGGCCTGCCTCCGCAGCAGTCGCTAGTTTGACGTACGACTTCAGCAACCCCAACTGGGGTGTGGACTATGACTCGTCAGCCGGATATTTCACCGTGTTCCGGGAGCACGGTCGTATAGTTCAAGACGCCAAGCTTGGCGGCGCATGGCTGCCGGGTCAGGCGGCAATCATGCCGCTGGGGCTGGCGGGCAACGGCACGCCTGCCGCGTGTCCCGGCGGTTACTGTCTGGATCTGCGCAATACCAACGACGCCTTTGGCGCATTAAATCGCGTGTGGACGATGCCGGACATTGACATCGCGGGCAACTCCGGAACCGTGATGTTTAATCGGCCAGGCCAGTTGCTGGTGTTCAGCAAGGATCATCCTTTGGTTGCGGCCGGCACGGTCGTCAGTCAAAGCTTTGACTTCCGCGCCTTCTCTGGCAGCGTCGATGTCGAGAATGAGCCATGCCCGAATGGCACAACCGGTGGGCCAGCGGTGCAGGTGATCAAAGGCAACGCGATGATGGCGTTGCCGGGTCTTGGCTCCGACAGCGACCCCACCCAGGAGATCGCCGTGTCATTCATCCTGTGCCAGTTGCGCTTGAACGAAGCATCGCTATCGTTCCAAAGCCTGCCTGGAATACCCGTCGGCAGCACGCCAATCATGGTCGACGCGGTAAGCGGCAATGTGACCGTCGATCCCGACCACACCCAGATTCAACTCGGCATCGGATTCAATGTCGGCGACTCGGTCGTCACCGACGGCAAAGCACAGCTCACCATTGACACGCGCGGCCTGTTCGACATGCAGGCTTCTGCAAGGATTGAGGCGCTCCTCGACGTGAACGGACACGCCTGGGTAGCGTGGAACCCGCTCGACACCGGCCTCGACATGAGCCTGTTCTTCCCGCAGCAATATAAAAACGGCGATCCCAGCCAGGGTGATGGCTGGTGGCTCGCGGGCAACGTCCACGCGCATCTGTGGGACGGGCAGGGCTGGCAGCACAAATATAAGTGGCTGCCAGACGACAACCAGAGCCACTTCTCTGGATCGATCGGCGCGAACATCAAGATCAACAAAGGGTCGATGTTCTCGTGGTGGCTGGTCGATATTCCACCCGGAGATGTGACCTTTGGCATCACCGTTGCCTTCGGGCAGTTCTGCTCGAACAGCGCCTGCACGTCATACGAGTGGGGCATCAAGGGCGAAGTCAGCGTCCTTGGCTACAACATCGGTTTGTACTTGAACTTGAGTTGCCCCGATCTCCAGTCAGGTGTTGAAGCAATTAGTTGCTTCAGCTTCATCATGGGCAGCGACAACCACATCCTGATCGATCAGTACACTGGCGCACTGGCGCCTGCCGGAGGACTCAATCCGAGACCGACATCGGCAGGGAAGCCGCTCGCTTTGACGCCCACCATCGTCGCCAATCCGCTCGCATCGGTCGTGAGCATTCCGTTCACCGTCACGGATAACACGGACTCATTCCTCGCGGCATTGAGTTGGGAACACAACGCGCCGCAGTTGCAACTGGTGCGACCCGGCGGTCTGGTAATCACGCCGACGAATGCGGCCACCCACGGCATTTCGGTGCTGCTGCAATCCAACAGCACCCTGTACGGCGACGCCAACCCATTGACCGGCACGTGGACGGCGAGGATCATCAGCGCGACGGCCGCTGATAACTACCACTTCCTGTACCTGGCAAACAAGGCGGTTCCGCCGATCAAACTCGGCGCGCCTTCTACCCAGAATGAGGTTCCGCTCACCACCACCTATCGCATCACATGGACGGTCCCGCCGACCACCAACTTGATGATCGACCTGTACTACACCGCCACAAATGCCGGCGCACTGACGACGACACAGGAGTACGGCGGCGTTATCGTAGAGAACTATCCAGCCTCAACCGGTTACTACGACTGGGACATGTCCTACCTGGGCAGCGGCAAATACTTCGTCCAGGCGAACATCGGTGATGGCCCGACGACGTTCCCAGCGGTCAGCGATACGATTACGAGCACGGTCTATCAGCCCGGTTACCTGGCGTTGCGCGCCAAAGGCAGCATCCTGTACACCGATATCACGGCTCCACCGGTCCCGACCAACCTGGCCGTGTGGCCGCGTGAGAACGCCGCACAGGCTTGCTGGGACGTCGACCCTGCCAACGACAGCGCCGGATATCTCATCACCTACAGCAATCCTGATGTTAATGGCGTGGCACAAACGCACTACGCCCGTTTGATTGCAACCATACCGTATACGCCGTCGGTTCCCGCGCCGCAGCAATGCGCGCGCATTGACGGTTTGAACAACAATCATCCGGCCACGGTCGCGATCGCATCGTATGACGCCAGCGGTAACATCAGTGCGCCATCCACCGGGATCATCGTGACCCCAACACAGCCAGGAGGTCTGGCCGCGATGCACCCATTGACCGGATCGGTTGACCTGAGTTATACCGTCACGTTGACGTGGCCGAACAATGCGATCCCCTCCTATGTGGCTGGGTTCCAACTGTTCTATGCGCAAGGAACGCCGGCCGGCCCAGGGCAATGGGGCGATGGCGCCCTCGAAGGGCCTTCGCCAATTAACTTCCTTAGTTCGTCTCCGCTCACGCTGCACGGGCTGACGCCGGGATATACCTATCATTTTAAGATACGCGAGGTCGATGCCGCTGGTATCGGTGGGCCGCTCTCCAACGACCTCGAGTTGCTGCTGACCAATGGGATCATCTCCGCAGGCGACTGCATCCCGGATGACTGGAAGATAGCGCACAGTGTGACAACCTGGAACGCTGACCCGGATGGCGACGGGTTGAACAACTGGGAGGAGTTCCAGTTGGGCACGCTTCCGCATCGCGCTGATTCGGATGGCGACGGCGTTCCTGACGGCGTCGAGTACCTGTTCGGTTCGGATCCGCGCGACCCGAACAGCGTCCCGACCTATACGCTCAGCCTGGCGCAACTGCTGCCCCAGCTAAGCCATGCGCCCGATAACCTGGTCTTTAACGGCTATCAGGTCGGGCCGAACCCGCCGCCGCAAGCGCTTACCGCCAGCAACATGGGGGGCGGGGTTTTGACGCCGACGTTCAGCACGAACACAAGCTGGATCACTACTACGGGTGTGAGCGCCACGGGCGCGCAAATCGTAATCGACAAGACCGGATTGCTGCCCGGGCATTACACAGGCTTGGTCAAGATCGCCGCCGGAAGCGGCAACCTGGGCAAGTGCGTTGCCATTTCGCGAGCCAATGTGGCAAACCGCGTGATGGGCAGCCCGCAGACGGTGTCTGTGGACCTGTGGGTATTGCAGGGAGCGCCGGATCACTACACGGTGATCTATATGCCGAGCGTGCAAAGGTAAGGATTTCGTATACCAGAGATAACATCATATGGTGAACAATAAATTCGTCGGAACATGGCGATTACGCTCGATAACGAGTCGATCAGTCGACGGCGCCGCCGCGTATCCTTATGGCCCGGATGCCGCCGGCTACATCACCTACACCGATGACGGTTTCATGGCCGTGTCGATTATGTCGGCGGGCAGACCGGCCTATGCGACCGGCGATCAGATGGGCGGCACGGTTGAGGAGAAAGCCGCCGCAGCAAACACTTACCTTACCTACCACGGCCGCTACACGGTGCTGCCGGATCGCGTCATCCATCACAGTGAGATTTGCCTTTATCCCAACTGGATCGGCGCAGATATCGTGCGGTTCTACCGCTTTGACGGCGATGTACTGACGCTCACCGCACCGCCAACCCTGGTGAACGGTGCGATCCGCACCAATGAGATCGTGTGGGAACGCATGCGACAGTAACTTGTCCGAGCGGGTCATGTGCACACTGTCGCGGCGTTTGCGTGAACTGACGTAGAATGCCGAAGGGATATCGACAAGGAGTGTGTGTCTAAATGGAATACCGTCGACTGGGCAAGTATGGCGTGCAGGTGTCGGAAATCAGCCTTGGTGCGTTTCTCACCTATGGCAACTCGACTTCGTATGAGACTGCTGAGGCGTGCATTGATGCAGCTTACGCATTGGGCGTCAACTTCTTCGACAACGCGAACGCCTACGCTGGCGGCGAAGCCGAGAAGGTCGTGGGGCGCGCGCTGGCGAAGTACCCGCGCGACACCTACGTCCTGTCCACCAAGGTCTTTTTTTCGATGGGCCCCTACCCGAATCAGCGCGGTCTGTCGCGCAAACATCTCTTTGAACAGTGCAACGCCTCACTCAAGCGTCTGGGTATGGACTACATAGACCTGTATCAGTGCCACCGCTGGGACGACAACACGCCGCTCGAAGAAACGTTACAGGCATTGGACGACCTGGCGCGCCAGGGCAAGATCTTGTACTACGGCGTCTCCGAATGGACGGCGTCACAGATCGCGCAAGCCGTCGAGATCACTCGCGCGCGCGGATTCCATCCCATCGTGTCGAACCAGCCGCAATACAACATGCTGGCGCGCGGAATCGAACGGGATGTCATCCCGCTATGCGAACGCGAAGGCATCGGCCAGGTGGTGTTCTCGCCGCTGGCGCAGGGCGTACTCACCGGCAAGTACAAGCCCGGTGAACCGCCGCCGGCCGGCAGCCGCGCCGCAGACCCGAAGCAGAATATGTTCCTGAAGAGCGGCATCGTCGATAACTATGTGCACGATCGCATCCACGTGGATGCCGCGCTGCTGGAGCGCGTGCAACAACTGGCGCCGATTGCGCGCGAGGCGGGGTTGAGCCTGTCGCAACTGGCGTTGGCGTGGTGCCTGCGCCAGAAGAACGTGGCGAGCGTCATAGTAGGCGCATCGCGACCGGAGCAGGTGGCTGATAACGCTGCGGCGGCGGGGAAAACGTTAACGCCCGATATCCTGTCGGCAATCGATCAGGTGCTGCGCGGGTAGCGTCACGGATTAGGACAAGCTTGCACCGGTAGAAACATCAGACGCCAGAATCGCCTCTAGATCAAACAGGAGGATATCGCGGCGTTCATGCGCCATTTGCCACAGTTGCGGGGTAAAACCCGACCGCGCACAAAGTGCATAGGAAATCCGGCGATTCCCAAGTTCTGGCTGCAATTCGGAGATGCGGTTGACGAACATGACAGCCTCCATCCTCACAGCGGCGGCAGTGAGTCGAGACCATAAGGAAATTACGATTATGATAATCGTAATTTCCTTATTCTACAATGCTGCACAAACTGCTCTGCTCATCGTGACACAGTTGCCGGCCGTCTTCATCGACACAGCTTGGCGGCATGATCGAGACATTCGTGGTGAACGAGCGGCCGTTTGGCCCGAACCTGCTCGCCGTGCCGATCAGCGCGCTATGGTCAATGACGGCGCCAAGGTGCGAATCGCAGTAGCTTCTTTACACTGCCAGACAAACAACTGTACAGAGGGCGCAGTTGCACTGCGCCCTGTATTAACGCCTCAAAACCGTTAACGTCTCAAATACGGCACAAAGAGTAAGTGTCTCTTCGAGATGGTAAAGGCAAGCAGGTTCGACGACCCGCCTCCGGGCGCAGGATTGGTGACCGCTATCGCCGCCACTCCCGGCGCGATGATGTCGGCGCCGTTGATCGTCACCTTGACGTGGGTGCTGTCCATGAACTGCGTCGGGCGGTCACTGCCGTTCCACTGCGCGGTTGCGCCATCAACGAAGTTCACACCGGTGATCACGATCGTGAACTGCGGGCTGGCCGGACCGAACGAGAACACCCACGGCGGCGACAGTGTGAAGATATCTGGTTTCACGTTCGTGCCCGGCGGCGCGACGGTTAACCCCGCTTCATTTGAATCAATATTCGGCAAATTGCGCACTTTGACGTTCACGGTGCCCGGCTGCGCCATGTCCGTTGTCTGCAATGTCACGGTCACGTGAGTGCTGTCGATATAACCGGTGGTATAGGTAATGTTATCGATGAGCGCCACCGAGGTGTTCTGAAAGTTGGCGCCGTAGATATCTACCTTCAACTTGGGGTTACCGGCCTTTGTCGCGCCAGGCGTGAGATGGTCGATGCCGGGAACCGGGATTGCGCCATTGCTGGTAACAAAGAACAGCAGTGGATAATAGGCGAAGCCGCCGCCAGGCGCTGGGTTATAGACATTAATCCACGCAAAGCCGGTCACGGTGAGCCAACTAGACGGAATGATGGCTGATAACACGCCGTTGTTGACAAACGTTGTTGCCGCCACGGTTGTATTCCAAATGACGAGTGACGTGCTGACAAAACTGCTGCCATTGATCTTCAAGGTGAAACCGTTACTACCCACAGTGGCCGAACCAGGCAAAAGGCTGACCAGGGCTGGCGCCGGGTTGGCCTTGTAAAACGTCGCCAAAGTATTATCCTGGCTCGCAGTAACAAACACCCATAGCCCATCCGGGCTGGCAGCCACCCGGGTCGCTCCTGTCAGGAATTGAGATGCCCCGGCATTGGTGACGTGCGACTCATTAAACGTCAATGCTCCGGTAGAGGGGTCCCTGTTAAAAACGTCTAATGCATTATCACTTTGCCCGGTGACATAGACATGCATACCATCCGGGCTGATGGCCACGCCTGCTGCATGACCCAGCCCAGTAACACCACCGCTATTGTTCAACGTGTTCAGCCAGGTTAACTTGCCTGTGAATGGATCGCGACGGAATGACACAAGCGCGTTGCTGTACCAACTCGCGACGTAAACATTCAGACCATCCGGGCTGACCTTGACATCATTAGCCCCCTGGAGGCCATCCAGGCTGCTTCCGTCAAGCATATCTCCCTGAAAACGAGTCTGTAGCGGTGTCAGTGCGCCTGTGGCTGTGTTGCGGCTATAGACGGCTAAATCACCATCGAAAATACCGGCATTCAACGCGGTCACATAAACATTCCTGCCGTCCGGACTGACTGTAACGCTAGTCGCAGCATTTAAGGTTTTTGTTGTATAGCTGGTTGCGTTGATTAAGGACGAGTAGCCCCAGACGCCCGAGGTTTGCTTGAAGACAACAATATCGCCATCGCCATAGGCATTCACGTAGGCATATTGGTTATCGGGGCTGAATGTCACTCCATACGCATTTGCCATGCCCGCATGCGTTAACGTGGATAGGTAAGTGATCGCTCCCGTAGCCAGGTTGCGGTGGTAGGTGACGAGGGCATTATTCGAGTAAGAAGTGGCAAAGAGGAAGTTGCCATCCGGACTGACTGCCAGGCCATCTGGAGAACTCAGGTCGGCGCGCGAATCACCCAACGCCTGATTGCCAAGAAATCCCAATACCGGGTTTTTCTGAGCCACGGCGATTCGACCACCCTTGGCGCTGGACCCCGCAGTGTATGCAAAATTGCCATCCGGGCTGACAGCTACACCATTGGGACTCGACAAGTCACTTGTGAAACCAGCGAATCCGCCAGCCATAATCCCGTAGCCATAAACAAGGTATGGCGATGCCGGCGCCGCACTCAAGCAATTCAACGGGTAGGTCACCGTTGATTGTGAAGGATCGTTGGTCGATAAATGCAGAACTGCTGAGCGCAGCCCCAGCAGCAAGGGCTTACATATGACATAGATCGTCGCCGCCGTATTCGGCGTGAGGTGGATCGGCAACGCCACGGTATAAGTGAAATCCGGGTCTCCGGTCAGGCCGGTTGGGGTGATGATCAGTGTGACTGGGCCGGTTGCTGTGTTGGTGATGACGATCGTATTGGTGGTGGTTTTACCAAGGGTTGCGCCGGCAAACTCAACCGGCCCTGGCAGCGGGTACGGGGAGAAGGTCGGCACAGGCGTTGATACGCCGTTGCATAACAGGGTGAAGCTGACTTGTGGCTTGGTCGAGTCGTTTGTGCTGAAACTGAAGGTGCTCGACTTCGGACCGATGCTGCCCGGTTTGCAGGTCATGTTGATTTGCGACTGGCTGCCCGCGCCGATTTTGACCGGGAATCCCGATGTGTCGACAGTGAAGTCAGTGCCGTTGGTGTTGCTCGGACTGGAGAGCGTCAGGGTGTAGTTGCCCGGGTTCTGAACTGTAAGACTGCCGGGAATAGACGTGTTTTGTACGACATTGCCAAAGTTGATCGGGCCGGGCGGTAGCGGTGTTGAGTTGTATATGGGCTTGGCCGTTGCGGCTTCCATCGCGCCAATATCGCATGCCGGCGCACCGTTGCTGTTCGTGCCATTCTGGGGGCGCACTCCACCGGTCTCATCCTGATTGTCGATCAATGGGCTTGCACAGACAGTGTTGCTGCCAGCGTCGATTGCCGGGCTGCCGTAATTGGGATTCTGCGTCAAGAGCACGGCTAGGTTCCCACCGTTCAAACCGGGCGGAAGGAGTTGCGCGTCAACATTGGGGTGATCGCTGCCCAAGGTCAATCCGCACGTGCCATCGCTGTCGAGGTTGTTATTGTGCGACGTGATGTGAACGTTACAGTTCGGGCTGCCGCCGGATTTCTTATGGAAAATCGTATTTGCGGCGAAGATCGCCTGTCCGGGCGCGTTGAAGATGGCGCCGCTGCTTGCGCTGCTGTTGTCGGCAAACGTCACGTTGCTGATCATGATCGTCGAATCGACGCCGAAGCTTGAGTTGAAGTTGTAAATGGCGCCGCCGTTATGGTTGTCGGCGCTGTTGCCATTGAAAGTCACGTTGCCCAGCTGGACAATGCCGTTGTTGTTGTTTGCCAGCGCACCGCCATCACTGATGATGGCCGAGTTCTGAATAAAGCTGCTGCGCGAGACAGTAATCACGCCCATGTTATAGATGGCGCCGCCATATCCCTGCGCCGCTGTATTCAACGTAAACTGCGAATCGATAATGGTCGCATTTGATCCGGAATTGGAATAAAGTGCGCCGCCGCTTTCCGTGATGGCGCTGTTTGCAGTGAGTTCGACGCGCTGCAACGTCAGGAAGTTGTTGTTATCCAGGAAGATTGCGCCCGAAGAACCTTTGTTCGTGTCGAATTTGGTGTCGGTCACCGTCACGACTGTGCTACCCGCTATCCGGATGGCGCCGCCATCCCCGCCCGCGGTGTTATTCGAGAAAGTGCTTGTGTTAATCTGCATCGCGTCGGCGCCGGAATAGGCAATGGCGCCGCCGTTGCCAGTGCGCGTCCAGTTGTTGGAAAAGGTGCTGCCAATGATATTCATCGGCCCGTTCGCGATGATAGCGCCGCCATCGCTTTCCGCGACGTTATCCTGGATCGTCGAGTTGATCAGGTCGATTGACGCGAATTGGTCTGAGTAGATGACCGATCCTGCGCCGCTACTCAAACCCTTCTCCAGCGTCACGTTAATCAGTGTCAGCTTGGCATCGCCGGCGACACGGAAGATATGCGTGTCCCTCTCGTTGCTGTCACCATCGAATGTGACCGGTCCCTGTATGGTGGTATCGCCATGCACATATGGCAGGTCGGTGCGCCCACTCAGCCCATAACCAGCCGGGGGTGGCATCTTGATGGCGCCGCTGACGTTGAATTGAATGACATTCGCCCCGACATTTGCGGTGCAGTTCCCATAGGTTGGATTGCCGCCGTTATTGGCCTGGTAGATTGCTTGCAAGGCTTCCCAGATGTCGCACTGTCCGTCGCTCGGGTCGTCAGGGAACGTGGTTAACGTCACAATAATCGGACTTACCGCTTTTACTATGTGCGGCGTCGGAATAACGGCCAGCGACAATCCCACGCCAGTAACGATTGCGATTCTCAGTACGCTGATGATGATATTCTTCAGGTTCATATTTCTCATAATTCTTGTCTCACACGCTACCCATCATGTTTTGATGCACGGCAATACAACTGCCTTTTAACGAAACCGGTTAATCCGGCTGAAGCCTCGGCCTCCAATCTCCCACCTCTAATCTCTAATCTCCAATCTCCAATCTCAATTCCTCAACATCACTGGCAAGTATCTGCGCTGGAACGTCACGGCTTGTGTGCCAAGCGCCAGCACGCCGGCGCTATCGGCAGATACTTGTGATCCACCCGGCAGAATTGTGACCTGTACGCTCAATCCGATCGTTTGCGTCACTATGTCATATATGGCGCCGGGATGCAGGCCGGTGATGAGGTGCGCCGTCGTGTCGCCGGGGACGAGATAGGTGGTTCCGGTAAAGGGCGCGCCCTGTATCGTCGCTGTGGGAGCGCGTCCCATCGTCAGCGGGAACAAGATGGCGGTGTTCGAAATGACCACGCCGGAGAACGATGTCCCACTGATGGTCTGCAACGGCGCTGCAACCACGGGAGCAACGGCTGCGTCTGCGCCTTGCAGCACGTGCAACAAGCGCGCATCCAGCGGGTTCGCAGGGTCTTCGACCACCAGCCGCGACTGGATCGGATCAAACTCGGCGATTGCGCCCCATGTTCCCACGGGTGTGATCGTATAGCTAGCCGCGACCGGCTGCACGGTCTGGATGTACAGCTTTTGACCGCTTGGCAATGTCTCTGTCGCGAGATTCCGTTGAGCGTCGAGGGTTGGCGTGTAGGGCAGGTTCAGGCTGAACCGTTTGAAACCGTTGTGCTTTGTTGTCGCGCGGTCATAGATCACCAGGATATCGGGCATCAGCCAAACGACCGAGCGCGAGGCGTGCGTCACATCGGACGCGTCGTTCGCGGGCGTCCAGAACGACGGGCGGTTGTACAGGTTAGTTCCGTCGGCATACTCAAACGCATAACGTCCGCTCCAACTGGCGACGGCGTAGGGGTCGCCGGCATTCTGTGCATTCGTCCATTGGCTGCCCCGATCCCACGTCGGCCCCTCAAACCATTGCAGGTTCGCCGGCTGGCCGGTCGGGCACGCGCAATGGTTCTGGATTGAGAGTGTGTTGTGGAAGTCGGTCGTCGTCAGCGTGCCATCGTCGGAGTAGCTGGTGTGTTCTTTTGTCAGCCACTCACCTTTGCGATAAAACTCCACCTGACCACAGTCGGCGATCTGGTGGTTGATCGTCTCCCAGCCGCACTTCATGCTGATCCACGATGCATGCGGCGTCCAGTCGGTGCGCGCGAGCAGGCGACCGATCGACGCTGAGTAAAACGCTGTCGGCAGGGACGGACGCGGGTCGGGCGGATAAAAGTTCCGCGCCGGGTCGTACATCATGAAATACAGGATCGCGTCGCTGGCGAGTGCGTTGCCCCAGATGTTGCTGCCCGCGCGCGTAAACAGCTTGGTCTCGGCGCCTTGCAACGCATACGTGGTGAACCAGCGCATCCGGTCGAGCCGCGCCGTGTTGCTGATGGATTGATCGTACACGGCGAGCGCGCCAAATGTGGCGAAGTGGTCGGGCGTGAGATAGAAGTGTTGCACATCGCCATAGCTCATCATCTGGTGGATCGGCCCCATCCACGCATAGCCGGGCATGGTGTATGAGATTGGTGTGATCGACTCCAGATAGCCATCGACCATCTTGTCCCAGTAACTGCTTTGCAGCAGTTTGGCCTGCGGCCCGATCAAAGCAGGATCGTCATAACCCGCCGTGTGCAGTCCCAGCAACGCTTCGGTGAGATAACCGAGTGAATGACCGTACAGAAATCCCTCGACCGAAAGCCCGCCCGTAGCCATGCCGAGACCGGTTGTGTTGGCTGGCAGCCCATAATCCGAGATCACCTGCGGGGATTGTTCAAACGTGGCGTACTGCTGGTACAACCATGCGCCCGTTGCCTCGGTGAAATAACTGCGCAGGCTGTTGCCAAGCGCCGTGATGGACGCCGTAGAGGTGATCGGCGGATCGTCCGCTGGATCCACGCTCATCGACATCAACGTCATATTGCGCATGTGGCCGGCAAAATAGTTGTTGGCCGCAGACCGCAGCGCGGTCTTGTCGTTGAGCAGGCTCGGGCTGTTCTGAACGCCGACGGGTATGGGGTGCTGGTAGGCCGTCAACAGGTCATTGCACCAGCGCATAAAGACGGCCCGGATAGTTGCCTTGTCCGAGTCGGTCAGGAGCGGATCGCCGTTGCCATCCTTCGCGTCGTAGATCCAGTCCACGGTTAGCCCCCAGGCCTCGCCCCACCAGTTACCGCGGTTGAAGGTGATAAACTGCGGGTCGCGAAAGGGCTGACTGGCTGCCTCAGGCCCGGAGACAGCCGTGTTAATCGCATGCATCAGCAGATTACGCGCGCGGACGGCGTGCGTGATGCGCGCGTTCGCGCTCGGATCGACCAGCGACATAAAGGCGAAGAACTGCGCGTAGGCCTCGGTGGCATACAACTCAAAGTTGCTCGTGCCGCCATCCGGCCAGATCGGGTTTGGATTGCCGCCGGGATAAAACTGGGTGTTGTAGATGCTGACGGCGTTGTTCAACGCCACCAGCAGGCCGTTCTGCCACATCGGGTTCGATGGCGTGGCCCACGAGCGCAGCCGTGGCAGGTCGCTTTGGGTCAGCCACAGGCGCGGGTGAGCGGTGACAGGCGCCTTAAAGCTCTCGCGGGGTGCGGCCTGGACTGTCTGCGTCGCAGGCGCCGTTACAGCGGCGTGGGCCGGCCATGACGGCGACTGACTTAGCGTGAGCCAGCCCGCGATGAACAACACTATGCCGAACGACAGTCCCTTTTTCATACGGTGTAATCCCTGCATAGTTATAGGGACACGTCCGCAAATAGGTAATATCTACTGAGGAGATGAAAAAGGGGAGAAAAATTATGCCGAAGGTGGGAGTCGAACCCACACTCCTTGCGGAACACGATTTTGAGTCGTGCGCGTCTGCCAGTTCCGCCACTCCGGCATATCGATCTAACATTGTGTATTGTAAATAGAATAAGCCATTGCGTCAAATGGCAATTGCACCGTAACTGTTCAGACTTGAGGTAAAAAAGCACATCTGTGCTAAAGTGGATGTATCGAACAAAGTGAGATACTCGCGGGGCTCAGGGCAGAAAATGACCAGCTGAAGGCAGACAATAGCAAGTTAACAGTGGTCATCGGGGAGTTGCGCCAAGAGATCAAGACACTAATAGAG
>CAIXPS010000141.1 GCA_903921365.1 uncultured bacterium | reverse complement strand
TGTCGCGAAAGCCGTGATCAAAATAAAGCATGGAGGTAACACCATCAAACCGGAATCCATCAAAGTGAAATTCTTTCATCCAGAACCTGATGTTGGAAAGCAAAAACCTTTGTACTTCTGTTTTTCCTAAAATAACTCGCGAACAACATTAACAACACTAACAACGTTAGTAACCGGACACTTCACCACTCTGACGCTTGTGGTTATCACGTCCTGTACAAGTAACGTTGAGTTCTGGAGTTTTGGATGTATTTGAAAAAGAGCAAATCTCCGTCAATGGAGACTGCTAACTATACGTTCCGGTTAGCGCTGCCGGGCCGGTTGGTTTTGGGCTACCGCCGCGCGGCTCGATGCTGACGCCGCACTTGACATAATTTTTCAGCGCCTGCGGCGCATAAATGACCAGCGTTGCCACGCCATTACTATCCGGCGACACGTTAAAAACCGCGCCACTGTCTCGTTTACCCGCCGAGTCAACCAACCATAATTGGTATGACTGAGTATCAGGTAATACTGGGAGATCGTGAAGCAATAAGACGCCCGTTGCCGACTGAGAATCGAACATCAGAGTTGCGGTAGCCCCTTTGGCGTTTGCAGTTCCGAGCATCGCGATAGATTGCTTCTCATTTCCGGTCAGGACCGAAATCGTTACCTGCTGTTCATGAAGTTGCTGCGCCAGCCCGTTTTGCTGGTCAAGCATACTCACATAACGAACACCGAGCAAACTGAAGACGAGCAACACAGCCAGTATTGCACTGCCCCAGGCCCACCTTGGCAGCGACTGGGCGCCAGTGAACCATGCGCGAACCTGTGTTGCCCGATTCTTCTTTGGCGGGTCGATGGCTAGCATCAACGATCGTTTCAATGCTGCGGGCGGGAACCGTTGAGGAACAGTCTCCAGCAGACCGCGCGAGATATCAACATACTGTCTATACTGCGTTTGGCAGCCAGAACACGCGTCGATATGTGCTGTGACATCCAGGCGCTCATGATCATCCAGTGCGCCCAATGCCAATGCAGGCAATGACTCAATAACATCAGCACAAGTTAACTTACTCATTTCACTCAATTCACTCAATCACTAATCATTAAACGTCATAACTCGCCAGAACGGATTCAACCCCACGCAGTGACTTTGTCCAATTGTCTCTTTGACTAAATGTTGCGAGTCTCAACAAAAGCGGCTCGCAGTTTCTCCATGCCAAGACGCAGGCGAGTCTTGACGGTGCCTAAAGGTGTGTCAAGGTACAGCGCAATATCGCTCTGGCTCATCCCACGGTAATAGGCCAGGACAATTACTTCGCGTTGCTCAAGAGGCAATTCATCCATCATGTGTTTCAAATCACGCCACCTTGCCTGCTCATCCTGCCACGGGTCGCGCAATTCCGGCAAGTTTTCATCATCAAGCGAAAATGATTTCCCGCTGCGCCGATTCTCATGCCGAATATGATCGATGGCCAGGCGACGAGTGATTGTGAGCAACCAGCCGGCAAAGCGGCCCTCGTCACGATGGTAGAGGTGCGGGTTTTTCCAGACCTTCATGAAGGTATCCTGCGTCACCTCCTGAGCCGCCATAGTGTCGCCAAGTATCGCCACCGCCAGAGAATAGACGCGTGAGCTAAATAAGTCGTATAGCTCGCTCAAAGCATGGGTATCCTGTTGGCGCAAGCGCTCAATTAAATCCTGTTCGGAACTTGTGGTCACCGGGCACTACTCATATCTAATGTTGCCAAAGCACAACCTTTAGACGCATATTACACTACTGCGCCATTTTCGGCTGGATTGACCATAGTATATCCGTGGCGCCGCGCTGGCAGGGAACAAGCGCACTATAGCTTGTGCATGCTCCGCGTTTAGGACTGCCGGACGAACCCGTCAGTTTGAGGTAAAATAGTTTGTAGTCTGGAGGACATGGAGAGATGCCAGAGTGGTTGAATGGGACGGTCTCGAAAACCGTTGTGGGGATTTTTCCTCACCGTGAGTTCGAATCTCACTCTCTCCGCCTTACTTAAATGGCAACGCGATGCGCGGAATGCTTAAACGAAGCGGTTGAAAATTGCGAGATCACGGGTATTCCGCTTTGCGCGGGTTGCCTGTGGTACACCGAAGATGGACGCCGTGTGTGCGAGCGCACAGCCAGGCTTCTTGCCGCGGAAGGCGTCGTTGTCCATCCTCCATCTCTTTATCTCGACCAGCTTGGCGCCGCCGCTCAGTTGCCGCGCCTTCCTGAACCCCCGCCCTTGAACACCCAACATCGTAATGGCAACGACCTGATTGCACTCTTGGCAGGAATTAGCGGCGTCCTGTCCATGGCCACGTGCTTCGGCGTCGGCATTGCATTATGCGTGCCGCCGCTTCCGCTGCTCCCTTTATTGCTGGGTGGGATCGGCCTCGCCGGGTCGCGCGGCGCAAGCAATCCCGATCAGGCGCGCGTCCTTTCGTGGATAGGTATCGCCGGCGGCATCGGCTTTGTTGCGCTCGTGCTGCTCTTAATTGTCGGTTCCCTCGCTTTTGGCACAACGACAATGCTCACTTCTGTATTTGTGCCGCGCGCCCTCCCCACCGCAATCGCAACAGCGATTCCATAATATCCAAAGGATCCACTGGAATTAGCGCTTCGTTTTCCGTTCTGCAGAGACCGTCCAATACCATGCGATAATCACGCACTGGTGTAAACATTATGCGCGTCCTAATCACTGGAATGAACGGTTTCGCCGGCACTGCACTGTGCGAATATCTATTACAAAAAACACACTGGATGCTCATTGGAGTATCCAGTAAAACAAGCGGAGATCGGGTCAATGCGCGTATCCAGTGGTGGCAGATCGACTTGCGCGATCCAGAACCAATACGCCGCCTTCTTCGCTATGAGCGGCCCGACATCATCATCCACCTGGCAGCACAAGCCAGCGTGCCTCAATCGTGGGAAGACCCTTGGGCTACCTACCAGGTGAATGTGCAGGGCACGCTCAACCTGTTCGAAGCCATCATCAAAAACAGGCTTACCCCGCGCGTCGTGGTCGTTGGCTCGAATGAAGTCTACGGCGCTCCGATTGCCCCGGAGTATCTGCCATTTACCGAGAAGCACCTGCTGCGCCCAAACAACCCTTACGGGGTGAGCAAAGTGACGCAGGAGACCATGGCGATGCAGTACCGTTACAGTCATGGGTTGGATGTCGTCGTGGCTCGCCCCTTTAACCATATCGGGCCGGGGCAGAAACCGACCTACGTTGTGTCCAACTTCGCGAGTCAGATTGCGGAGATTGAGGCGGGAAAACGCGAGCCTGTGATGGCTGTTGGTAATATGTCCGCGCAACGGGATTTCACCGATGTCCGTGACACCATAAGAGGCTACTATCAAATCCTGCGACTCGCAGACTCCGGACGCGTCTATAACGTGTGCAGTGGGATACCGCGTTCGATTCAAAGTGTATTCGATCAGATGATGCAGATGAGCAAGGTCAAGATTGACGTGCACAATGATCCCGCCAAGTTCCGCGTCATCGATACGCCAATCAGTTATGGCGACAACAGCTTGATTACACAGGAAATTGGCTGGCAGCCGCAGATACCGTTTGAACAGACACTCACCGACATCCTGAATTACTGGCGCAATAAAGTTGCTGCTGGAGCATACCCGGAATGACTATCAAAACAGCCCTTATTACCGGTATTACAGGACAAGATGGCTCGTACCTGGCCGAGTTTCTGCTTGAGAAAGGCTACCGCGTCGTTGGCATGGTCCGTCGCACCAGCACTGTAAACTTTGACCGCATCGCTCACATCCAGGATAATGTTGAGATTGCTCAGGGCGACCTGCTTGATCAGTCGTCACTGATGGACATCGTGCGAGAACACAAACCTGACGAGGTCTACAACCTGGCGGCCCAATCCTTTGTGCTCACATCATTCAGTCAACCCGTGTTGACCGGCGAGTTCACCGCTCTCGGCGTCACTCGGGTGCTCGAAGCAGTCAGACAGGTAAAACCAGATGCGCGTTTCTACCAGGCCAGTTCCAGCGAGATGTTCGGCAAGGTCGTCGAGGTGCCCCAACGCGAAAGCACCCCTTTCCACCCGCGCAGCCCATATGGTGTGGCAAAGGTGTACGGGCATTGGATCACGGTGAACTACCGCGAAAGCTATGGGCTATATGCCTGCAACGGGATTCTCTTCAACCATGAAAGCCCGCGTCGCGGCCTCGAATTTGTCACCCACAAGGTAACCCATGCGGCGGTGCGGATCAAACTCGGCTTGCAGAAGGAGCTACGACTCGGCAACCTCGACGCCCGCCGCGACTGGGGCTTTGCAGGCGATTATGTGCGCGGCATGTGGATGATGCTGCAACAGGACAAACCCGACGATTACGTCCTCGCAACCGGAGAAACGCACTCTGTCCGCGAGTTATGCGATATCGCATTCAAGCGGGTGGGATTGAACTGGCAGGATCATATCGTGATCGACCCAAGACACTACAGACCTGCCGAAGTCGATCTGCTCATCGGTGATGCATCCAAAGCCAAACACATGCTTGGGTGGTCGCCAAACATCGGTTTCCAGCAACTCATAGAAATGATGGTGGATTATGATCTGCAGACGTTGCAGACGCTAAGGAAGCAACAATGAGCGATATTAAATTTGGAACTGACGGGTGGCGCGCGCGCATCGCGGAGGACTACACATTTGCCAATGTGCGCCGCTGCACAGAAGGCTATGCCCGTTATATGGAGTCTCTCGGTAATTCCAATCTTTACACCGGGTGTGTCATCGGTTACGACAAACGTTTTCAGTCTGAAGATTTCGCCGCAGCAGCTGCTGAAGTCCTCGCAGCACATGGCATCAAGGTGTGGCTGACGAATGGCGCGACGCCAACGCCGGTGATCGCGTATGCGGTTCCTGCGCACAAGGCGCTTGGCGCAATCAACATCACCGCGAGCCACAACCCTCCCTACGACAACGGTTTCAAAGTGCGCGGCGACACGGGCGGCGCGATTGACCCCGACGGTTTAAAAGCGATTGAGTCGTTCATTCCAGACGATGCCAATGTCAAGACGCTGAGCTTCGATAAAGCCGTGTCATCCGGGTTGATCGAGACATTCGATCCCGCGCCTGAATACCTGGCAAACCTAAAAAAACTGATCGACGTTGAACCCATTCGCAAAGCGGGTCTGAAAATCGTCTATGACCCGATGTGGGGTAACGGCGCCGGCTGGTTAACCCGCATCCTTGGCGGCGATCGCACGCAAATTGTGGAACTGCACAACACGCGCAATCCCGTCTTCCCGGAGATGTTGCGCCCGGAACCGATTCCACCCAACGTGAATGTCGGACTCGCCAGAATTGTCGAGACAGGAGCAAACTGTGGCTGTATCACCGACGGTGATGCAGACCGCTGCGGCTTTGGCGACGAGAACGGCAAATTCGTCGACCAACTGCGCGCATTCGCACTCATCGCGCTTTATCTGCTTGAAGTGCGCGGACAACGCGGCCCAATCGTCAAGACGCTGAGCACCACCTCGATGCTTGATAAACTTGGCAAGCTCTACGATGTGCCCGTGTATGAAACCGGCGTGGGTTTCAAGTACATCGCCCCGAAGATGGTTGAGGTTGACGCCATGATCGGCGGCGAGGAAAGCGGCGGATACGCATTCCGCGGCAACGTTCCGGAGCGCGACGGCATTCTGGCAAACCTGTGCTTGCTTGACTTTATGGTGAAGACGGGGAAAACGCCGTCGCAATTGATTGAGATGCTCTTCAGCAAAGTTGGCGCGCATTACTATGACCGTATCGACACGCGTTGCACACCGGCTGAACGAGATCGCGTTCGCGCCACACTTGTTTCGAGCCAACCCACAACGGTCGCCGGGCTGGCAGTCACATATAAGAACAGCACCGACGGCTTTAAGTTCGGCCTGGAAGACGGCGGTTGGCTGTTGATCCGGCTGAGCGGCACCGAACCCATTGTGCGGGTCTACACAGAAACCACCCACGGCGATCTGGTGGAACCTATCCTGCAGGCAGGATTGCGAATTGCCGGTTTGTGAGTGCAACTACGAATGCTTTTTGACACACACTGCCACTTGGATGTCGAGTCGTTTGACTCAGATCGCGCAAGCGTGTTCGAACGCGCTTACGCCGCGCATGTGACGCGCTTTCTGAATCCTGCTTATGACATTGCCAGCAGTCGCCGCGCAGTAACCATGGCAACTACTCACCCTGATGTAACAGCGGCTGTCGGCATACATCCAAATGACATCGGTGAGTTAAACGCAACCTCGCTTGCCGAGTTGCACTCGCTTGCACAATCAAACAGAGTCGCCGCGATCGGGGAAATTGGCCTGGATTACTACTGGAATAAATTCCCAAAAGAAGTACAGTCAACCGCATTCATCCAGCAGTTGGAATTGGCGGTTCGACTGGGACTCCCGGTCATCATCCATTGCCGAGACGCATACGATGACACACTCGACATCCTGGGGCAGTACGCTTCACGAGTCAAAGTGCTGCTCCATTCGTTTGCGGGCGCCCCCCGACACGCGGAAAGAGCGCTCACCTTCGGCTTTTATTTTGGCATCGGCGGGCCAGTTACTTTTAAGAATGCGACCACGTTGCGCGCTATCGTGAGCCAGATTCCGCTTGAGCGCATGGTTCTGGAGACTGACGCGCCCTATCTGGCCCCCCACCCCCATCGTGGCAAGCGCAATGAACCGGCATACCTGCTGCTGACCGCAACAAGGGTCTCGGAAATACGCGGAATCGGTCTTGATGAGCTTGCAGACATCACGACAGCAAATGCTTGTGCACTTTTCGGGTTAACATATAACATGGCAGCATAAATGATATGACAGAGACGATGAACTGGTTAAAAGGCCAGCAACTTGACACTACTCGGACGCAGAGCGCCCTGGGGACAGTATCGGTAAATAACGCATTGGAGTTGGTAAAGGACAAGCTCATTGAAGTTGAGGCGACGTTATTGCGTCTGCCTGACATACAACCGCCAGACCTGCGTAAAGCGGTGGAAATGATCGTGAGCAGCGGCGGAAAGCGCATCCGCCCCACCGTTTCCTTGCTGATCGCCGCTATGCTTACTCACCCGGCGCTTAAAGCCGCCGCGGCCGCGGCGCGCGCCAAAAACGAGCAACGGGTGATATCGCTTGCGAGCGCAGTGGAAATGCTCCACACCGCAACGCTTGTGCACGACGACCTGATCGACGGGTCATTGATGCGGCGGGGCGCCTCTACGCTCAACGCGGTCTGGACGCCGGCCGCTACCGTACTCACTGGCGATTACCTCTTTGGTATTGCGGCTGGGCTGGCAGCCAGCACAGACAGCGTGCGCGTGATGAAGATTTTCGCCGACACGCTGGGCGTCATCGTCGCTGGTGAGTTGCGCCAGCAGTTTACCGATTGGGCCAAACGCGGCACCCGTGACGACTACTTCGCCCGGATATACGCCAAGACAGCATCGATGTTTGTTCTCGCAGCATCGGCGATTGGCGTTGTCAGTGACTGCACTGAGGAACAGATCAATGCTCTGGGCGTGTACGGTCACAATTTCGGGCTGGCGTTTCAGATCATGGATGACATCCTTGATTTCACGGGTGAGCAGGCTAATGTCGGCAAACCAGTGGGCAGCGACCTGCGCAACGGTTTGATTACGTTGCCTACGATCATCTATGCTGAAGCCCATGTGGATGATCCTGAGATTGCCTGCGCATTCCGCGGCGAATGCGATTCCGCAACCTACGACAGAATCGTCGCGCGCATCCGCCAGTCAGAGGCGATCAGGAATGCCATCGCCGAGGCAGCTGATCTCATCGCACAGGCGAAACAGGCGTTGATGATCTTCCCATCGAGCGTGTATCGTGATGCGTTAATCGACCTGGCCGATTACACCATCGAACGCGACAAATAGCGTGGCGGTTCCTGCACATATTGCCGTCATCATCGTGTCGTGGAACGTGTGCGCGCTCCTGCAGGAATGCATCGAGTCGTTGCAACGCAATTCGGTGACGCCGCCGCATCGCCAACGCATCGTCGTCGTCGATAATGCCTCGTCTGACGACACCGTGGCTATGGTTCGTGAGCGCTTCCCAGATGTGACGCTCGTTGCAAACCAGAGCAACCGTGGATTCACAGGTGGGAATAACGACGGCATCGCGGCTGCCGAGTTGCTGCTCAAGGATGAGGATCCACAATCCTCCTATCTATTCCTGCTAAACCCGGATACGGTGGTAAAACCGGGCGCACTCGACACCCTGTTGGCATTTGCCGACGCAAATCCTGATGTCGGTTTGATCGGCCCTCAACTGCTTTACGAGGATGGCGCGATCCAGTCATCCCGACGGCGTTTCCTTGATCTACGCACCGCATTCTTTGAGAGCACTTGGTTACAGGGCTATGCGCCAAAAGGACTGCTCAATGCTTTCTATATGCGCGAAAAGCCAGACGATCAAGTCTGTGATGTGGACTGGGTGTATGGGGCAGCAATGCTAGTGCGGCGGTCTACATACCTGCAGTGCGGTGGCCTGGACGAACAGACATTCTTCATGTACTCAGAAGAAATGGACTGGTGTAAACGGATCAAAAATACACCGATCAATGGGCAAGATCCTGCTTCGCCGCACTGGCGGGTTGTCTATCTGCCGCAAGCGCAGGTCATCCACTACGAGGCGCGTAGCAGTGCGCAGGTATCTGTCAGGCGCGCCGTTTATTTCAATACCAGCAAGGTGCGTTATATGCGCAAGCATCATGGCAACGCGCAAGCAGCTTGTTTGAGAATCGTGTTACTGGCCTTGTATGCCGAGCAAACCATCCTCGAAGGCTTGAAGTGGTTGGCGGGGCACAAACGCGACATGCGCATGCAGCGGATGAAAGCGTATATCGAGGTTTTGAAATCGGGGCTGGTTTAGGGACTATGCCATCTTTCGACCATGAGTATCGTCTAGCCGCCGAGGGTTTCAGCGCTATAGCGGGAATCGATGAAGCCGGCCGAGGCGCGTGGGCCGGCCCGGTCACCGCGGCGGCTGTGATATTGCCGCTCAGCGTTGCATGTGCCGAGTTTCTTGCGGTTGTCAACGACTCGAAACAGTTGAGTGCATCCAGGAGAGACAAATGCCGCATGCTGATTGAACAAACAGCGCTTGCCATTGGCGAAGGCAGCGCCACATGTGCCGAGATAGACCAACTGGGAATCGTGCCTGCGACGCGGCTGGCAATGCAGCGGGCAGTCTTGTCACTATCGATTCAACCCGACGCGCTGGTCATTGATGCAGTCCGGCTGCCCGCCCTGAGTATCCGCCAGGACGTATTCTTCTTTGCGGACTCAATCAGCCTATCCGTTGCTGCAGCATCCATCATTGCGAAAACAAGCCGTGATCGTTACATGAAAGACCTGGACGCCGAGATCCCTGGATACGGGTTTGGCAAGCACAAAGGATATGGAACCCGCCTGCATCAAAGTGCCCTTGCAGAACACGGGGTTTCCCGGATTCACAGGCGCTCCTATGCGCCGATAAAAACCATGATTGGTCTCTCACAAAGCACACAAAGATCACAAAGCGGAATGAACGACACTTAACTGACCCTGGCGCTGTTCCTCATACCTTTGTGTGCTTTGTGATCTTGGTGAGAGCCATCTGCTATGGGTGCATACAAAGTCACAAACCGGGATGTAGTGGTTTCCGGGCAACCCCAAACAGATATGCGCCAGTCTCTCCCAGCGGTTCGTTATAGATCGGTCGCAATGTCGCATCGAGAAATCGCAGGAACGGGTTGCTCTTTGTCGGGAATAACACCCACTTCCCAAACAACTTCTTCGTGACCAGATTGGGTAGCCCGAAGTAGTGCCCCAGTTCCAAGGTCTGCAACGCATGCGGCGAGAAGTAATACCAGATTTTCTCCACACTCAGCCCCGCCCGCTCCAGCCGCGTTGTCCACACTGCCGGGCTGTCACAATGCTGATGGCGTGAGATTCGGTCAAACCAGCGCCGGTAACTATCGCCCAGAATCTTCGCCCCCAGCAACCAATCCGTAAAGTGATCGGAAGGCGAACAGTACAACAGGTAGCCCCCGGGGCGCAAGACGCGCACCACCTCGCTGATGACTGGATCGAGGTCGGGGATGTGCTCCAGCACCGAGTTGCTAACAACCGTCTGGAATGAGTTGTCGGGAAACGGCATGCGCGCTCCCTCCGACAGGGCGAGCAGCTTATGCGCATTGACCTTGCGCGCCTCTTCAGTTGGCGCCCACCATGGGTCTATCCCGACATCCAGCGGTCGAGAAAACGTTTGAACGGCAAAGCTCCCATCTCCTGAACCCAGATCGAGCACTGGCGCGACCACGGGCAGGTCTTCATAGAAGCGTGATTCTATTGCTCGCAAGAGTGCGCGGAAATAGGGCAACTCTGCAAGCTGATTCCATAGATAATCAGTCTGCTTTGAGTCCCCGTGGGAATGCTCGGACGCAGAGCGCCCGTGGGACTGATCTTTTGGAGCAAACTCACTCTTAGTCGAGTTGATATAGGGAGCGCGATATGAGTGTCGGTCAAGTTGATTCATCGAAAGGCGATTTTAGCATTTACAGGAACATGCTGACTGTTACGGCAATAGTGGTCGGTATTGCCGCACAGCTAGCCATTGCCGCCGACATGGCAGGGCTGGGCGTCGCTTGTTTCATCATCGCCGCCGCCTGCGCCGTCATCAGCATAAAACCGCAAGCGCAAGCGCCGATCCTGCAAACGCGTTCATCCCCGCGACTCCCGTTTAAGGCGCGCGTCATATTGCTGGTTGTCTCGCTCGCGGCAGGCGCGGGGGCATTTGTCTTTAGTTCGGGCAACCTGTACACAATCCATGGCGTCATCCTTTGGATCATCAGTATCGTATGCTGGTGGCTTGTATGGTCTGTCAGACAACAGCAGAAGTTGTCCTTTGTTCAAGGCACACGCACAAGCCATGCACAATTCGCGCCGGTTGTCATCCTTGGGTTGATTCTGGCGCTGGGCGCCGGGTTCCGGTTCATCAACCTGTACGACAACCCGCGCGAGATGAACAGCGATCACACAGAAAAACTGCTGGACATCACTGATGTCCTGAACGGAACGCCGCACGTTTTCTTTGAACGCAACACCGGGCGTGAGCCATGGCAGTTCTACTGGACTGTCATGCTGATCAAGCTGTTCAACCTGCGACCCGACTTCATGGCGCTCAAGATTGGCACGGCGCTCATCAGCCTCATCATGCTGCCAGGCGTCTTTCTGCTCGCCCGTGAAGTATTTGGCCTGAAAACCGCATTAATTGCCACGCTATTCGCCGCTGTCGCAAGTTGGGGCGTGCTGGCAGGCCGCTTCGGCTTGCGTCACGGTCTAAACCCGTGCGCCGTCGCCTGGACGATGTACTTTCTCGTGCGCGGTCTGCGGCGTTCCGAGCGCAATTCCATGCTGGCCGCAGGGGTTTGTCTTGGGATCGGGTTACAAGGCTACATCCCGTTCCGCGCAATGATCGTTGTTTACGTTATCGCCATCGGGGTGTGGGTCGTCTGGCAGTACGTCCATCGCCAGCCGCACCTGGCGCGTTATGCGCTGCTGAATGGGGCGTTGTCGCTGGTGATGGCAGTGCTTGTATTTATGCCATTGCTGCGTTACATCACTGAGAACCTCGACCAGTTTCTCTACCGCGCAGCCACACGCGTGACCAGCCTTGAAACTCCTATTGAAGGCAATATTGCGGATATCTTCATCGACAACGTGAAGAACGTAGTGCTTTCGTTCAACTACACAAAAGATGAAGTGTGGGTGGCCAATCTCGTGGACAAACCGGCGATGGATGAGGTGCTTGGCGGTTTACTGGTCATCGGGGCAGCCGGCGTCATCGCACTGAGCATCAAAAAGCGCGACCCCTGGCCGGTGGTGATGCTTTCGGCCGGATTTATCATGTTGTTGCCGTCGGCTATTGCAATCGCGTTCCCACACGAAAACCCCAGCGTGTTGCGCACCGGAGGCGCAATTCCATTGTTGATGTGCGTGTGCGCCTATATTCCCGGCTCGTTGCTCGATGATCGGAAATGGGTATTGCCGGGAGGCGCGTTGGTAGCAGTGGTCTGTGTGGCTGTTGTCGGGCTGAATATCTCACGCGTTTTTGTGGAATATCCAGCCTCCTATTGTCCGCGTTCACAAAATGCCAGCGACATTGGGAACGAGATGAATGCATGGATTTCGAGCGGGCACAACCGGAATAACGCCTATGTCGTTGGCTATCCCTACTGGGTGGACTCGCGCGCTGTAGGCGTCTGGATCGGCGACATTAACTTCTCCAACACTGTGGGCGCCGGTATCGGGGCCATCGACGCTGCTGCTGTTGATCTGCATGAACAACCCGGTTGGTTTGCGCTCAATGAGGATGACAAAGAGTCAGTCAGCCGGCTTCAAGCCCGTTACCCCGATGGAATAGCTCAAGTGATCACTGGCTCTCTATGTAGTGAGAAGCATTTCGTAGTGTTCACGACTTTTGTGGGAAAATGATTAAGATGACCAATTCGGGCATAGACCTACAGCGCGAAGTCTTCGACCAGCCGGACAAGCAATACCAGCAGGAACTGATTCTTCATCCGCCAATGCATACCGCCAGTGAAACGCAGCTCGTCGTCAACAAACTGCTTGAACGCGGACGGCTCGGCGCTTTGGGAGTGCGATCTCACGACGCTCCGCGTGTTGTCGATTTCGGCTCAGGCACCGGTCGATTAACCATTCCCTTGCTGCAGGCAGGATTGCATGTGTTGCCCGTTGATGTCAGCGAGGAATCGCTCAAACGCCTGCAGGCGTTTGCGGCGGGTCTTTCCTTGGCGCTGGATCAAGTATCCGTAACATTGCCGCAGAACAGCCAATATTCGGCAGTGGTTGGGGCTGATATTCTCCACCACGTCCCGCTGGATGAGTACCTGCCGATGATCTACAAAACGCTTCGCCCCGGCGGGAGAATCGTTTTTACAGAGCCTGGCGCCTTTAACCCAAGCTGGTATCTGTTCGTAACATTATTTGTCGGTTGGAAAGCAGAGAAGAGGCTTGTGACAACGAACATTCCTTACCTGACTGCAAAACTCAAGAAGCATGGGTTCAGCCAGATTCAGATCACCGGGTTGGGATTCCTGCCGCGTCCGTTTTTTAACCGGTTGCCGCAGGCCAGCGAGATCAACGACCGGATCGGCAACCTCCCATTCTTCAAACTTTTCGCATATCGCTACATAATAGAAGCCACAAAGTAATACGAGCGGAGTCATTATCTGTGATAAGTAACCCGAATAGCCCTCAGAAAACAATCCTGAATGTGGAGCGCGCAAAAGCCGTCAACCTTTCGCAGTTCAGGCGCTTCTGGCATCCTCTTGCCGTCGTTCTCGTCATTTTGATCGGAGCGATTTTCAGGTTCAATAATCTCAACTGGGACGAAGGACGGTTGCTTCATCCAGATGAGCGTTATATCGCCGTGCTCGCAGGTCAGATCCGACCTCCCGGCGACCTGACGGCATACTTTGATTCTGGCAAGTCCACGCTTAATCCATATAACACCGACTGGGGGCGCGGCTATGTCTATGGAACGCTTCCGCTCTTCATCCCACGTTATATTGGTCAGTTTCTTGATACCGGATGCGCGCCAAATGCATTGCTCGGCACAAAACCGGCAGCGCTACCCGTATTACTAAATGCACTTTTGTTCGGGCCGGATAGCTCAAAATGTCTCTCCGGCGCGATAACCTTCTACGATAAGCTTGTGATCATCGGGCGCGCCTGGTCCGCGCTGGCGGACTTGATATCCGTATTTGTTCTGTACTTGATCGGTCGCAGACTTTTCGGCTGGCGAGTTGGACTCCTGGCGGCCGCTTTGTGCGCTCTCGCGGTGATGCAGATACAGTCCAGCCACTTCTTCACCGTTGACAGCACCGCCAATCTTTTTGTCACACTCACCATCTATTTCTGCGTGTTGCTTGTAACCGACCAGACCCGCTGGCGCCCTGCCAGTCTGATGCGCTGGGGGTTGAGTGAGTCACGCTTCGCCTTGTACGGCTTACTCGCTGGGATATCTGCCGGCTGCGGGATTGCCAGCAAGATCAGCGTCTGGCCGCTGGTTCCACTGATCATCCTGAGCGTCGCCGTTGCGCTGATTCGCGATCGGCGAGGCGGTCTTGTTCCACTGCTGTCCGCGGCGATAGCCCTGATCCTTGCCGGCGTCGGCACATTTGCCAGTTTTCGTGTCGCTCAACCCTATTCATTCGTTGGGAATAGCGCTTCGGAATTCGCGTTAACGCTCCAACAGTGCAACGCAGTTGACGCCAGCGCGCTTACCAAAATATGCGCAATCGGGGCGCAGTTGCCGAAGTTTGTGCGTGAGATTATCGCGCCGTCATCACGGTGGATCGAACAGCTAACGCTTGCCCAGACGCTGATGGATGGGTCGAATAGCCCGCCATTTGCGCATCAATGGGCGAATCGCACGCCCATCGTATTTCCGCTGGTAAACCTGGTTTTCTGGGGGATGGGCATTCCGCTGGGGCTTGCGGCGTGCCTGGGTTTCCTGTATTGCTTGCGACAGGTGCTGCGCCGGCGTCGCTGGACTGCTTATATCATCCCGGTGACCTGGGGCGGTCTTTATTTCCTGTATCAATCAACGCAGTGGACAAAATCCATGCGGTATCTCCTGCCCATTTACCCTACCCTGTGCCTGTGTGCGGCTGTCGCACTCGTGGCATTATGGCGACAGGGGAAAGGCGCAGTAGCCAGAGGTCACTTCAAGTGGGCCTCTGTCCCCTCTCTGCTGGCACGCGTCGGCCCACCCATCATCGTGGGGGCCGTCCTGGTTGGCAACCTGCTCTGGGCAGTCGCCTTCACACAAATCTATGACGAACCCGTGACTCGTATTACCGCATCTCACTGGGTTTTCGACAACATCCCAACTGCGGTCACGCTGCGATGGAAAGAGCCAACCGGAGAGATCAACCATCTTGAGCTTCCACTCACGAAGCTGGATATCAAGACGGGCGCCTTCCAGTCCATCCAGTTCCATCTCGATCTGGAAAAACCCAGGATCGTGTCAAACCTGGAGATTGAGTTAAACCATGTGCAAGGCGATGGCCTGCTCGAAGTCCGCTTGACCACACCGGATGGGGGCGTCTTGCTCCAGACGGCACAGCTGCAGGTGGACGCCAATCACACGGTGATTCCGGTCGGGTCTGGCAAGCTGCTCACCAATGAGGAATACGGTCTGACCTTCCAATTGCAGAGCGGCTCAGGCGTGACGGCCCGGACAAACGTCGTTGCAAACGAGCACTGGGATGACGCCGTGCCACAACCCGTTGACGGCAAGGACCCCTATGGAAACTACTATACGGGTTTGAAATCCAGCAGCGATGGGCAAATCCAGAATTACGCCGAAGACATCCCTGAGAAGCAACCCAACGTTCTGAACTGGCTCGACGAAGCAGACTACCTGGTCATGTCCAGCAACCGCCTGTATGGCGCGATCCCGCGCCTGCCCTGGCGCTTCCCGATGACGACCGAGTATTACCGCGCCATGTTCAACGGCGAGTTAGGCTTCGAGCTGGTCGCAGACTTCAACTCGTTCACACGGCTGGGCCCGTTTACCTTTAATGATCAGGAGATGGCGCAGCCGTTGCGTCGCACTCCCAATACACAAGGCACGCCGCCCGGCATTCAGGTCCCATATCCCTACGCCGAGGAAGCCTTTTCTGTCTACGATCATCCGCGCGTATTGATCTTTAAGAAAACGCCGGCTTATTCGCGCGCGCTTGCGGAACAGGTGCTTGGCAAATATGACCTGACGCGCACAATTCAGCAGACACCGCTTGCGGCCATCAACACGCCACGCGGGATGTTGTTCGACGACACCACTCGCGCCGCCCAGGAGGCCGGTGGCACATGGAGCGATTTGTTCCGCCGCGATTCGCCTTTGAATCAGTCCCAACCGCTCGCGGTGATTGCGTGGATATTGTTGATTGAGGTGCTCGGCATCGCGACATTCCCGATCATTGCCGTCGCGACTGCACAGGGGAAGAAGACGGGACGGACGTTGCGGGCTGCCCGCAACGGCGGTGAAGAGGGAACAGAGGGGCAGACGCAAGGCGGCGCCGTTCCTGCTCCCCTCTCCTCCTCTACTCCTCTCCCCTGCTCCCTCATACACCCTCTGCTCGACGGCGGGTATTCATTCGCCAAGATACTGGCGCTGCTGCTGGTGGCGGTTATTGCCTGGTGGTTGAGCAGCACGAAGATCGCCCAGTACACCCCGCTTGAGTTATGGGCAGTGATTACGGTCGTTGTGGCGGTTGGAATCATTGTGTTCATCCGCAATCAAGCAATGATGCTCGCCCTTGTGAACAAGCGCTTCGCAATCATCCTGGCGTCTGAAATAGTGTTTCTGGTCGCATTCGGTTTGTTCCTCCTGATCCGCAGCAGCAATCCTGACTTGTGGCATCCCTACATGGGCGGCGAAAAACCGATGGACTTCGCCTACTTGAATGCGGTGCTGCGCTCGACTTACTTCCCACCGATTGACCCGTGGTTCAGCGGCGGGTACATCAACTATTACTACTTCGGGTTTGTGATCGTCAGCACGCCCATCAAGGCGCTTGGCATCGATCCCAGCATCGCGTACAACATCGTCCTGCCCATGTTGTTCGGTTTGACAGCATCCGGGGCGTTTGGCATCGGCGCTACGCTGAACGCCCGCCTTGGATCGAAGAGTTCTTACCTGACCGAGTCGCGCTTACGTGTAACACGGGCGATCATGGCCGGGTGCATTGCCGCCCTATTCGTGTGTGTGCTGGGTAATCTGCGCGAGATCGATACGCTGGTTCCTGCCTGGCAGCAACTCGGCGGCGTGAAAACCGGCGTCGCGCCTGTGCAGGCGACCTTCGATGGTCTGGTCAAATGGGTGACCGGCGCACAACTTCCGGTCTACCCCAACTGGGCGTACTGGAATCCAACCCGACCGACCGCCGGAACCGCGGTCGATTCCGTGCAGATTGCCGAGTTCCCAATCTTCACATTCCTGTATGCCGATCTGCACGCGCACATGATGGCGATGCCCATCGCCTTCCTGGCGCTTGCGTTTGCGCTTGCGTTTGTGATGGGCGCGCGAAAATGGCCGGGGGTGGTGCTGGGCGCAATTGCGGTTGGATCGCTCTGGCCTACCAACACATGGGATTATCCCGTCTACTTGCTGGTCTGTGTCGGCGCACTGGTCATCAGCGCGTTGGAGGAAGCTCGTGACAAACCCTCGTTAAGTAATGTCGTTGCCAGTCTCCTGCGCGTTGCGCCGGCGATTATCGTGTTCGGGATTCTGACGCGCGCATTCTTTATCCCCTATCTCGAAAACTACGGCTCAGCCTACAACAGCGTTGAACCATGGGTGTTTGAACGCACGCCGCTGGACGTTTACCTGACGATCTATGGCTTGTTCCTCGTGCCGATTGTGGCATTTCTGGCTTTGGGCGTCTGGCGCAACCTGGGTCTCTCAACTCGTAAAGGCGTGCTGGGTTGGGGTGTCGCCCTGGTTGCGTTCGTGATTGGGATCATCCTGGCGCTTCGAGGCGTGCAAATCGCAGTGGTCGTCGTGCCTTTGGCCGCAATCGCGTTCATCGCTGCGATCATGCCCGGCACGGCGCCGCAGACGCGCATCTTGTGGTTACTCACTGCCGGCGCATTTGTGCTGACGCTCTTTGTGGAATTCTTTACGCTAAAGGGCGACATCGGGCGCATGAATACATTGTTCAAGTTCTACATACAAGCCTGGCTGATACTCGGTGTTACCTCAGCCGTCCTTCTGATGTGGGTCTTCGACCGCATCGAGGAACTCACACACCAGTCCATTAAGGTTGCGAAGGTTGCCAGGCACGTCGTTCGACCGGTCTTCATCATGGCCACCGCTGTCGTTGTATTCCTCGCCGCACTTTACCCGATCTTTGCCATTCCGGCCAAATTGGCGGATCGTTACGTCAGTACTGCCCCTCGCGGCCTGGACGGAATGGCCTACATGGCTACGGCGACGCGAACAGAGGGCAAGCAAAATCAGGTTAACGACTTCCCGCTTGTGGATGATATGCAGGCGATTAAGTGGATGCAGGATCATGTGAAAGGATCGCCCGTCATCATCGAAGGAACAACGGGCGGCGACTTGTATCTATGGGGCAATCGCTTCTCAATTTATACCGGTTTGCCCGCGGTCGTGGGTTGGCAATGGCACGAGCGCCAGCAACGCGCTGCGTTAAACGACCGCATCGTCTATGATCGCGACGCCGACCTGGATACGTTTTACAGCACGCCGGACATACAGCAGGCGTTGGTGATGATCCGTCGTTATAACGCGAAATACGTGATCCTTGGGATGCTTGAGAAGAGTTACTACAACCCGGCAGGATTGCCCAAGTTCGACGAGATGGTTCAGAATGGATTCCTGCGCATCGCCTACCAGAATACAGGCACGACGGTATATGAGGTGAACGACCAGATGGTTTCACCACTCTCTAGCGCGTCCGCCTTCGTCCAGTAAGGAAATTATGATCGATGTCGTTATCTGGTACATCTGGGCGCAGGTGTTTGCGTTCTGCGGCCTGCTGGTCACAGCGCAGTGGTTGCGCCCATTGCCCGATCGCGGGTACGGCCTGAGCAAGGCCTTCGGCCTGTTGCTGGGTGGATTCCTCTATTGGATCATCGTCACACTCGGGCTGGCGCGCAACGAACCGGGCGCCGTCCTGATGGCGCTCGTTCTGGTTGCCGCCATTGGCCTGATCCTGCGGTGGCATTATGGCTTTGCATCCCCTGTGGACGGCCAAAACAGAAGGCGCAAAGATTACCCAATAACGCGCGACATTCTTCCGGCTATTGTGACCGTAGAGGTTCTGTTCGCCGTTTCGTTCATCCTGTGCGCCGTCTACCGCGCCTACAACCCTGAGATCGTTGAGGCTGGCGGCGAGAAGTTCATGGAATCCATGTACATCAACGCCATCCTGCGCAGCCCCACTTTCCCGCCAAATGACGCATGGCTGGCAGGATTCTCGATCAGCTATTACTACTTCGGCTATATCCTCGTTGCGATGGTGACGAAGATCAGCGGCGTCCTGCCCGGCATCGGCTTCAACCTGGGCGGCGCGCATTTCTTCGCCTTGACACTCACCAGCGCTTTTAGCGTCGGGTATAACCTGTGGGCGGCGTACAGAGGAGCAGGGGAGCCGCCAAGCGAGAGCAGAGGAGCAGAGGAGAGAGGAGGAGAGGGGAGAGGGGAGAGGGGGAGAGCGATCGTTGCGGGACTGCTGACTGCGTGCATGCTGGGGATTATGGGCAACATGGGCGGGTTCATGGAGTCGGTTCGCTGCACTAACTTGGCGCCAACGTCATTCTGGAAGTGGCTGGATGTGCGCGCACTCGACACAAAGCCGGTCGAATGTGCCGGTATCGTCCCTACCCGCTTTTACTGGTGGTGGGACTGGTCGCGCGTGATCCACGACTACACCCCCGTGGGCACGGATCAGGAAGTCATCACCGAGATGCCATCGTTCAGCTTCATCCTGGGCGACAACCATCCGCATGTGATGAACCTGCCGTTCGTCCTGCTTGCCGTGGGCATCGCGCTTTTCTATCTCACGCGTCAGGAAGAGAAACCCGCTCACCCTCCAGGGTCGGAGCGTCAGTTTTCGCTGGATGGTCTGCCGCCTTTGAAATGGTTTACGCGCAATGCGCCCGATATCCTCCTGACGGCATTTGTGCTCGGCGGCTTATCGTTCATGAACACGTGGGATTTTCCCGTGTATGGCGCCGTGGTCATCGGAGCGATTCTCATACGCCGGTGGACAACCCATGATTCGTTACTTCCCGCGATCATTCAAGGGGCTGCATTTTTCGTCGTGGGATATCTTTTGTATCTCCCGTTTTACAGCACATTTGCCAGCCAGGCGCGCGGCATCGGCGTGAACCTGTTCAACGGCACCCGGTTCATCCAGTTCTTCATGATGTTCGCCCCGCTGCTGGTTACGCTCGTGATCCACATCGCGCGATCCCTGGTCGTGCAGAAACGCTTAGGCGGCACGGCTGGCATACCTCTTCCTCAGATATTGAAAACTTCCCTCGGACTATTGGCGGGGTGTTTTGTTATTGGGCTACTTGCGCTGGTGATGATCGCCGTGGTATCGCCCACGATCCGAGGGTATGTGACCGAGTTCACCACGACCGGCAACATCATGGGCGTGACTCGTGACACGATCACCAGCAGGCTGCTCACCCGCATCAGCGATCCCTGGGTTGTGCTGCTGCTTGCAATCTGCGCCAGCCTCGCCGCCACCCTCATCCTGACCCGCCCCCTCTCCCCCGCTCTCCTCTCCTCTCCCCCGCTCTCCCGCTCTCCCGCTCCCCTCATCGACAAATTCGTGTTGCTTCTCTTCCTCGGCGGCATGCTGCTGACCCTCGCAGTGGAGTTTATCTTCCTGCAAGACTTGTTTGGCACGCGCATGAACACCGTCTTCAAGTTCTATTACCAGGCGTGGACTGTCTGGGCAATCGCGGCAGCATTCGGGCTCATGGCGTTGAGCGCCACGCCGGGAATAGGCTCGAAGATAGGTCTGGGCGTCGTTGGCGCCCTGATCCTAGCCGGGATGTTGTACCCGCTGTATGCCGCATTTTCCAAGGCTGGCGGCTTCACGAGCAAGCCGACCCTGGATGGATCCGCCTATCTGTTGCAGGCTCGACCCGAGGACGCGAAATTGATTGAGTGGCTCAATATCAACGTGCGCGGCGCTCCGGTGATCGTCGAATCGCCCGGAGATCACTATGCCGCTTATCAGTACAACGGTCGCATCTCGGCTTTTACCGGCCTGCCGACCCTGCTCGGCTGGGGTGGGCATGAGCACCAGTGGCGCGGCAATTACGATGAACCCGCGCGACGCGAGCCGCTGATCGAGACGCTCTATAACACAACCGACACAACCGTCGCCAGCCAGATTCTGCGGCAGTTCAACGTCAGTTACGTCATTGTCGGGCAACAGGAACTATCAAGATACACCCCCGAAGGCCTGGCAAAGTTCACAACCCTGTGCCGGATTGCCCATCAGGCGGGTCAGAGTATTGTGTATCAATGCGGGTAAACAATGACTAAATGGCTTGGAGTCCCTTTGGGGCTGCCCAAAAAACTCATCGAAGTCGCCCTGCCGCTCGAAGCGCAGCGCCTTGGGCTGGAAGCGTGCGCCAGTGCCCTCAACCCTGTGGCGGTGCTGATCAACAAGGCGATGACCGAAATCCCGCCCAAATTCACCGGCCGCCCACCGGTCAACCCTGAATCACGCCAACAGATGTTTGGCAAAGACACAGAATTTAGACAGGAAGAACAGGATCGGAGGGGAGGACAGGATTTACACGATTTAGAGGATTTAGAGGATTTAGAGGAAGAAAGACTAGACAGTCTCTCCCTTCCTGTTACTCCTGTCCTTCCTGTTTCTCCTGTTAATCCTGTCCAAAGTTCTGTCTGGCGTGGGGCAAACTTCCGGTGCTTACGGACTGGCGCAAAGGTGGCCGGAGATCATGCGTCTGGCGCGTGAAGTCGGCGCGACCCAACAGGGTCAGGCACAATTGCTATGATAATAGCGTCATACTTAAGAATTCGATGACCAGAAATAAACTTTACATCGCGGATGACACAGGAATGGGGACGTCGTCCCTGCCTCAGCTCGCGAGCTGGCTTGTGCATCCTTTAGGAATGAACATCACGCGCGAAACCTGTCTATGGGCGCTCATTGCGCTGGCGGTTGTCGCCCTGAGGGTATGGGCGCTGGGAGCGACGCCGCTGACCAACACCGAGTCCCGCATTGCACTCGACAGTCTCAGCCTCGCGCGCGGCACTGCCCTGACGTCCCCAGACCCGTTTTTCAGCGGCATTCAATCGATGCTCATGTCGATATTCGGCGCAACCAACTTCACGGCGCGGCTGGTCACAGCCCTGGCCGGCGTCTGGATTTGCCTTCTGCCACTTCTGGCGCGGGCGCAACTGGGGCGAGGTCGCGCTCTGGTCTTTTCACTCCTGCTGACGCTGTCACCCACCCTCTGGTTTGCATCGCGGCAAGCGGAAGGGAACATGCTCGCCTGGGCGCTTGCCGGAACTGCTGTACTCACGTTTATGCGAAATCGAGGCCGCGCCGCGACAGCAATCTGTGCCGGCTTGTTGCTGGCCTGTGGTCAGGATGCCATCAGCCCGCTGCTCGTCATCGCGGTGAGCGGGCTGATCGTGGTGTTGAACAACAAATCGCGAGCTGCCCGCGCAACGCTTATGCCTTCATTCATGGACGTGTTAAGCGCCATCATCGCCTTCGTTCTAGCCAGCACCATGTTTCTCTGGCGGCCTTCCGGGTTGGGCGATGCCTTCAACGGAATCGCGACCTGGTTTTCGACACTTGTCACGCCCGGTAATCTGGGGCTATTGCGCGTCGTTTCGGGATTGATCGCCTATGAGCCATTGCTGATGCTGAGCGCTATCATCAGCATCACCCTGCTCGTCTTCCAGCAGAAGTTCACCCAGATTGACGCAATCTGGGTGGTATGGGTCGCAGCCGGGCTGCTGCTGCTTCTCGTCGACCAATCCCGCGAAGTTGCAGACATGCTGCCCTTGATGATCGGCTGCGCCGGCCTGGCAACCCATCTCTGGGTCGAGGCACTGCTTGTGCCTCTCCCCTCTCCCCTGCTCCCCCTCTCTCCTTCCCGTGTCATAGGCGCCGTTGTTTGCGGCGTTACGATTGTGATGTTGATCTATGCTTACCTGGGTTTGAGCCTTTACGCGGAACAACAACAGCCCGCGTCGCTCCTGAGTATCCTGCTGGCAGGCATCATGATTGTCGGCGCCGGCATTGTATGCACGCTGCTGGTCGACTCGGGCACGCGCATCGCCTTACGCAGCATCGCGCTCGCGTATGGCATCTGCATGGTCATCTACACATTCGGCGCAGGGTTCCAGCTGACACAAGTGCGCTCAACCAACCCCGCAGAATCCTACGTGGCTGAAGCGACTGACGCGGGCATCGATCATCTGGTGCAAACGATTGAGACCACCAGCCTGAGAGCCAATGGCGATCCCAACGTGATGCCCCTGCAAGTGCTCGACGCGGCGCCGCCGGCATTACGCTGGGCGCTCAGAAATCAACTGGGCGTCACTTATGTGTCACGCTTGACTGATGGCGCGGCGGCACTGACGCCCACTAACGTGAAGCCGGAAAGCACAGGCGTGTATGTGGGTTCCGCTTTTCGCATTACGTCAGGCGCAACGCTCGCTGAACTGCGTTGCCAACCTGCCGCGCCCGCGCCTGGTTCGAACCAGCTCAACTGTCTTCCATTAGTGCGTTGGTACACCAAACGCACTGTCGACGAGAAATTAGTAACGAAGTGGATTCTGTGGCTCAGCAGCGACACTGCAAACAGAGCCAGCGGCGTTCAGTAGATACTAAGTATGAATTATGAAAATCATACTTCATACTTCACAATTCCCAATTCATAATTTCTAATTCATAATTTCTTTAATATGGATGAGCAACCCGACAACGTAAACCGCCGCGCGCGCCTTAGCTGGCTGGACATGCCTGTGCTGGCCGCCCTGGACTGGGAGAAAATCCTCTATATCGCGCTGATCCTGATCGCAGTCGTGTCGCGCTTCTGGGACCTGGGCGCGCGCGTCATGAGCCACGATGAAAGCCTGCATACCTACTTCTCCTACAACCTCGCGACAGGCAAAGGATTTGCGCATACCCCGTTAATGCACGGGCCTTTCTTATTCCACATCACCGCGCTGAGTTACTTCCTGTTTGGCGACAGTGACTTCACCTCGCGCATTCCGACTGCGGTCTTCGGCGTATTGCTCGTTGCCCTGCCCTACCTGTTCAGGCGCTGGCTGGGGCGCGGAGGCGCGCTGGTGGCTTCCCTGGCATTGCTGATCTCGCCATCCATCCTCTATCATGCCCGCTACATCCGGCAGGAGGAATTCATCCTCGTCTGGACAACCTTGACGGTGTTATGCATGTGGCGCTACCTTGTCACCCGGCAATACGGCTGGCTGGTGGGTCTGGCGGCCGTGCTCGCATTTCACGCGGCGGACAAGTCAACATCGTTTCTAAATGTTGCGGTGTTCCTCATGTTCCTTGTGCCGCTGGCATTACTTCAGTTGTACAACGCGCGGCGACGGGTGAGTGATGTCCTCAAAGCAGCCGGGTTTGGCGCAGTGCTTGCGGGTGTGATGCTGGTTGCCAGCCTGATCTTTGAGTTAGTGAGCCAGCTCACTTCGTCAGCGCTGAACCTCAGTTCTATCGTCACTCAGCTAAACCCGCTCACGCTGAATATCGATGGCCGCACACTCGTCTATGCCGGCGTCTTACTTCTGCTGACGGCGCTCGTCTGTGTAGCCGTCAGCTACGCGTTCATGCGTTTCTTTGGCGCGTGGCTGCGGTTCACCACTGCCGTAGCGCCAGCATTCAGCCTGTTCATCGTCTTTCTGACCACAACCATGTTCATGGCGTCGCCCGCGTTGTTGCTCATCCTGAACCCGCTCTGGCAACTAACCACCGGCGCCGAACTCGCCAAGATCAGCCTGCTTGGCGATATGGCCAACCTGCTCAACAACGCGTCGATGATCACCACCATGTTTTCGCTGAGCATGGCGCTGGTTGCGGTCAGCGCCGCAATCGGGATCGCGTGGAACTGGCGCCGCTGGCTGCCCATTACCGGGGTCTTCCTCGCGATTACGATGACATTATTCACCACGGTTTTCACGAATGCCGCCGGAATCGGCACGGGGTTCGTCGGACAACTGGGTTATTGGATGGCACAGCAAGATGTAAAGCGCGGCAGCCAGCCACCTTACTACTACGCCCTGCTGGTGCCGCTGTACGAATACATGCTTGTGATAGGCGCACTGTGCGCTATTTTTTATATCGCCTATCGCGCCGGCCAGTTGCTGGCGGCGCCGGTTGCCAGTCCCGAAGAACCGGGCAACATAGACGACAACAACACAGCGCCTGGCGCGCCGTTATCGGGGGCGCCTCGTGACGCCAGCGAATCAGAGCAGGACGTGTTTTCGTCTGACGTAACAGGTCCTTCTGACACGCCCGGCGTCTCGCTAGTTGAGCCTGTGGCGAAACTCGAACAGCCTGCCATCGATAAAGCTGCCTGGACCCAGAGCGCCTCCGGGAAGGGATTCATGGACACACCCATTGGCCGGGCGTTTGTGAACCCGACCAAGCTGTTCCCGCTCTTCCTGGTGTGGTGGACATTCGCCACTTGGATTATCTATAGCGTGGCTGGCGAAAAAATGCCCTGGCTAACCGTGCACTTTGCGCTACCCATGGCCTTACTCACCGGCTGGTTCCTCGATCACGTCCTGTCGCCACGCAGGGGCACGCCAGAGTTTCTTGGTAGGGGCACGCCGGGCGCTTTACGGTTGCCCTCCGTGGGCGCGCCAGACGCTTTACGATTGCCCTCCGGCCCTTCCAACCCCGCGACCCCACCCCTCCCCCTCAGGAGCATCGTGGCCCTGGGCGGACTGTCACTGATCATCGTGTTGCTGTGTGTCCGTGTCCTGTCGTTAATCGGCGGTCTGGATATTCAACCCGGCGACACGATAGGCATGATCCGACTGGCGGCGGGCGTGCTTGCCACCGTCGCAGGTATCGCCTTTGTCGTCTATCTCACTCGTCGCATAAGCAAAGCACATCTGGGTCGGGCGCTGATCCTTGCAACATTCGGCTTCCTGAGCATCTTGACCATTCGGACAGCGTTCATGGTGACCTATATCAACTACGACTACACCAAAGAATTCCTGTTCTACGCCCACGGCGCGCCGGGCACGAAGATTGCGCTGAACCAGATCGATGAGCTCTCGAAGAGCATTTACGGCGATATGTCGCTCAAAGTCGGGTACGACAGCGACGTCAGCTGGCCGATGTCGTGGTATATGCGCGAATTCCCCAATGCCCGTTTCAATGGCGACGGATTGCCAGACAACTACTCCGATCAGGAAGTGATTATGATCGGAGACAGTAATCCAAAGCGCACCGAGAACGAGACGAAACTTCAGGACAACTACACCAAGTTCAACTACATGCTGGTGTGGTGGCCGATGCAGGACTACTTCGATCTCACGTGGGATCGGATATCGTACTCTTTGACGAATCCACAAGCTCGCGCGGCGCTGTGGGATATCATCCTCAATCGCGACTTTACTCGCTACTCGCAGGTTTTCAACAAAACAAGCCTGACGCCCGACAAATGGTCGCCTGGACACCGCTTCACGGTTTTCATCCGCAATGACGTTGCAACGAAAGTCTGGAGTTACCGCGTTGGGGCGGTCGCATCGGGCAGCAACGCTGCGGTCAACCCGGCCATAAAGCTCCAGGGGTCAACGAATCTCGCCTTCGCGTCGAATGGCGAGCGCTTCATCATCGATCACAAAGCCAACCGGGTGGTTAAGACCGACCCGAAAGGCAATCCGATTAGCACATTCGGTGGATTTGGCAACAGCGACGGCAAATTCAACGATCCATGGGGGATTGCCGTCGACACCGATGGGAGCATCTTCGTCGCGGACACGTTTAACCACCGGATTCAAAAGTTCGATGCGAGCGGCAACTTCCTGTTCTCGTGGGGCACGCCCGGCGTCAGCGCGGATCCAGGCAGCGAGCGCTCCACTGTCTTCTTCGGCCCGCGCGCGATCATCTTCGACAACAATGGTCATCTGCTGGTCTCAGATACCGGTAATAAACGCATCCAGGTCTTTGATCGTGAAGGAAACTACGTGGCGCAATTCGGGCAAACGGGCACGGGCAACGGGGAGTTTAACGAACCTGTTGGGCTGGCTGTCGACGCAACCGGGAATGTCTATGTGGCCGACATCTGGAACCAGCGCATTCAGGTGTTCGACCCGCAGTACAAGTTCCTGCGCGCGTGGGTCATCCCGGCCTGGCAGAGCATGGATCAGGGCGAACTTCAGTCTGTGGATCAGAAACCTTTCCTCGCGGTGGACGGCAACACACTGTTGATCAGCAGTCCGATGACTCGCCAGGTGCTGGCCTACTCGCTTGACGGCAAACCGGTGGACCTTCCCGGAGTCACCTTCCCCGCCGACAGCCTGCCCACCGGCCTGACTGTTCATGACAATCGCCTGTATGTAACAAACGCAGAAAACGGAGCCATTAGTGATTTTGCACTTGTTGGTAAATAGAAGCGAGGTTACTTCAGCATGACGACCTTTCATGACCCGGGGAAACTGATTGACCGCGAGTTGCATCTCGTCTTAGCTCAGCGTTTTCAGGGAGACGAGCTTCGTCACTGGGCGCCATCTTACCGTTTCAACATGACGATGGCCGGGACGCGGAGCGTCTTTGGGAGCGCCGGCGTCGGGTCGAGCGAAGAAGTTGGCAATATCGAACTGCGCATCGGTGAGACCGACTACATCCACCTGTACGCGGGACATATCGGCTACCGTGTGCACGCGCCTTATCGCGGCCATCGCTACGCCGCGCGATCGTGCCGTCTGCTCATCCCGCTCGCGCGCAAACACGGGATGCACACGATCTGGATTACCTGCAATCCCGACAACTTCGCGTCACGGCGCACTTGTGAACTCGCCGGCGCGAAGTTTGTCGAAATTGTCGATCTGCCGCCAGACCTCGATATGTATCGCGAAGGCGAACGGCAGAAATGCCGCTATCGGCTTGACATATAGTGCTGCTAATGTTGCCCGTACACATTGCTGTACCGGTCATACAGCGAGGCGACGTTCTCTGCTGAGATGGGTAGCGGCGTTCCAAGCTGCATGGCGTAATAGGAGGTGCGCGCCGCATCTTCGGCCATCACAGCGGCTTTGACGGCATCCTTTGCCGTCTTACCGATTGTAAAGACGCCGTGATTCTGCATCAGGATCGCTTTGCTGCTGCCGATGCTCTCGACGATCACTTTTCCAATCTCAATCCCGCCAATCAAGCTGAAGCCGCCGACCGGAATCGGCCCGCCAAACTCGTCGGCCATTCCCGTGAGGAAACATGGGATCGGCTTACCCACTGCGGCGAAGGCAGTGGCGAAAGTGGAGTGCGTATGCACGACGCCGTTCACATCGGGGCGGTGACGATAGACGTACAGATGTGTAAGTGTGTCGCTCGAATACTTATACTTGCCTTCGACCACGTTCGCGTCCATGTCGATGATGACCATGTCCTCTGGGTGAAGGTCCTCAAATCGCACACCGCTTGGCTTAATCACGATCAAGCCCGTCTCGGGGTCGCGCGCGCTGACATTGCCCATCGTCCACACCACCAGGTTATACCTGGGGAGCTCCATGTGCATGTCATAAACTTGCTGTCTCAGTTGTTCCAACATGGCTATTACTTCACTTGATGAGCGAAAACTTGTTTAGCGGCCAGTAGCGGATCCAGGCATGCCCCACAATATCCTTCGCCAGCATTGAACCATGCGATCGCGAGTCGCCGCTTTCGATGCGGTTATCTCCCATGACAAAGTACTCATCTGGACCTAATTGCCAGGTGTTTTTGCCGGAGATCTGTAACGCCGTAAATACACCTGGTTCGAGGTATGGCTCCGGCAATACAGCGCCGTTGATCAACACTTTGTTGTTGACGATTTCCACCTTTTCGCCGGGCAGTCCGATCACGCGCTTAAACACGTCCGTGGTGTCTGACTGCCACTTGCCAACGATCATGTCGCCGCGATTCAGCCTGGTCAGGTGATAAAACACTTTATCCACCAGAATTCGATCCCCGGGGATGTAGTGCGGCCATGCGCTACGCTGTTCGATCATGAAATTCCCGAGCAAAAGCTGCGATAAGGTAAAAACTACCAGAAACAGCACGACCGTTTCAACGATATCGCGCAAGATAGCCTTACCTCGTGACTGAGGCGCTTCTTCGGATATATCTTGCCGTCTTTCGCGGTCATTGTCCGCAACTACGTCCGTATTCACTTGCATAGTGGCAAATTGTCGCACACAGGCGCGCAGCGCCTTATTTCCCTAACCACCCTCGCGCGACGATGTTGTTATAACTGGCGCGCGCGCTCTCGATCTCTCCCTTGGGCGTCTGGTCCTGCTCAACAATGTACCAGTCAACGTCAAGCTGATCGCCCGCCGCGAAGATCGCTGGGAAATCGATGACGCCCGCGCCGACAATCTCGTAGGTCCTGCTCTCATCGGCTGTCATATCTTTGATATGCACGAGCGGGGCGCGTCCGTTCAGATGCTTGAGGTAGGCGACTGGATCAACATCCGCGACTTTTGCCCAATAAACATCCAACTCCGCCTTGACGAGGTAGGGGTCCGTGGCGTCGAGTAATACGTCGAAGCCATACCGGCCATCGTCATATTTGACGAATTCCATGTTGTGGTTATGGTGGAAGAAAACGAGGTCATGCTTGATGCACATCGTCGCCGCCTTCTCCATCAACCGCCCCGCCCTCTGCCAACTCACTATATCTTTGCGATATTCTTCTGGCAGCCAGGCAGTGCCAATATACCGGGCGCCCAGGGCTGCATAATCACTTAACGTTTCTTCCAGCCCATGGTTGATGTTGTTAACGCCAATGTGGCCGCCTACAAATATGAGCCCCAGGTCATCAAGGATATCCCTGAGTTCCTTGACCGGCAGCCCGCCCAGTGTTCCGCCAGCCTCAATGCCCTTGTATCCTATTGCGGCAACCTGCTTTAATGTGCCGATAAAGTCTTTTTGCGCCATCTCGCGCACCGTGTAAAGCTGCAAAGCTATCTTGCGCATTTTTTGTCGTCCTTGTTTGGAATAAACTGAATTGAACTGGATTTATTAATTCGAACTGGATTGATAACTAAACGACGCTCTTGCGCAATTCACGCAGCCGCTTCACCGTGCTGTGCGAATCACGACCAAAATAATCATGCAGCCGAACATATTCTGCATACAGAGCGTCGTACATCTCTTTGTTGGATAAATCGGGGTTGAAGACCTCCTCTTTCAGGTGCGCCATCTTCTCTGCCGCTTCGCGGATCGAATCATAACCGCCCTTCACCTTGCCCGCCGCCACTGCGCCAAACATTGCGCTCCCCAACGCTGAAGCATTTGAGGATGCAGCCACTTTAATCGGGAGACCCGTGACGTCGGCATAGATCTGCATTAACAGTTTGTTGCGCTCAGGTAATCCACCACACGCGATGATCTCATTCACCTCCAGACCGCCCTTTACCATGCTCTCGATGATCACACGCCGGCCAAACGCGGTGGCTTCAAGCCAGGCGCGGTAGATGTCGGGCGCCGTGGTTGCGAGCGTTATCCCGACGACGACCGCGCTCAGTTCTGCATCCACCAGGATCGAACGATTTCCATTCCACCAATCGAGTGCGATCAATCCGGATTGACCCGGTTTCAGTCGCGCAGCATAAGCCTCAAGCACCTGATGGATTGTCCGTGCGGATGCCTGGGCTTCCTCAAAGTATCGGGGAGGGACGCCGTTCTCGACAAACCACCCAAACCCATCGCCAACGCATGACTGGCCGGCTTCATAACCGAGATAGCCCTGCACAATCCCATCTTCGGTGTAACCGCACATGCCCTCGATCTGCGCTTCGGTATTCGATAGAAGCATATCGCAGGTGCTGGTTCCCATGATAGAGACCAGGCTTCCCGGCGTGGTAATAGTGCAGGCCGGCACGGCCACGTGCGCATCGACGTTGGCGACCGCAACGGGTGTGCCGGGCAGCAGGTGCGTGAGCGCCGCAGCTTCAGGCGTAAGCACGCCGGCGCACGACCCGATTGGGGTCAGCGTCCGGCTCATCTTGTCGTCAACCACATGTTCAAAGCGCGCATCCAACGCCCCGAAAAAGGCATTGCTGGGGAAACCATCGCGCTTCGACCAGATCGCCTTATACCCGGCGGTGCAGGTGTTGCGCGTTTCAACACCCGTCAGTTGCCAGACCACCCAGTCCGCAGCTTCGATGAATCGGTCGGAAGCGGCATAAACGTCTGGCGCTTCATCCAGTATCTGCAAGGCCTTCGAAAAGAACCACTCAGACGAAATCTTTCCGCCATACCGGGGCAGCCAGGGCTCCTGCATCTCCTGTGCTGTCCGATTGATCTTGTCCGCCTCTGGCTGGGCAGCGTGATGCTTCCAGAGCTTTACCCACGCATGCGGGTTCGCCCGCCACTGCGGAACTCTGGCGAGCGGTGTGCCGTCTCGCAAAGCCGGCAGCATCGTGCAGGCGGTGAAATCAATTCCGACCCCGACAATCTCTTCGGGCTTCACACCCGACTTCTCTAGAACGTCAGGGATGGCCTGCCCGAACACTCGCAGATAATCATCCGGGTCCTGCAAGGCCCAGTCCGGTTCGAGCGCCACATTACTCTCCGGCAATCGCTCATCGATCACTCCATGAGAGTATTCAGAAACCGATGAAGCAACTTCAACGCCATCAGCGACGCGCACCAGCACCACGCGCCCCGATAGCGTCCCAAAGTCAACCCCTATGGCATACCGAGTAGATGACATTCAGACGCTCCTTTATTAGGAAATTATGAAGTACGAAGTATGAGTTATGAAGTATGAGGCATGAATTATGAGTTATGAACTCAGGGCGATCATACTTCATACTTCGCACTTCATATCTCACACTTATTGTAGCAATTGTGCGATAGTTTGCATGACAATGTTAGAATTGCCACGGTTAAGGAGAGATGAGATGAAAGCCGGTATTATGGACCTGCCGCTATTCCCGCTAAACGTTGTCCTGTTCCCCGGACAAACGCTGCCTTTGCGCGTATTTGAACCCCGTTACCGGATTATGATTCAGCGGTGTATCGAGCAAAGCCAGCCTTTCGGAGTAGTGCTGGTTGATGAGGATGACAACAACTCTCCGCACACTATTGGAACCGCAGCCCGAATTACGCAGGTTGAGCGATTGCCCGATGGGCGCATGAACATCCTCACAGTCGGCGTAGAACGCTTCATACTTCAGAATGTGTATGAGGGCGAAGACAAGTACCTGATTGGCAACGCGGTTTTCTACCCATTCACCGAAGAAACGCAAACATCTGCCGAGTTGGCGCACAGCGTCATGACGAGGCTTCGCAAGTATCTGACGCTGTTGTCCAACTTAAGCGACGTCAAGCTCAAATTCGATCAGTTTCCCGGCGACAGCACCGCACTGGCGATTTTTGCTGCGATCGCATTGCAACTCCCGTTGCCGCAGAAACAACTCCTTCTTGCTACAGAGAGCGTCAGTGATCTTTTGCACGAGGAAGCCGAAATGCTGAAAACCGAGCTGCTCGCCCTTCAAATCATGAACGGCTCGATACGTCCTCCTGCGGAGATTGACCAATCCATTTTCTCTCTTAACTGAAAACACCGGGAAACACAGATGAAAATCGTACTGGATGCGATGGGCGGCGACTTTGCGCCCGCCGTCAATGTCGAAGCCGCGGTCAACACCGCGCGCGAGTTTGGATATGAGATTGTGATGGTCGGACGACAAGAAGTGCTCCGGCCTTTGCTCGTTCAGCACAACACGGCAAACCTTACGCTGCCAATCGTTCACGCCCCGGACGTCATCGAGATGGACGAACATCCCGCTGCCGCCGTAAAGTCAAAAAAGAACAGTTCGATAGTCGTGGGCATGGAGATGGTAAAGCGCGGCGAAGCCGATGCGTTCGTCACGATGGGTAATACGGGCGCAGCCATGGCCGCCGCCCTGCTCAGGCTGGGTCGCATTCCGGGGATTCACCGGGCAGCATTGTCGGTAGTGTACCCTACGGTGCATGGCTGGTGCCTGATCCTGGATGTCGGGGCGAATACGGACTGCAAACCCGAGTATCTGGTTCAATTCGCGCTGATGGGCAGCATTTATGCCGAGCGTGTGCTCGGTATCCGCAACCCCACAGTCGCCCTGGTATCAAACGGCGAAGAAGAGACGAAAGGCAGCCAGCTTGTCCAGGAAGTCCACCAGATCCTGAAACGCAGTCCGATTAACTTCATCGGCAACGCCGAGGGGCGCCACATCCCGACTGGTTACGCTGACGTGTATGTCACCGATGGCTTCACAGGGAATGTCATCATTAAGCTCTCCGAAGGGATGTCCAGCATGGTCCAGACAATGCTGCGCGAAGAAGTGATGCGCACATCGATGGGCAAACTCGGCGGCCTCTTGATTAAGGATGCAATTAAACGCATGAAGAAGCGCACCGATTACGAGGAGATCGGGGGTGCGCCTCTTTTGGGCGTGGATGGTGTTGTCATTATTGGACATGGACGCAGCAATGCGCGCGCTGTCCGCTCAGCCCTGCGTGTGGCGGCTAACGCAGTCGATAAAGGCGTCGTAGACGCGATTGAGAAAGGTTTAGCCGCATTACCACAAACAGGGATAACAGATAAGGCCAAAGGCGCATCCGTTTAACGGCGCCGGGCTGATTCAGCATTATGGCACGAGCAAAAAGATTCTCCGGTGTAAGGCGCAGGTTTGGCGGCCTCGCCTCCTTCGCAAGTGATAAAGTGCGCCGCGCGCGCAAGAATTACACAATATGGCGCCAGCGCGCAAATCGTGGCGCGCGTAACGGGGGCGCCCCTCAAATGCGCCGGGTTGTTGTTACCGGCATCGGGGCAATTACTAATCTTGGACTCGACACTCCGACCACCTGGCAAGGGCTGGTCGAAGGACGCAGCGGGATTGGCCTCATCACCCAGTTTGACTCAAGCCCATTGCCGGTGCACATTGCGGGCGAGGTAAAGGGGTTCGACCCGCTGAAGTATCTGGAGCCCAAAGAGGCGCGCCGCATGGCGCGGTGTTCGCACTTTGCCGTGGCAGCGGCCAAGGAAGCATGCCATGATGCAGGGCTTGTTATTGGCAAGGAAGTGAAGGCCGAACGCACAGGCGTCGTGATTGGAACTGCTCTCGGCGGGTTTGAAACGATTGATGCCGGGATGCTGGACTACCGCCAATTCGGCTACAAGCGCACCAACCCGTTTGCTTTGCCTGCCGCACTGCCAAACGCCCCCAGTCATCACGTCAGCACCTATCTAGGCGCCAAGGGCCCGCTCAAGACGCCGGTGGCCGCATGCGCCTCTGGCACCGAGGCGATTGGCGATGGCGCAGAGTTAATCAAACTGGGCAAAGCAGAGGTTGTCTTCGCTGGCGGTGTAGAAGCAACGGTGATCGAAGGGGCTATCGTGGCCTTCTCTCTCATGCGTGTGTTAAGCAGCCATCACAACGACCAGCCCCAGCAGGCCGGTCGACCTTTTGACAAGACGCGCGATGGATTTGTCTACAGCGAAGGGTGCGTCATCCTGGTTCTCGAGGAACTACAGCACGCGCTCGCTCGCGGCGCAAAGATATACGCCGAAGTCCTCGGAATGGGACTCTCGTCTGACGCGTATCATATCGCGATACCCGATCCACAAGCCGGCGGCGCCATACGCGCGATGCAATGGGCGCTCGAAGACTCAAGGGTGACTCCTCGCCAGATCGATTACATCAATGCACATGGTTCAGGCACCCAGACAAACGATCCACTGGAAACCACAGCGATAAAGAAAGTAATGGGCGAACACGCCTACAGGATACCAGTCAGCAGCACTAAATCGATGGTCGGGCATGCGATGGGCGCGGCGGGCGCCATTGAGGCGCTGAGCACCGTGATGAGCATTAAACACAGCATCATTCCACCGACGATAAACCTCAATACGCTGGACCCGGAGTGTGATCTGGACTATATTCCTAATGTAGCGCGCAAAATGGAAGTTAACATCGCCATGTCCAACTCATTCGGTTTGGGCGGACAAAACGCCTGCATCTTGTTCAGCAAGTATGTAGACCCCAACACGGCGCTCACTCATCAGCGTGAGCGCGATTGACTCTTCAGAGCAGTAAAGCGTACAAATCATGCGAATCTATATTGACGAAAAGAAAGTAAAACGCCAGGCCTTGATCGGGCGCATCGCCCTGTTCGGCTCACTCGCCATTCTGGTCGGCGGGTTGCTGTTGACCCTGTTCGGACAGCAGATCGGCCTGTTCAGTCTCGATAACCTTGGGATGTTCTATATCCTCTATACCGTCATCCTGATTTTAGGCTTTGGCATTTCACGCGTCGGCATGTACTATGGCAACCGTTATCTTGCGGCCACGCGCCCCGAAATGATTCTGCGCGAGTGTCTCAAGGGCATGGAGCGCACCTTCACGCTGATGGTGTTCCAGCAGCCAGTGGATTACTACCTGATTGAACCCGGAGGCGTCACGGTGTTCATTATGAAAACCCAGGCGGGTAAGCTTGAGTACAAAGGCGGCAAGTGGAAGTCGCGCCAGGGCGTGCTGGCATTCTGGATGGGTCGCGATGAACCTCTTGGCAACCCTGATCAGGAAGCAATCGACTCCATGGCAAAGATTAACAAGATTTTCACGGAAAAATTACCGGATATCAAAATATCCGTGCGCGCAGTGATTGTGTTTTCAAACCCCAAGGCTGAACTTGATCTCGAACCCTCTGCAATCAAGGTGCTGCGGTCACCTGCATTAAAGGAGTATCTGCGCGGAGATGGCAAACTCAGAGAAGTGCCCAAGTCAATCCAGCGGCAGATTCGCGCCGCTCTCAATGCCCCGGAGTTACCTTCCGGGGAGAAAACGCCTGAGGGCAAATAACGCTCATCAACAACCGGTGCGCAAGCCATGCGCGCCGGTTGTTTTTTATTAGATGGTTAATCAAGACTCTATCAACGCGGTGAATGGCGCGACCTATGCGGATGGTTTCGTTCGGCCGCTCTATGATTCTTACTGCTATTACCAGTTGCCTGGCACGATTCAAAATCTACTTGGCGCCAGAAAGCAACCAGGGCTTCCGCTCAGCGTCCTCCCCGATCCTTCCAGAC
>CAIXPS010000140.1 GCA_903921365.1 uncultured bacterium | reverse complement strand
TGGCTGGGAGGCGTGTGGGCGCCAACTAACTACATGCTGTTGCGCGGGCTGACGCGACTCGGTTACGACGCGCTTGCGCATGAAATTCCATCCAACAACCTCGATAACGTCGTGCAACTCTTCGCCAAAACAGGCACCGTCTGGGAAAAACAGGCGCCTGAGTCCGTCGCTCCGGGCAATCCGGCCGCGCGGGATTTTGTGGGCTGGGGTGGGTTGCCGCCGACAGCGATGATGTTTGAATATGTGTTCGGTTTGCGCGCGGACTGCGAACACGCTCGGCTGGTTTGGGATGTGCGCCTGCTTGATGAACACGGCGTGTTGCAATATCCCTACGGCCGCCAGGGCGTTCTGGACCTGCGGTGTGCGCGGCGCGCATTAACGCGCGACCGCCCGGTGATCGATGTGAAATCGGGCGTCGATGTCATGCTAAGGATTGTCTGGGAAGGCGGCGCCGAGGATGTGATGCTGAAAGCAGATACGCGCATAAACACAGGCCGGCGTCCGCTGTAAGCCTAGCGGGATGTGGACAGTTTGCGAGTTTCAGGGAGTTAAACATACTGTGCCAGATACATTCACGTTATTCGATCTTAAAGTCACGATTGAAGAAATCCGCGGCCAATGCACGTGCAACCACCAGGTGGGTGAGTACTTCGAGCTGATCGGCGGGAAGCTGCACTTCCCACCAGGGCAATCCTTCTGCCTGTATGCCTTGCAGTCCGCAATCCCGTTGCTGCCGGCAAAACAGCGCCCGACGCACCCAAATGACTGGATGAGCACAGATTCGAGAGTGATCTGTCCAGATCCACTGTGCGGCGTCGTGTTGCGAATCGACCGGCGTGAGCAGCGCGAGTTGCATCATGCGGATGTCAGCGCCGTCAAGCCTGAAGGCGCGCGGGCTGATGGGAGTACACTCGTCTGTGATTGATATCTCGTTCAAAGGAGTGCGATGCAAATGCGTGAAAATACAATTCGGACAATCTGGCAGCGCGGCGAGCCAGTGATCAACGGCTGGTTGACCATCCCAAGCGCATGGACAGCGGAGTTGATGGCGCATCAGGGTTGGGACAGCCTGATCGTGGACACCCAGCACGGGTTAATAGGGTATGAAACCGCGCTGGCGATGTTGCAGGCTATTTCGACTACCCAGGTCATTCCATTGGCGCGCTCCGCGTGGAACGAACCCTCCGGCATTATGAAGTTGTTGGATGCCGGCGCGCTTGGGATCATCTGCCCGATGGTGAATAACCGCAAGGAGGCCGAGGCGTTTGTGGGCGCCTGCCGATACGCGCCGCTGGGCTATCGCAGCGCAGGCCCCACACGCGCAGCGCTTTACGCCGGGGATGATTATCTGCTGAAGGCCAACGAGAGCATCATTGCTATGGCGATGATTGAAACCGTCGAAGCGCTGAACAATGTCGATGAGATCATGAGTGTGCCAGGGCTGGATGCGGTGTATATCGGCCCGACAGACCTGAGCATCAGCCTTGGTCTGAAGCCGGGCGGAGCGCTGGCACAACCCCTGCTCACAGACGCCATTGACACAGTGCTTAAGGCAGCGCTCAGGCATCACGTGATCGGCGGCATTCACACCAGTTCAACCGCAGACGCGCTCGCGATGATTGACAAAGGGTTCAGGTTCGTCACGGTCATGACGGACACGCGCATGCTCAGCGGCGCAGCCAATCAAGCGGTTACCGCAGTAAAGAAAATCAGGCCCTCGTCCGGTTCATCGTCATCGGTTCCATACTGATCGAATGCGCTGGTTCTGCACGTGAGTGCTTGCTGACTCCATCCCTCGGAAGTACCATGGCATGCAAGAACATGCGGTATTTTCGAGGAGAGTCCTATGCAGTTTTTCAAGAGTGTCTTTCGCCATATCTTTCCGCTGGCTGTTGTTGTGACGCTTTTGTGCGGTGTGATCTACATCATCGCGCAACAAGGGTATCGCATCCCGGCTAACGACCCTCAGATACAGATTGCGCAGGACGCGGCGCAAGCGCTTGGCGATGGCGCGCCAGTCGAGACTGTCGTGCCGTCAGCCAAAGTGGATATCGGGCAAAGTCTCGCTCTTTTTGTGGTTGTGTACGATGACAAAGGCGCGCCCGTGGCGGGCAACGGCCTATTGCATGGAAAACTGCCTGTGCTGCCAGCCGGTGTGTTTGAGTACACGAGTCGCAATGATGAAAATCGCATCACCTGGCAACCGGAACCGGGCGTGCGGCATGCGATCGTGATCGAACGCATTCGCGACGCAAAGCCGGGTTTTGTGATGGTAGGACGGTCGTTGCGCGAAGTGGAACAACGCGTCGATCAGCTTGGCTTGATGGTTGGGGCGGGCTGGGCCGGCACACTGGTCGCAACGTTCGTTATCCTTGTGCTCGTCGAGCTGATCTTTCGTGACAAACGCTAAAAAAAATTCCCGGTGATCGTGTCTTCTTCCGTGTATTCAGTGTTTTCCGTGGTTAAGTTCAGAATCCGGAATATCAACCACGGAATACACGGAAAACACGGAAACTGACAGGGATAAATACAGTCGCTGGTGGGGTTAACCCTTGGGTGCGATCACTGTCAGCGCTGACAGCAGCGCATCCACATGCCGCTGGTCTGCCCCTTCACCCATCAAGCCAATCCGCCAGGCCTTGCCTTTGAAGTCGCCCAGTCCTGCGCCAACTTCGATGCCAAACTCATTGAGGAGTTGCTTGCGCCCGGCGGCTTCGTCAATGCCCGCAGGGGCCGCCACGCAATTCAAGGTTGGCGCTATGCAGCCCGGGTCGGTCAAGTACCCTATCCCCAGCCGCGCCAGACCGGTCTTGAGCGCCGCGTGAGCCGCTTGATGGCGCGCCCAGCGGGATGGGAGCCCCTCCTCAAGCGCCATGCTCAACGCCTCGTGTAAGGCGAAGTACAGGTTTACTGGCGGGGTGTGGTGGTACACGCGTTCGCTGCCCCAGTATTTGCGCAAGAGCATCATATCAAAGTACCAGCTTCCGATCGGGGTATTGCGATGGGTGATCGCGTGAACCGCCGCCGGGCTGAATGTTGCCATCGCCAGCCCGGGCGGGCTCGACAGACATTTCTGCGAACCGCTGTAACAGGCATCAATCTGCCAATCATCCACCGCTGCTTCAACGCCGCTCAGACTGGCAACCGTATCGACCAGCAGGAGAGACCCTGCCGCGTGGACGACGGCGCTGATGTCCTTGATCGGTTGAAGCGCGCCGGTGGATGTTTCCACATGCACCAAACCGACTAGCTTGAACGGACCGTGCTGTTCCAGCGCTACCTGCACCATTGCGGGCGTGAAAACCTGCCCCCACGGCACCCGGATCGCGGTGACGCGCGCGCCAATCCGTTCGGCGACTTCTTTCAGGCGCGCGCTGAAGACGCCGTTGATACAGACCAGGAAGGCGTCGCCCGGCTCGAGCAGATTCACAAGGCACGCTTCCATACCCGCCATGCCAGTCCCGCTGATCGCGAGCGTGAGGTCGTTACTGGTTTGAAAGACGGCTTTCAGCATATCGCGGATGTCATCCAACACCTGCATGAACTGTCCATCCATGTGACCGATGGTGGGTTGCGCCATGGCGCGCAGGACGCGCGGATGAACATCAGAGGGGCCGGGCCCCATCAACGTGCGCGGTTTCAGGTCGGCTATTTTGATCATTTCAGTATTGTCCTACCCGCCGTAGAAGATCTTCTCACCGAGGTCTTTGAGCCACAGGATGGCGTCATCGGGTCGGCCGGTTGGCGCGGTATTCACGCCGGCGTCGGTCACTTCGGCAATGAACACCGAGTGATCTCCCTTTCCATCCACAACCTCAACCACCTTGCATTCGACAAACGCCGGCGCGTTGTCCAGGATCGGCGCGCCATTGTTGCCGCTGTGGAATAGCTCACCGCTGATGGTGTTGCCGCTCACGACCGCGGGCTTAAAGAAGGTAAACGCAAGTGCGCCTTGACCCTTGCCCAGTATGTTCAGGGTAAAGACGCCGGTTTGCTTGACCAGAGCATGCGCATGTGAGTCAGCCTTTATGCAGACCGCTACCAGTGGGGGATTAAATGAGGCCTGCGTGACCCAGTTCACCGTGGCGGCAGTCACCTGCCCATCCGGCGCCATCGCTGTCAGAACATATAGCCCGTATGGGATCATACGAAGCGCGATTTTCTTGCTGTTCGCATCCATTTGAATGTGCTCCTGTTGTCTGCGGGAACCGATGAGCGTCAAGGGCTCCCGACACTATAATAGTCACTACGAGGCAATCATGCTACCAGATCGATCCATCCGCTTTGATGTGCTCTGTTACGGAACAATATCCCTGGATAACATTGTTCGCGTGCCCTATCTGCCCAGCCCGCAACGTGATGTGCAGGTGACGCGTGAGATCTACCACCCCGGCGGCGAGGCGGTGAATGTTGGCGTCATGCTGGCCGCATGGGGATGCGAGGCGGCGCTCATCGGCAACGTCATTGGTGAGGACGATTACGGCAGGCAGTTGATTACCGAATTGCACAAACACCCCGGCGTTGATTTGCGCTATGTGTCACGCATACCGGGTTCGCGCACACCCTACCGGCGCGTGCTGGTTACGCCGGACGGCGAGCGCAGCGTGATCGGTTTCTGGTTCGATGACACGCCAAAAGTGCCCATGACGGCTGACGTCATCAAACGCGCGCGCATTCTGAGCGTGGATGTCTATGGCAAAGAGGAGCGCAACCGCGCCGCGCTGATTGCCCGAGAGTGCGGGCGCACTGTTGTCGCTGCGGATGTCGTGTGGGCCGACCATCCCATGCTCACCTGCTCTGGCATCATTGTGAACTCCCTCGACTACACGCTCGCCAGATTCCCCGGCGTCGACCTGCGCGCGCATATGTGGCGCCTGCACCAGGTGAGCGGGATCGCGGTCATCACAACGCTTGGCCGCGACGGCAGCATCGGGATCAGTCCAGAGGGTCAGTTTATCGAAAGCCCCGCATTTCCGGTGGCCGTGCTGGACACGAGTCTTGCGGGTGAGGTATTCAATGCCGGGATAATCTATGGATACCTGCAGAACTGGCCGTTTGACAAGATCATGCGCTTCGCCAATGCGGCCGCAGGTCTCAAGTGCAGTCGCGACTCGCTATATCCTCTGGTCAGTTTGGATGAGGTGAATCGACTGATGGCGACGCGGTAATACTGCTTCAGGGAAGTCTTCTGTCAGCGTCCGAGCTAAATGAATGAGGGGAGCCGCGCGCCTTCATTTAGCCCGGGCGCTAACACTGCCGCATGGCAATAACGCCAGTTCGAACCGGATCAGAGCTCGTTAGATTCCCAGCGTTTTTGCCTTTTCTACGGCATCCTCAAGCGACAGACCGGCGAAATAGCTGGCATGCAGAAAACGGCCGCTTCTGGTGTCATCCAGAAATGCGCCCACAACGACCCCTGGAAGGCTGCTTTCAGGCGCATTGGGAGCGCGCGCGCCGCCCATGTCGGTCCGGCACCAGCCCGGGTCTGTCAGGTTGATCAGCACATTGCTGCCTTCGACTTTAGTGCCGATATCCCGCGTAAATTTGTCGAGTGCCGCTTTACTCGCCGAATATCCCGCCTGCTCCGGCTGGTCGCGGATGCCGCTGGTGGTGTTGATCACCCGTCCGAAACCGCGCTGAACCATTTTTGGCATCAGGCGGTAGCAGATGGTAGTGGCTGCGATGAAGTTAATCTTAAAACTCACGTCAAAGTCTTCCACCGGTGTCTTCCAGTAGTCCGTCCGATACCCGACCTGGACCGCGGCATTGTTGAACACAATGTCCACCGCTGTGCCTCTGGACTCGATTTCATCCAGCATTGCCACCACTTTGGCGTGGTTTGCCAGGTCCGCCTGGACGCACCAAGCCTCGACGCCATGTGCTTTGACCGCATCCAGGACTTTTTGGCTGTGCTCGATGCGCCGGCTGTGCAGAATCAGGTTGCAGCCGTGTTGCGCCATGAAGTCCGCCGCTAGAAAACCAATCCCCCGGCTCGCGCCGGTAATCAATGCCCATTTACCTTTTACCGATATCATTGTTTTATCTGCTTTTTCGTCTTGACTTGAGTTTAGAGCCCACCCAATCGTCGCAAGCGTCACAAATCGGGTGCACTTAGAAAAGACAGGGCCAGATGATAGCGCAAAATAGACACCTCGGCCATTTTGTCTATTAGCAGTCAGAATGCTTGACACCCTCGCATCGCGAGATTGCTCGCGCTTGTATTCATGGGTTCAGGCATTCAGAATCTGATCAGTTCCGATGAACTATGGGCGCTTTGTACTGGCGCCGGTTCAGAAAAAAGCGATATAGTCTGCCTGGGATGTCCTTATGGAGCAATGCTGGCGCCTTGACCTGCGATCGCCAATTGATAAAAGAGTGACCCCTAACCATCTGCGTGAGCGCTACAATCAATGCGACCTCGGAGTGCTCAAATAGCGTGGTAATACAATCGAAAGCTTAACCGGTTCCAAAGTAGAATAGCAACAGCCTTATCGTTTCTGCATCGATAGGGACAGGCAGGACACAATGGAAGTCGTTACCGTTTCTCCCAAATATCAAGTCATCATCCCACTGCGTGTCAGGCGCTCATTAGGCATCAAACCCGGACAAAAAGTCCAAGTCGTGCTATACGAGAATCGCATTGAACTGATCCCCATCCTGCCCGCTAAAAAAGCGCGCGGATTTCTAAAAGGCATTGACACGACTATCAACCGCGAAGCTGACCGTATATGAATGTCGTAGACTCATCGGGCTGGTTGGTGTATTTTGCCGATGAACCTAATGCGGACTTCTTCGCGCCAGCCATCGAAAACACAAAGGAACTCATCGTTCCAGCCATTTGCCTCTATGAGGTTTTCAAACGTGTTTATCAGCAACGCGGCGAGGATGATGTGCTTAAAGCTGTAGCACAAATGCAGCCAGGGCAAGTCATTGAACTCGACGCATCCCTGGCGTAACGCGCCGCAAAAGTCTCAACCGACTTTGGGTTGCCAATGGCAGACAGCGTGATATTGGCAACTGCACGCGATTTTGACGCAACCCTGCGGACGCAAGATGAGCACTTCAAGGACATTGAGGGGGTGCGCTACATCGCTAGGCATAATCTTTGTGATTCAGGTTTGCTTCCTGATAGATCTCCTTGAATACGTCTTTGAATGAGATCATGGCGCCGCTCATGTTACTGGTGCCAGATACGTCTCTGGCATCCTTCCCGGTCGTGTGCCGTCAGCACATTGTGTGCGACAGTGTAGTCGCTGATATTCACTTCTTATTCCCTATCATGCGGTATTTTCTCGTAGCCATGACTGAACGTTATCCTGCCGCCATGTGACATGACAGGTTTTAGTCGCCTTGCCAATAGCGGTATGGTAATTCGTACACTGACGATCAGCACTCCAAAGGTGACCTGACTAATCTGGAGAAAAGTCGCCAGCTTCAAGAGCGGCGCAATGGTTCCTAAAAGTGCTATTATTTCTGTCCGGGGTTTTATCGAGTGAGTTTTAGTTGTGAGAAGCTACAATTTTGCTCGATAAGCCCTTTTTCATGTACATGATTTTGGCGAAGGTATTGTTACTGACAACTCATTTTCTAATGGCGGTGTAGGACTAACGTCCAGCGGAGGCGCGAGTATTGATGGCTTCCAGGTACTGAGATTACGCTGAAAAGAAGGCTAAAGCCATCAGTCACAAGTTGAGGATTTTATGTGCCTGTCAAGAGCATCTTCTTCCGGTTCAGGACGTTTTGGTTTACGCTTCCGTTTAGGAACACCCAATGATTGTGCTTCTTCGGACAGGATTAGGTTCACATCGGTAGTCGTGTTGTCGGCACAGGTGTTTGACCCTAAAACGGGGTATAAGGGCCGAGTCTTTTGGAGAAGTTCATTAGCTCACATCATCATCGGGCCTAATTGACCAGTCAAAATCCGATGCACTCCTAAAGGATTCAAAGCACTAACGAGCCGGTCATATCTGCATCACATGACACAGACATGACCGGCTCGTTTTCCGTATCTCTAGCGTGGCTCGTACCGCGCGATGTCGAAGGAGTTGCGGACGACGGCGCGCAGGTCGTCGAGTGAGCCGAGTTCGCCCGTCCCGATGGCCTGGGTGAGGACATTCCCGATGGCGGTGCCTTCGATTGGCCCGGCCAGGACTGGGACGCCGCACACATCGGCAGTCATCTGGTTGAGGAAGGTCGATTGTGACCCTCCGCCGACGATATGGATCGCCTCTACTTTCTGGCCGACCAGATCCGCGGCCTGCTGGATCACTTTGCGATAGGTATGCGCCAGGCTCGTGTAGATGCAACGCGCGAATTCACCGGGGGTTTGCGGCGCGGGCTGGCCTGAAGCCTTGCACAACTCAGCAATAGCCGCCGGCATGTCTGTCGGATGTAATAGAGAATCGTGGTCTGGGTCAATCACCGAGGTGAATGAACTGGCCTCGACCGCCATCTTCGCCAACTGGTCGTAGGAATAGGCGCGTCCCTGCTTGTTCCATGCCGCGCGACACTGCTGGATCAACCACATTCCCATCACGTTCTTCAGCAGACGGATGCGCCCGCCGACGCCGCCCTCGTTCGTCATGTTGGCCTGCAACACTTCGGCGTTGATGATGGGTGACGGCACTTCGACGCCAACCAATGACCAGGTGCCGGAAGAGATGTAGGCGCGCAGCCCTGAACCACGATCAAAGGGCACAGCAGCTACAGCCGACGCCGTATCATGCGTTCCGGGAAGTATGACGCGCAGCCCGTTTGTTCCGGTCTCTTCGGCGACGGAGTGCTCGATCTTGCCCAGCACAGTCCCCGGCATGACGATGTCGCCAAACAGGGCTGCGGGTATGCCGAGTTTGTCGAGCAGTTCACGCGACCACTGGCGCGTGCGCGGGTTAAACGCCTGCGTCGTCGTCGCGATGGTGTACTCGTTTGCCGCGACGCCTGTCAGCCAGTAGTGCAGCAGATCGGGGATCATCAACAAGCGTCGGGCGTTCTCAAACTGCGCCGGGTTGTGCTCCTTCTCGGCGACGAGTTGGTACAACGTGTTGATCGGCATGAACTGAATGCCGGTGTGCTCGAAAACGGTGTCGCGTCCGATCTGGGCGCACACGCGGTCGATGACGCCGTCGTTGCGCGAGTCGCGATAGCAGTAGGGATTTCCCAGCAGATCGCCTTTCTCGTTCAGCAACGCGTAATCGACGCCCCAGGTGTCGATGCCCACCGCGTCGATTTCGCCGCTCTGGCGGGCAATGCGCAACCCATTCTTGATTTCGCGCCACAACCCGAGGATGTCCCAGTACAGGTTGGCGCCGACGCGCACGCCGCCGTTGGCGAAACGATGGGTTTCCTGCAAGGTTAGCTTGCCGTCCCTGAGTTCGCCAACGATCGCGCGTCCGCTTTCGGCGCCGATGTCAATTGCAACATATCGCATGATTGCCTTGAATCCTTTAGGGTCGAATGATCCTGAATCAGGTCGGGTAACCGCCGCCGCCTTCGGCGATGCCGCGCTCTGTCGCGATCTTGCGGTCATAGCCGCTCTCGTGGAGCGCGCCGATGGGGTCGACAGCCAGGTCGAGTTCTGAGCGCACCTGCTCCAGAATCGGGCGCACATCGGTTTCGAAGGCGTCGGCGAGCACCCGATACGCGCCCAGCACGTCGCATTCTGACTGGCGCGTCTTCAAGGCCTTGCGATCGACGACAAGGGCTTTGGCGTAAGCAGATTGAATGTTCACCACGGATTGGAGCATGGCTTCCATCTTCGGCTCGATGGCATGGCTCTGGTCAATCATGTAGGCAACGTCCTTGGCGGCGTCACCGGCATCGACCAGTTCATTGAATATCAGGAACAGTTCAAACGGATTGGTTGTGCCGACGATCAGGTCGTCATCGCCGTACTTGCGGGCGTTGAAGTGGAATCCGCCGAGTTTGCCCTCGTACAGCAGGGTGGCGACGATGTGCTCGATGTTTGTCCCCTGAGCGTGGTGCCCGGTGTCGACGAGAACCTGCGCCTTGGGGCCGAGCCGGTTGGCGACGCTATAGGCGACGCCCCAGTCTGAAAAATCGGTGTGGTAAAACGCGGGTTCGAAGAACTTGTATTCGATCAGCATGCGCATCGTGTCGGGCAGGGCTGCGTACACCTCGCTCAGTGAATCGATCATGCGCTTGCGCCGCTCGCGGAAGGAATCCTGGCCGGCGTAGTTGGTGCCGTCGGCGTACCACAGGCTGATTGCGTTTGAGCCAGTCTGCTTTGCGATATCGACGCACTCAAGATGGTGATCGATTGCGGTGCGGCGAACCGCCGCGTCAGGGTGGCAGATGCTGCCAAACTTGTAGATGTCTGCCTGAAAGGTGTTGGTGTTAATCGCGCCAATCGAGATGCCGAGGTCGGACGCATATTGCTTCAGCGCTTGCCAGTCCGAGACCTTATCCCAGGGGATGTGCAGCGCCACGGACGGGCACACGCCAGTGAGCCGGTTCACCATCGCCGCATCAGCGATCTTCTCGTACACGGTATTGGCCGCGCCGGGGTACCCGAATGTCTTAAATCGGGTGCCGGAATTGCCATAGCCCCATGAGGGTGTTTCTACATGCTGTTCTTTCAGCTTTGTCTTAACTGCTTCGATATCGATAGAGCGTCTGCTCAGTCTTTCAACGAGCGATTGGTAGTCGGACATAAAAGCCTCCTGTTTAGCGATAAAGATCAACGGTTAGTCGAGATGGAATACTTCCTCAAGCTGGATCATGCCTTCATCTGGGCGTTGCCCATCCAGTTGTTCAAAAAACTCACCCATTTCTGCCTGCCAGCGCGCGTTAACCTCCTTGAGAGCCATGCCGGCGCGCGCCGCGTCAAAGTCCGGCGTTTCGAGATAGCCAATCAGCATGCCGTCCTCGCGCAGGAAGAGCGAATAGTTGTGCCAGCCGGTTTCGCGCAGCGCCTGCTGCATGTCGGGCCACACGTTCCGGTGCCTGCGCTTGTATTCGCCGATCAACTGTTTCTTGACTTTCAGGATGAAACCAACTCGCATCATGTACCGCCTTTAAAATGAGTTTTAGACCTTGGTGGAAATCGTAGACCTGATTGAAGGGATCGATGGAATCGATGGAATCGATGGAATCGAAGGGATCGATGTGATCAGCGGCGTCTTTGAACCGCTGACTTGATCGTGTGCGTCCTTCACACCGCTATGTGAACCGAGTGTGTGTGCATCGTCCGGGTATATCTGGCTGATATTGTCGCTTGTAATCAACAGGTGGTCTGTATAGACCGCCGGGGGAGTCGGACGCCCCGTGAGGATCTCGATGGCGAGTTGGACGGCTTTGCCCCCATAGTTCTGCGGGAAGAAATCCACGGCGCCGATGAGCATAGGATTGCGTCGAACCAGTTCCCGCCGGATGCGTCCGCTGGCATTCTGGCTGATCACCGCCGTATAGTCCTGACGATCAAGCGTTTCGGCGGCGGCAAGCGCTCCAAGCGCAGAGTGGGCGTTAATCCCAATAAAGAGAACATGTTTACCCATGGGAATGTTGCGCAACGCCTGGGTCGCCGCAAGTTGCGATCCTTCCAGGTCTCCACGAGTGCTCAACCGGACAATGCTGTCTGTGTTGATGGGTATGGACAGCCGCAGCCCATCGATCTGGCCCTGGATGCGCGCAGCGGGCACCGGCCCGGACTCGGGTTGTTCAAGGCATACCAGCTTGTCCAGCTTGCCGTTCCAGTGCTCCCGGATCCAACGCGCAGCCGCATCACCGGCGATTCGCCCGGCGCGGTAATTGTCTGCGCCAAAGAAGGTGGCGCCCGGCAAAGGAATATCGATCGCGATGACTGGCACCATGGCCGAACGGAACAAGTCCATTAACACGTTGTTGGTTTGTTCGTCCTGCTGGTACTCGATAACGAGGTCGACGCGCGCATCAATGAGCCCCTTGGCATTTGCCAGTGCGATCTCCGGCTCAGCGTCGTTGTCGGCCAGCAGGAGGTCGATCGCACTATTTTCATTCGCCGCGCGCTCGATGCCCTGGCGCACGGCCACGGCAAATTCCTGTTTCTCGGTCAGGTTGGCAAACCCGACGCGCCAGCGGCGCCCCTGCGGTGGATCGGCGTAGATTTCTGTGATGTACTCGCCGCACAACGACACCTGCACACCAGCCGCGCGCAATGCGGTCAGCGTCTCAGAAGGCGCGCTCTCGGTGGTGACAACGTGATGAATGCGGTTGAGAGTAGCGAAGCTGATCAAGGCCGATTTCCCCATACGGTCAACAGTCGTCACGACAATGACCTTCTGGGCGCATGCCAGCATCGCCATCTTCAACTCACCGCTGGCAATATCGTCATCTGCAAAGCCACGCGCCGCGCTGACGCCGTCGCACGACAGAAATGCCTTTTGCACGCGCAACTCGCGCAGCATTGAAATAGCGGTGTGGCCGTCCAGCGTGTCGCGCTCCGAGCGCATCTGCCCGCCGATCAGGATCACGGTCTGAGTCGGATTGCGGGAAAGCGTCAAGGCAATCTGGACGCTATTGGTCAAGACGGTCAGCGACTTGAGCGGCAGCAGTTCGCATGCCATCTCCTGAGTGATCGGGCTGCCCGCAAGCAGGATGATATCGCCTTCCTCGACGAGTGACGTGGCTCGCTTTGCGATACTCTGGATGGCGCGCAGGGCGCGTTCCTGTTCTGTCGCAACGCTTTTTTGCGGAGCAAATTGAGACATAGGGCGGGTGCCCAGCACGGCGCCGCCGTGCGTGCGGATCAGTTCATTCTGCTTCTCCAGCAGTCGCAGGTCGTTGCGAACTGTGCCTTCGGAGACCTGCAGCAACTGGACCAGTTGGGACAGGTGAACTGTACCGTTCTGGAGTAGTAACTCCATTATGTGCTGGCGACGTTCACTTGGTTTCATTGTTGTTGTTTGAAAAGCGACAAGGCTGTCTGAATTATAGAAATGACAGCCATATTGTCAATATAGCAGTTTGCGATAACTGCAAAATGGGTTATCGAGTCGATTCATTACGTGTAGATTGTCGAAACGGCAATGCATTTTGAATCATTAATGAATCCCGCCAAACTCGGCGGGATTCATCACTTTTTCATGTAAGTGCGCTATACTTCGCAAGTCTAATCATTAGAACGGGAAATGGAAATGTCAAATATCCCTGAAATCTGTGCGACGACTGTGCTCGAAGTGGTTCCTCTCGTGATGCGAAACATACGCCGGGAGATGCGCAACAACCGTGGTTCTGATCTTTCGGTGCCGCAATTTCGCTCGTTGGCGTACTTGAGCAACAACGAAGGCACGTCGTTGTCCGATGTGGCAGAGCACATCGGGTTATCCCTGCCTTCGGCCTCGAAGTTGATAGACGGACTTGTGAACCGTAAGCTGGTCCTGCGTAAGCCATCTGAGGATGACCGTCGCCGGATCATGCTGTCCCTCACACAAGAAGGTCAGACAACGTTGCAGTCCGCTGTTCAAGCTACTGAGACTTATCTGACGCGGGTTCTTGCGGCGCTCCCTGAGAACGAATGCGCTGAAGTGCTGCATGCCATGCAGATCCTCCGCCCATTATTCGCGTCTGTTGCCCCTTGATGAGAAAGATTGAAGCACAGGTCAGCGACCCTGTCTCGCCGCGATTCAGCCTGGCGGTGACATTCGCGGCGTTAAAGTACCCCAATTACCGCTTGTGGTTTTTCGGTCAACTCGCGTCTTTGGTCGGCACATGGATGCAGACAACCGCGCAAGGGTATCTGGTTTTTGAACTGACCAGGTCGCCGGCATATCTCGGATATGTCGGGTTTGCGGGTGGTGTCCCTTCGTGGATTTTGATGATGTATGGGGGCGTCATTACGGATCGTGTGCAGCGCCGGACTTTGCTGGTGATTACACAGATCGCCATGATGTTGCTCGCATTTATCCTCGCCGGCCTCTCTTTTGCCAATGTGGTGCAACCCTGGCACATAATAGTTCTCGCTTTTGGATTGGGCATCGCCAATGCTTTTGATGCGCCTGCCCGACAAGCATTCGTTCTTGAGATGGTCGACCGGCGCGACATGACAAACGCGATTGCGCTCAACTCGATGATGTTTAACGCAGCAACAGCCGTTGGCCCGGCGATTGCGGGGATTGCCTATGCCCTGGTGGGGCCGGCATGGTGTTTCACAATCAATGGGCTGTCATTTATCGCCGTAATCGCGGCGCTACTCATGATGCGCCTTGCGCCACAGCCGCCACGCGTCAGCACGCACTCGGCGATGTACGACCTTCGCGAAGGACTGTCTTACGTGGCTAATCACGCGATGATCCGCTCCCTGATCCTGATCGCTTTGTTTATCAGTCTTTTTGCATTGGGTTATGGAACACTCCTGCCAGCATGGGCTGTAAAGGTTCTTGGCGGCGACGCGACAACCGCAGGCCTTCTTCAGTCAGCGCGCGGGGTTGGATCGCTGCTGGGCGCGTTTATGATCGCCGCACTCGGCAGGTTTAATGCGAAAGGAAAGCTGCTGACAGTTGGCATGTTTTTATTTCCAGCGATGCTTATCCTGTTTGCCTCAGTCCAGAGTGTTGCGATAAGCGTGCTTGTTCTGGTGTTGGTGGGCTTTGGCTCGATGATCATATTCAACATGCTGAACACACTTATCCAGACGCTGGTGAGTGACTCCTTGCGAGGACGTGTCATGGGTATCTATGCGCTGACGTTCTTTGGCTCTGGCCCCATCGGTTCGTTGCTCGCAGGCGGCGTCGCCGATGCGGTAGGTGAACCTCTCACAGTGATCCTTGGCGCAGGCATCACACTTGTCTGTTCCACCTTATTTTTAATCCGTATCCCTAAGTTGCGGGCGTTGGAGTAAACTCACTCACGGGCAGCTTTCGGAGGTAATAAGGATGGATACCCGTAATCTGAGTCCGCATGTGATGTTTGAGCAGCTTGCGCTTGAACACAAGCCACTGCATCGATTTACAGATCATGTCGGCAGTTTTTCTGAATGGAAACAACGCGCCTGGCCGCTGGTAAAGGCCACATTGGGTGATTTCCCGGCGCGCGCGCCCCTGAACCCGCAACTGGTGGTTGAATGGGATCAGGATAGCCTGCACAAGCAGCGCTGGCTGATCGATGTGGGGAGGCATATCTCGGCGATTCTGATCATCAATATCCCGCCCGGTCTTCAAGCAGGCGAGAAGCGCCCGGCGATTCTGTGCTGGCACGGCCATGGTCCGCATGGAAAAGATGATGTCATGGGAAATGACTCATCCGATCAGCGACGAGAGAGTATTGAATCTGCCAACTATGATTACGGCAGACAGATGGCGCAGGCAGGTTTCGTGACCTATGGCATCGATTGGATCGGGATGGGCGAGCGCAGTGAAAGCGCCAAACCACACTACAGGACGCACAATTACGGGCGCGACTGGTGCAACTTGTATTACCTGCATGCCACCATGCTTGGCATGACATCGATCTCCATTAACATTACACACGGAATGGCCGCCACTGATTTTGTGTCCGCACTGCCGTATGTTGATGCTGACCGACTGGGTGTGATGGGGCTGAGTGGCGGCGGCACGATGACGTTATGGTCCGCACTGTGCGACGACCGTTTCAAGGCGGCTGAGATCATCTGCTACAGCGATCTGTGGGCCTATTTCGGGATGCGCGACTTGAACTACTGTGGCATGCAAGTGGCGCCAGGGCTGTTCAAACTCGTCGATTTACCCGACTTACAGGGGCTGCTTGCTCCAAGGCCATTACTGGTCGATATCGGTATCTACGACACATGCTTTTCCGTCGATACCGCGATGGCCTGCTACAGGCAGGTGGAGGCGATCTACACCGCCGCCGGCGTTCGCGAACGACTCGACCTGGACCTATCCCCAAGCGAGCATTCCTGGGGCGGGCATAAGTCAATTGACTTCTTTACGCGGTATCTGGTCCAGCATTCAGTGTGATATTCGAGGTGAGCCATGAAAATAAGTGATATCAAGACATATCCGGTGTGGGTGGGTTCTCGCAATCAATTCATCGTCAAAGTTGAAACTGACGAAGGCATCTATGGGTTGGGCGAAGCGGGAGTCTCTGGGCGTGAGCTGGCGGTGCAAGGCGCCATCAAACACTATCGCGAGTTTCTCATCGGCAAGGATCCGATGCGGATCGGCGCATTGTGGCAGGAGATGTACCGTAGCGCCTACTTCGAAGGCGGGCGTGTGCTGACGGGCGCAATCGCAGCGATTGACATAGCGCTCTACGACATCGCCGGCAAGGCGCTTGGCGTTCCTGTCTATCAGTTGCTTGGGGGCAAGCATCGTGACTTTGTGCCTGGCTTTGCAACGACTGGCGCCCGATCAGGCCCCCAGCTTATCGAAGATGTCAAACTGCTCATGGCAAGCGGTTGGAATGTCATCCGAACCGTCCCGGATCATCCGGATCATGCAGACGATCCAAACCTGTTTGAGCCCCGCGAATCGATTCCCCTGACTGCCAAGTGGCTGGTCAAGGTGCGCGAGGAAGTGGGCACAGAACCGGTGCTGGGCATTGATTATCACCATAGACTCAGTGTGGCCGAGGCAGCATCATTCTGCCAGCGCATGCCGTCCGGAACACTCGACTTCATCGAAGAGCCGATTCGTGATGAGACGCCGGAAGCCTACGAAGCCCTTCGCAAGATGGTGGACGTGCCATTTGCCATTGGCGAGGAGATTTCCAGCAAATGGGGGTTCCTGCCCTACATCGAGCGCAATATCACCAACTTCGCGCGGATCGACGTATGCAATACAGGTGGCCTGACGGAGGCGATGAAGATTGCCGGCTGGGCGGAGGCGCACTACATCGACCTGATGCCGCACAACCCGCTTGGGCCGATTTGCACTGCTGCAAGCGTGCATATGGCCGCAGCAGTAACCAACTTCGCCTGGCTGGAAGTTCGTTCCTCGCCCACTGAGCGGCTGGGTTTCGACGACTCAGAACTGTTCCCGGTCCAGTTGAAACTGGCAGGCAGCCGTTATCCAGTGCCGAATACGCCGGGTCTGGGCGTCGACTTTAACGAGGAACTGGCCTCGCGACAATCGCTTAAGCTATGGGAGGCGCCGCATCTGCATCGGCGGGATGGCTCATACACCAACTGGTAATCGCACTGCCGCTGTGATATTCCGGAAAAGCTGGTATAACTTACTGCGTTACCGAAAATTTCGTTACCGAAGCATCGGAGGTTTCGTGAAGACGCAGGAAGAGACCCTGTTTACACAAACGATCCAGCGATTTCTGAACGTTTATCGTTACATGCGGCAGTATGGCCGCAAAATGCAGTATGAGGGACTGAGCGGTCGCGAGGTGTCGATCCTTCGATACCTGGTCGAGTGTGGCGATCTGTCCATCGGGCAATGTCGCGATTATCTGTACATCAATGACAGCAGCACGTCAGAGTTGATCGCACATCTGGAGGAGCGCGGCCACGTCACGCGCACGCGCTCCCAGTCAGACAATCGTTCAGTCCTCGTAGCGGTGACCGCGAATGGGCGCACAGCGGCGCAATCACTCTCCCTGGGCGGCATCCCTCTGCTGCGCGAAAAGTTGCGCGCTCTGCCGCCGGATCGTCTTGCCAGGATCAACGCTGCACTCGGCGAGATTCAAGGATTACTGGAGATGACCGATGAGCGCGCATAAATCCGAACCTGTCAAAGACGACTCCGCGCCTGCGATGCTTGCCGCGCCCTCGGCGGTGAAGACGCTCATGCGGTGTATGTCCTACCTGCGTCCCTATTGGAAGTACATCGTCGGATCATACGCATTGCTCATGTTGATGAATGGCATCACGCTTGCCATGCCGTTGATCATCCAATACATCATCGACACAGGCATCCGCAAACTGGACATCACGTCGATCTGGCAGGGCAGCGCCGTCCTGGTGATCATCACGCTGGTGCGCGGTGTGTTTACCTTTCTGAATGGTCGGTGGACTGAGGTCGCATCCCAGAATGTGGCTTATGACCTGCGAAATGCGATCCACGACAAACTACAGTCCCTCTCGTTCAGCTATCACGACCGGTCGGAGACAGGACAACTGCTCACCCGCGCGATCAGCGACGTTGACCGCATCCGGTTCCTGACCGGCCGCGCCGTGTTGCGCGTGGTGGAGGTAGTAACACTGGTGGGCGGCATTGCGGTTGCGACGTTCATCATTAACCCGACACTCGCAGCACTCACTTTGCTGACGGTTCCATTCCTGGTGTATATCGCGATCAGCTTTGGAACGCGTTTTCGCCCGCTATCGCGCTTGATTCAACAGCAAGTCGATGCTGTCACAACCAGGCTGGATCAGAATTTGCGGGGCGCGCGCATCGTTAAAGGATTTGCGCAGGAACAGAATGAGATCAAGCACTTCGACGAAGCGAACGACAAGTTGCTGGTGCTAAACATTCAAGCCGCCCGGATGCAGGCTTTTAACCTGCCCATGCTGCAATTGGTTACCAGCATCGGGGCAATTGTTATTTTAATCTATGGCGGATATCAGGTGATTAATGGCAGCCTGACTATTGGACAGTTGGTTGCATTCTCCACCTATGTCAGCCAACTGCTGATGCCGATACGGCGACTGGGCATGGTGCTGGGCGCGATTGCGCAGGCGGCGGCTTCTGGCGACCGCATTTTTGAGATACTCGATACGAAGTCAGAGGTGAAAGATGCTCCAGGCGCAAAGCCAATCGGCGACCTGGCAGGGCATGTTCAGTTCGACCATGTCTCCTTTGCATATTTCGGCCGGCATCAGGTGCTCAATGACATCACGTTTGACGTTCAGCCGGGACAGGTTGTGGCGCTACTCGGAACAACGGGCTCAGGCAAAAGCTCGGTAACCAGTCTCATCCCGCGCTTCTATGATCCGACGGAGGGAAGAATATTAATCGATGGTCACGATGTGCGCGAGGTGACTGTGAATTCACTCCGCGAGCAAATAGGGATCGTGTTGCAGGACACCACCTTGTTTGCCAGCACAATTCGACAGAATATCGCATTTGGCCGGCCCGGCGCCACTGAAGAGGAGATCATCGCTGCAGCTGTAGCCGCATCGGCGCATGAGTTCATCATGCAGTTGCCAAAGCAATATGAAACGCCGGTCGGCGAACGCGGCGTCACACTATCAGGAGGGCAAAAGCAACGCATCGCCATTGCGCGCGCGTTGCTGAAAAACCCGCAGATTCTGATCCTGGATGATGCCACATCGAGTGTGGATACCGAGACAGAGTCGGTAATCCAAGAGGCTTTGCAGCGGTTGATGCAAGGGCGCACATCGTTTGTCATCGCGCAGAGGTTGAGCACCATTCGACAGGCTGACCTTGTGCTGTTGTTGAATAAAGGCAGGATCGTTGCGACTGGCAGGCGCAGCGATCATCAGACCGCGCATGATGAACTGATGCGGACAAGCGGACTATATGCGGAGATATACCAGCGACAATTGCGCCCGCAAGAGCTTGTCGCGGAGCGTCATGTTGAGTTGGAGGCACTGAAATGAGCATCAGCATTGGCGGCGGCGGGGCGGGTGGGCCAGGCGGCGTGCTCAGCGCTTTTGGCGTCACGACCGAGGGCAAGATTGACGGGCGCGTGTTGTTGCGCCTTGGAAAGTTTGTAACACCTTACAAGTGGCAATTAGTCGCCGCAATCGCGTTGATGCTGATTGCGGCTGGCGCACAACTCTTAGCGCCATACTTGATGAAGGTGGTGATCGACCAGTACATTGGGAAGGGCGATGCATCGGGGCTTGTGAACATGGGCATATTGCTCACTGCGGTGCTGTGTGGTGGATACCTGTCGTCCGCGGTGCGTGACTACGTCCTGTCATGGATTGGTCAACGGGTATTAAGCACGTTGCGTGGGCAACTCTTTTATCACCTGCAGAACCTGTCCGTTGCCTATCACGATAGAACAATTATTGGCGTCACGATTTCGCGCGTGGTCAACGACGTTTCTGTAATCAATGATCTGTTGTCGCAAGGTTTGGTGACCGTGCTGGGGGACAGCGTCTCTCTGATTGGCACAATTGTGGTGATGGTTGTGATGGAGCCCCGGCTTGCGTTGTTGACATTCAGCGTATTACCCGTGATGGTGCTGGCGACTGTTCTGTTCAGCCGGCACGCGCGGGTGGCATTTCGACAGACGCGCGAGAAACTGGGCGCTGTCGTCGGCGACCTGGCAGAAAACATCACTGGCATGCGCGTGATCCAGGCATTTTCACAGGAAGAGAACACGCAGGACCGATTTGAGAAGATCAACCGCTCTAACCGTGACGTCAATATCAATGCAATGTCGCTCTCGTTTGTCTTTCTGCCTACGGTTGACGTGTTGAGCATTGCGGCCACATGCATCGTCTTGTGGATCGGCGGCGTCATGGCGGTGCAACAGACAGTGACGATTGGGGTGGTGGTTGCTTTCCTTTCTTATGTGAGCCGCTTCTTCGATCCAATCCGCGACCTGAGCCAACTGTATACAACGCTCCAGTCTGCCACCGCGGGTGGCGAGCGCGTGCTCGAGCTCCTGGATACGCGCCCGGAGATATCAGATCGCAGTGGCGCAATAGAAATGCCACCGCTCAAGGGTTCGATAGAACTACAGCATGTTTCATTCGGCTATACGCGCGAGCGTGAAATTCTGCACGACGTCAGCATGAAGATTGAGCCGGGGCAGATCATCGCACTAGTGGGGCCGACTGGGGCGGGCAAGACATCGATTGCGAACCTCGTGGCGCGGTTCTATGAGGCAACGTCAGGCGCGGTGCTGATTGACGGCCATGATATTTGCGATGTTACTCAGGTGAGTTTGCATCGGCAGATGGGGTTGGTGTCACAGGACCCGTTCCTGTTCGCGGGGACGATTGCAGACAACATTCGCTTTGGCAAGCCGGAGGCCACTGACGCGGAAATCACTGCTGCTGCGCACCTTGCGAATGCCGATGATTTCATCAATCAGCTGGAGGAAGGATATGACACACGCATCATGGAGGGCGGCGCGAACTTTTCAGTGGGGCAACGTCAGCTGATTTGTATCGCACGCGCAGTGCTGGTCAACCCGCGCGTTTTGATCATGGATGAGGCGACTTCGAGCGTCGATACTGTGACGGAGGCCTTGATCCAGGATGCACTGGAGCGTCTATTGCATGGAAGGACCTCGATTGTGATTGCTCACCGTTTAAGCACAGTGCGCAACGCGAGCCATATCTATGTTATTGACGCAGGCAGAATTGCTGAACATGGGACGCATGCGGAATTACTTAAACTGGGCGGCCTGTACCGTGGTCTTTACGAGCGGCAGTTTATCGCTCAACAGTAAACTGCGCATATTAGTTTATGGCTTCTTACCCTGGCTGTCTGTCGCGAGGAAGGCGGGGACATAGACGCGGTTTGTGAACACTTCGTATACGTATGTAAACGCCAGCCGTTCGCCATTGTTGTAACCGCCAAACACGAAGAATTCGCTGGGCATGGAAGCCACGGCGGTGCTTTGCCAATCGCTGGTGACAGGGGTTTCGAGAGGCGTCCACCGATCCGTCAGGGCGTCATAGCGCTCGTTAAAACCGATGAAACCGGTCGAACCGCCGCCGATAGCATACAGGTTTGTGCCTACGCGCGCTAATCCCAGAGCGCTACGCGGGATTGTCATCGGCGCGCAGTTGTCCCATGAGTCGCTGTCAGGGGCATAAAACGCGCAAGTCGCTAGTTCCCGCCCGTCATTAAACCCGCCAATGACATAGATGCGGGCGCTGTCCAGGGTCCCTTTTGGATTGACTGTGTCTGCAGCCATAAGGCTACGCGCGCCGGGCATTGGGGCGATAGGATGCCATGTGTTCTGAGTAATATCGTAGCGATAACTCGCGTCTGTTGTTCCACCGTCGGAAACGCCGCCGAAAACGTATAACTGGTTATCAAGGGCAACCATTGCGTGCCCGGCGAGACGCGCGGGCAGCGGCGCGAGCACTGTCCAGCGCCCTGCTGCGACGTCATAGGACTCCAATGCGTTGCTCGGGCTGCCGTCAGCGGTTGTTCCCCCCGCAACGTAGATGCGGTTGCCTACTGCAACTGCGGCGGTATTCGCCACCGCAGTTGGCTTCGAGGACGGTGCGAGCGTCCAGGTATTGGATAGCGGTTCATATACCATGACATCTGCAGAGACAGTCTGATTAACCTCGCCGCCAATGACATAGATGTGACTCCCGGCAGCGATGGCGACTGCTCTGGCGCGGGCTGCTGGAAGTGGGGCTCGCAAATACCAGCGTGAGGACTCGCCGCGTGAGAGGAGGCCGTTTCTTGGCTGGCTAGGACCAATTCGCAATGGGTCGAATGTGTCCGCATATCCAATGGTATTTGGCGGCACTGCAAAGGCGATGAACAGCACCAGCACGAGGAACGACGCCAGCAGCACGACTCTGCGCCATTTGTCCATTGCTGGGATTGCCTGGGGGTTTGGCGCTACAGGCACCGTGATCGTCGGTTGTGGCGGCACTACTACATTCGCTTCACTTGAGGGGGCGTCTGGCGGGGAGGCGGTGGGTGCATCCTGTGAACTGGTCGTCTCATCGGATTGATTTCTCGCGTTGGCGCTGATCTGCGGCGGTTCCGAAGCAGCGGACTGCTCGACAGTCTCACTATTGGGCGGCACGGGTTGGTTGACCGCAATCCAACCATTCCGTATCGCGATCATGATTACCTCAGTGCGCGACGTGGCTTCGAGCTTTGTGAAGATGTTGCGCAGATGAACCTTAACCGTGTTGGGGCTGAGGAACAATTGCGCTGCGATTTCCTTGTTGCCCGCGCCAGCGACGCCCAATAGACGCACGACTTCCAGCTCTCGTTCAGTTAGTGGCTCTTTGGGCTCCGCCATGACTGTTGCATTATAGAGGAATAGAAGAGATGGAAGGTTAGATCACGCGCGTTTGAACCAGAACTGGCGAGGGGTTACGACGATCCTCACCTGAGCGAGGATTGCGATCTCGGCATGGGCCGCCGCGCTGTTTAACACGTCGCGGGCTTCTTCGATGCCGGCATATTTCACATGCGTTAGCTCACCGTTGAACTGCAGGAGGGCGTCGCGCAAAGTGGCTCGTTGTAAGCCAACGGGCAGTAATGTCCAGGCTGATCGATCAATCGTCAGCAGTTCCGCGTCCTGGATGCGTATCTGATCCAGCGCAAGTTTCACAGCGTAGCTGACGATTTCCACGTCCGCGCCGGCGGTCTCGGCCAGTCGCCTGATCACTTTGCGGACGCCTGGGTTATAGCTCTCCAGCAACGGCAAGAGATCGAGCCGAATACGGTTTCGCAGATGATGTCGTTCATCGTTGGTGGCGTCGTGTCGGGGAGACAAGTTGCGAACAGAGCAGTAAGCGTCAATCACACTGCGGGGCAGGGAGAGTAATGGTCTGAGCAGCAAGAGGGTGTCATTACCTGCGTCGAATTCGGCTTTCAAGGGGCTGACGGCCTGCATGCCTTGCAGCCCTGTTATTCCGGTTCCACGGATTAGCCTTAACAGCACTGTCTCGACCTGGTCATCGGCGTTGTGTGCGAGCGCGATATAGTTCGCGCGCGCCGCTCTTGCGACGGATGCGAGAAAGGTGTAACGGGCGGATCGAGCCGCTTCCTCGATCGAAATGTGATGTTCCTTGCTGATCTGGTGGACATCAGATTCGCCAATGTGGCATGCGATATCATGGCTGACGGCAAAACTACGCACAAAGTCTGCATCAGCCTGCGCCTCCTTACCGCGGAGTCCGTGGTTCAAATGGGCGATGACTGGAATGACCTGGATATCTGACTGTAAGTCGACGATGGCGTCGGCCATGCACAACGAGTCCGGGCCGCCGGATATGGCGAGCACGACCGGGTAGGGTTTTAGAGGGGATGAAAGCTTTGCGAAAAACCTGCGGACGGCCGTGTGCACTTGTGCGGCACTCGACAGGTCGTTGGCAGAATCAGGTTGATTGGGCGTCACCAGTAATTATTGCTTTGAAACCTTTAGGACTGCCATGAAGCCACTGAGTGGATCACACGACTTGTAATCACCACTCAGTGGAACGCTAACTCAGTATAAAAAGCTTACTTGGCTGGAAGGGCGTCGCTGGTGGCTTTGCGTCGGCCAAAGAGGCTGCGTTCTTCCCAGGCGACAACCAGGGGAACGGCGTTGAAGATCGACGAATAGGTGCCGCTGACCAGGCCGATCAACAGAACCGCGATGAACTGTTTGATGCTCGCGCCGCCGAATAGAAGCAGCGCAGTCATGACGAAGATATTCGTCAGCGAAATCGTCAATGACCGGTGCAGCGTCTCAACCAGACTGCGTGACACGACCTGTTCAAACTCTTCACCACGATGGCGTGTGAGATTTTCGCGAATGCGGTCATAAACGACGATTGTGTCCTGCACCGAGAAGCCGATCACGGTCAGCATCGCAGTCAGGAACAGGGCATCGATTTCCCAGTTAAAAAGTGTGCTGAGGATAGCTGTCAGGCCGCCTGCGACCAGAACGTCATGGATCATCGCCACGATAGCGCAGACGCTATAACGAATGGCGTGCGGAGCCTTGCGGAAGCTGTACCAGATAAACAACAGGATGGCGATCGTGGCCGCGATCACCGCGTACACAGCGGCGTTGGTTACTTCACTGGCAACCTTTGAACTGACCGATGAGACACTAGACTGTTTTTGGTCCAGCGCCCCTACTTGCGCAGCCAGCGCGTCAAACAGGCGTTGCGTTTGCTCGCCCTGCAGGAAGTCCGTGCGAATCTGCCAGGTGTTATCGGCTTCTGTGCCCAACCGGGATACCAGTGGGTTATTCAGCCCAAACTCCTCGAAAGTAGTTCGTATCTTGTCTTCAGTGACGGTTTCAGAGAACTTTACATCAAAGATGCTTCCTTGTCTGAAGTCGACGCTTAGACGCCACGGTGTATGCGTCGGCAGCGTGATCATGTTATAGACCATAAACCCGAATCCGGGCATGATGATCGCCAGTGAAATCAAGAAATAGATAGCTCGGTTACGTATGATGGTAAACATTGCTTTGCTTATACCCCCAAAAGTGTTTTGTTCTGTTCAAGCGCTTCTGATGGCTGTGAGAAGACCAACCGCATCAAGGTGCGTGTAACCACCATCGCCGAGAATAAGCTGACGAGAATACCCAGGATCAGGGTAATAGCAAAACCTTTTACTGCGCTGGCGCCAAAGGTATTTCCGAATAAGAACAGAACAACGCAGGTAATGAGCGTGCTCAGGTTGGAGTCGCGAATTGACGGCCAGGCGCGTTGGAAACCTGCTTCTACTGCGCCGCGCAGTGTTCGACCGGCGCGGATTTCTTCCTTAAACCGCTCAAAGATCAAGATATTTGCGTCCACAGCGGTCGCAATGGATAACAGGAAGCCTGCTATACCGGGCAGAGTGAGTGTGACGGGCAGCAGAACGTAGATCGCAAGCGTTGTAATTGCGAAGAACAACAGGGCCGCAGCCGAGAGTAGACCGGGCAGCCGGTAGTACAGCAACATAAAGATGATCAGCACAACCAGGCCAATCACACCGGCAATAATACTGCGGCGCACAGAGTCCGTGCCCAGTGTTGCGCCCACATCGCGAACGGTCTCGATCTTCAGCGGTATCGGCAGCGACCCGTAATTCAGAGTAATCGCCAGATCGCGCGCTTCGTCGTTCGTGAAGTTTCCACTGATTTGACCGCCTTCAGTCAGCACACTGCGGATCACTGGACATGAGAGCACCACAGAGTCAAGAACGATGCATAACGGCTGTCCAATACGGCTGGACGTGAATTCCTGAAAGGACTGCTGGGCAGATGGCTTGATCGAAAATAACACAACAATCTGGCCGGTTTGGGCGTCGACGCGACTGTTACTGAGCAGAATTTCACCGGTAAACGCTGTATTGTAAATGCGGCTGGCTCCGGAGATCGTCTGAGTGTTACTGATGATAGGCTTACCCACGGCAGCAGTGACGGGATAGAGCAGCGTTTGCTGGATGGCGTAGGTAGTAGAGATAACCTGTTTCGTCGCCGGTGAGTTTGTGCCGCCATCAACGAACTCGAGTAGTCCGGTGCGTTTAGCCATATCAATGGCGAGTTGTCTGTCTGTGACGCCGGGAAGTTCGACCAGAATGCGGTCACTGCCCTGCAACTGCACAGATGCTTCGCTGACGCCGATGCCGTTAACGCGATTCTCGATGATTGCGCGAGCGGATTCAAGCGTGCCTGAAACAACAGTGGTGCCTTCCCCGACATCGGGGGACATCAATATCTGAATGCCACCCTTCAAGTCAAGACCTTGTTTGATCTGCAGGTCGCGTGAACGCGCGTCCTGCCAGAAGATAAGGTTTAACAAGAACTGTGGCTTGGCTATGGGGGCAATAATAACCACCGATAGAAGCGTAATTACGATAATAATGACTAATGTTATGAGGTTGCGTTCGCGCATTTATGGAAATTTCCTAACTAAAGTCGATATCGGCGGCATTATATACCACAATAACCCAATACTGCACTCTGTTTCTCCAACTGAGAACATTACGCGCCTAGCGGTTGCTCGCAATACCCGCCGATGCCATCGTTACACCTGTCAGTAAGGGAAGATGCGCCGAAGGCGCGGACCCCAATGGCAAGGACAAGCCCTGCCCGTATGAGTTCACTCTTGAAGTATAGGTCGGTTAAGCTTGCCGAACTATGAACACTCGACAAGCTTAACCAATCGTCAGTCGACACGTAAAACAATTAGCTCTATGGCGTTGTGTATTGAATTACCTGCTGATTTACCACCGGTGTTCCATTGCCATTGCAATAGTATTGTTTGGCTAATGTGCCGGAGTCATTTTCAACACCTACAGTTGTTGAACTTACATTGACAACCGTTTGATACTGCAATGTAATTGAACTGTCGTTGTGGATCACAATCTCGAATGTCTCATAATCAGAAGTTCCATAGTGCTTCACTTGATACCATTCGATGACAAATGTATTGGTGTCAACCTGTTTCACATATACATTGCCATTGGCGCCACCTGTAGGCACTAAGTCTTCCCACAATCCATAGATGGCATTATTGGGTGTGCTTACACTGGGAATACAAGTATTGCTGAAAGCTGAATAACCAGCACCAAAGCTGACAAACCCATTCGATGAGACATAGACTCCAGAATAAGCATTACCATAGAAGTTGAACGTAAATGGCAAATTCAGGTATTCATATGTATCGTCACTTTGTGCAACGATTGTCCCACCAGTGGTGGCATCCAGCCACTGATATGGTATTGCATTGCTATGGTTGAGAAGCATAATGGGTAGGTAAACTTTGGCGGGTTCTTTCACTTGCATTTCAACCGAATTGCTCGTGTATGTGTCGTCACCAACGTTAACAGCCGCTCGCACAGTATACGTGCCAGATGTTAGTCCGGTTGGTTCCCATGACCAAGAAGTCGCTCCGATTTCATGAGGACTGACAACGAACGTGCGTTGCAGAAGATCAGCCAACTCGGTGCCAGAGGCATCGTATATGTGAACCTTGGCCGTCGCCGTCACGGGCACAGCGAGGTAATTTGTAAACGACAGATTGAACGTTCCATATTCACCGTATACGACTGACTGTGGCGCATTAAACCATGAGAGCCTACCCGCTAGAACTCTAAAGGATGTGACCTCTGACACTAATGTCATACCCGATTGTTCTACTGACAGGGACAGTTGGTAATTCCCGGGAGCCAGTGTGGGCGTAAATGGCAACTGAAACCTGAAGTCTCCTCCAGCGTCGACAACGTATGCAGCGCTGGTCATTGTCAACACTGATGATGCCCCAGCATCGAATACGCGAACTCTCGATACCAGTGACATGGGATTCGAACCGACGTTCTTGATATTTGCGCGGGGTGTAATCGTCTCACCGACTTGATACTCCGGCTGATCTGTTGACATATTATCAAGTACTACCGGCATCGTGGCCGTGTAACTGGCTTGCAGCGTGATTGAGTCAAAGAGTGCCACATCATGCGTGCCCACATTAAATGTTGCCGGGGCGATAATGATTCTTAATTCTGAATGGTCCTCTATTGTTCTCACAGTATAAGTAAAGAGAACTGACGGGAAAACTCCTGTCACGCCCATTGTGCTAGTATAACCGTTGGTACTGTTATATGATGTTGAAGGATATGCCGCCGGGATATTATGCTGACCCAATGGTATCGAGTGTGAGGTAATCAGATTTACACCGAATACAGTTGCTCCAGAGGGCAGGTTGATCGTAGTATTTTGCAGGGGCAATACGGGTTTGCCAGAGGAGTACAAAGTGTCAGCGCCGGGTATTTCTAGCATCTCAAATCCAGTGATGGGTGTAAATTGATAGGAAGAGATGGTCGACGTGATTACGACGTTGTATGATGCTGACTTGTTGTTAGTCGGGACAGCTTCTGAGATGTTATACCCAGAAGGTGTTTTAGAGGCTGCCAGCAAGTCTGTGGCATTGTTGTCGGGCGTTGGCATAAAGGACCAAGGCAGACCGTAATATACATACTCCATTAACGTCTTCTTATCAGTAGAATCATAGCCCCAAGGGAATCCATTTCCCGGATAGTTCTGCTTGGCCTTAAGCAGAGCTGTCCCGAAGTCTTCGCTATAATCACTGGCTGGTATCAGTCCGAACCAGGAGCTCTTGTCAATCAGGTACCTGAAATAATCATTATGTAGCCTTGTGCCATATGCCATCTTCGGAGAGGTCGTATCAATCCCCATCGATCCCAGAATCCCACCGGCCCCTAATGAGATAAGTTTCCAGGATATGTTGTCATTGGGATCAGGTAACCAAGCTGCCCCATGTAAGTCCGTTGGGATGGCAAAGTTGCAAGCTTCAACGGCGAAAAGTGGGTGGTTTTCGTTAATCAATCCAGACGGTTGGTCTGATGCTGTAACGCCACTTGTCCAGTTGCTAGTGCCATACCACCCGTCATAAGCCCCATGTCCTTGATATGCAAGCACCTGGTAGGGTTGTTGGAGGGCTGTAATCCATTGCGCTCTGGTCCAAGTGTCATTCTCGGTAAGATCAGGGTTACTTTGACTATAAATCGCGACATGCCGTGAATTCAAGCGATCTATAACGGTATCGAGTTTATGTATTGAAGACCTGGATGCTACAACTGCCTGAGAGAGAGCCGGAGTAGCAAATGTCGCATTCTCGATGAATTGTCGCATCGATGCCGCTGAGTATCCGATTATTCTTCCAGTGGATAAGTTAAGTTTACCTTCCTCCCACTGACTCTTATCAGTACTGATGGATGAATAGATGTTATCGGACAGCAAATAATGTTGCTGTGGCACCTTCCCCACCGGATCGCTGTCATCTATGTGAACATCATTGAATTCAAGATCTCCATAAGGACGATCATCTGCTCTATAGAAAGGTATTATTTCATCACCACCGACAAGAAGAAGATATTGGGGTTTGATTGTTTCAAATATGCTTGGATGCTTAGTCAGGCGGTTGTACCAACTGATCATAAGCCCATGTATTGCGGTAGCAATTGTATTGGCCGCTGTCTCGTTCGAGTAATCAACGTTCTGGGCCCAATCTCGTGCGCCATTGTCATATAAGTCTACATAAAACACTTCGCCGTCGAAAACCCAAGCCTGTTCATAAACAGTCTCCAGCAAAGAAGAAACATCATTTTGGTCTGGGTTAGCTTGATATTTGCTGAATAGTAATCGACGATTAGTTACAATTAGACTATTGGCGTTATCGATAATATTAACCTTGACGGTGCCATTGGAGGTTTGCACTGTATATCCGGGAACTGAAACACGTGCTGATAATGTTACGTCACGCTCCGGGGTAACCCCGCTGGGTATAAGGAATCGCCAGACCAACTCCTTATAGTATCTTCCTCCGAGTGCTTGTAATGTGGTTGATATCTGATACTGACCAGTACCCAAATTAATATACTGGTTGTTTTGTCCGAAGTTAGGGTCACCTGGGCGATTACGTGTAAATGTCTTTACTGGCACACCGAATTTATCAGAGGGTATTTGCAACACTACATTTAATCCATATGAAGAACCCCCACTGACGCGCGCAACCACATCCATATAACTACTACGACTTTTATTCACACTTATCCATGCCGGTGCGTCTTCTATCCGAAGATCCAGCTTTACATCGGATGGCACCGTACCGCCAGAAAAAGCATAGAGAAAAACATCATCTAAGGCCCTACGAGCAAATGTCCCATAACCATCAGATCCAGTGTGGTATGCCCAGTTGTGCTCCCATGTCTGTGTTGATGCGATCACACGCCCATTCCCAAGTCTATACTCAACAAGGGTAGGATAGTTGTGTGACTCCTCTAGAATCGTCGTAGCATTGGCGGGTAGAGACGTAAAGTAGCCATGGCTGCAATAATAACTGTAAAGATCGGCATTCATCAGGATATCGCCACCAGACAATTGTCCGCTAACAATAGGATGGCTAGAATCTACAATGTAGTTGTTGTATTCATACCAGGGTGTCACGACATGAACCCCACCCGGTAAATTGGCATTGAGTCTCCCTCCGGCCCAACCATCACTCGCGGCGAAAAAGACAAGCGTATGTCCAGATGAAACGTAATTTTCAAAATCGGTGACATGCGCCGCATAACTATCGTAGAATGCCTGAACCTGATCGTTTACGATGAGAATGACAGGATAAGCAAAGATGTTGACGGTCCCTTGATTAATGTTGTCCCACGTCGCTATCCGGTAGGTATAACCAAGTGAATCCAGTACCAAGGTATCGGCTGTAATACCGTCGTACCAGTTGTTCCCAACATAATGATCGCTACTTTCCCACGGATCGCTGGTTTGGATAAGCAAAATATCTTCTGTTGTTACCGCAGTTGTACTCAGTTGTTTACGTGGGCTCGCAGCGTAAGTAATTGTTTTTTCATTCCTGATGTCTGATGACGTAGTTATTGCGGGGGGAGTTTGCTTGACAAATGGCGTTTGTGCGGCTGAAGGGGATGCCATTAGGCTCACGATGATCATTATCGGAATCGACGCTTTTACGAAAACCCTTGCTTCCACTTTGAGACCTCCTGAATAAGTCCACAATCTTGTCATATGGGCTTATTCGCATGTGTTTTCACTACATTGGGTTAAGGACCAGATACTGCACGTTTCTTTTGAGTTGTCTGTTTCTTTCTTTGATTCAGTGACACTCCTTTGTCGTACTCATATAGCGTCAGCTGGGTAAACGGAGAAATGAATGTGCTTATATCTCATCTGTTCGGTTTAGGCAGGTGATGTGTTGACCAGTTTGCAATAAGGCGATCTCGCTATCTCATATATCCTATCCCTCTACAAAAGATCATGTGGCTAAGGTAGAGTGAATGTATTTTCGGCAATTAACGTGTCGTTGGAGTCTTTAATCTGGAGATTGTAATGGCCTGGTTCTAGACCAAAGATTGAACCAGTCATACGAAAAATAACCCACATATTCTCCAGTGCGCCACTCGTGTTATATAAAACGATTCGTTCAGTATTGCCATAGCTTTCCAATCGTGCTTTATCGTAATCTTTACCGCCTCCCTTAAATGCTACGGTGAAAGTAATGCTGTTAGCCCGTTTTTGCAATATGAGTGGGGATATATCTTCTTGTTTGAAAGCTTGTTGTATCAGGTTGTAGTCAAATTCGGGGACAGCGGATCGACTTATGCACGAAACGCTAGAAAATGGCGCCGCAATAATGAAAAGTAGCAGGATGATCGACCTGTACTCAATAGCTTTTACCATGTAGTCCCTACGATCATGCTCCTATCAGGGGAGATGGAAGCCATAACAAATATGGTTGTATTCCCCGAACTGAAAGTAAAACTGACATTCGCATTGAATATACGGAGAATGAAAATGCGCGAAACCGGATTAGAATTTACGTTAACTTTAACGGAAAGGTAATCAATTGTCAATATGACCAGAACTCGTTCGCTCTCCAGCCGCCTTTGGACTCAGCCTGCACAGTATAATTCAGTCTATATGGCCTGTTTAAGCTTATGGCCGTCATCAAAAACAGGTTATAGGTATCTGTTGCTGAATGAAACAACAGATAAACAAAGTAAAGGTAGAGCGAAGTAGGGTATTGGAGGCCAAATGGCAGAAAAGAATACGAATGGGATAGCCCTTGATCAGAAGGCGCTGAACACTGGACTTTCGGAGCCTCAGACTGATATGAACCTGATGGATCTGGAAAATAAGGCGCGTGAGGGCTTGCGCGAGGTTTTTGACCCTGAACTTGGCATGAGTGTCATTGAACTGGGTCTGATCCGTAAGTTTGATTGGGAACCAGACAAGGTGGATGTCACGATGATCCTGACAACGCCATTCTGCCCATACGGGCCGGCGCTTATTGAACAGATTCGTCAGAAGGTGCAGGAGGCGACTCAGCGGGTGGCGCGTGTCACGATGGGACTGGAAATGTGGGACCCCTCCATGATGGAAGACCAGGCAGCGGCCAATTGGGGCCTGTACTACTGAGACGGTGACCCAGCGTGGGGTTGCGCGGATTCCCACGCAACTCCCACGCTGGAATACGAGATCATTTACTGTCTTTGCTCTCCTTGCTGTCGATAAGCATGAACTTCTCGAAGGCTTCGGCAGTCCATGGCAGCGCTGGCTTGAAAAACTGTTGATAGATCGCCTGCGCATAAACGCGAATCTCATACTGGGCTTCTGGCGCCATGCGCAACTGAAGAAAATGCATCAGGTTGTGCGCGTCAACCTTGCAAACCCACGTGTAATAGACTGAAAAGCCGGGCAGAAATATCCTGGCCTGCTCACGGGCAATACCGGCCTGTAACGCCTGTTGATACAACTGATAACTGCGCTTGTAGTGCTCGTCGAGCGCCTCGGAGAAGGGTTGACCTTCCTCTGGAGAGAGTTCGCCGAGGCTTGCCTGTTTGTTTATAGACGACTGTTTTCGCCAGGCTGACGGAACGTAGAAGTCTTCCTCGTCAAAGGCCACGTAGCGGCCGGATTGTGCGTTAAACGACCATGTGCGATGACGCACCCACTGCCACCAGGTAACGACAGGCGCTCGCACACGAAACCTGAACTCGACTTGCTCGAAAGGGCTGGTGTGATGGTGTTCCATCATGTAGAAGAGCAACTTCTTGTCCTTGTCGCTGCCCTTGCTTTCGCCGAGGAAGGATGCGCGCGCGGCGTTGACAATTGCAAGATCGTTGCCCATCAAGTCTTGTAACTCGATCCACCCCTTGTCCAGCACAGAAACACGCTTGTTCAACAGGGTTTGCCGAATGGCTGATTCATCAGCGGGCAGCGGTGACTGAGTGTTATTTTCGAATGTCATGGCATATTTTATTAGTTGGCGGAAGGTCGCAACACTCAATAGGTGTTGCCGGCGAGACGCTTGGTTGTTCGCCATAGCAGTAATGCGCTGACAACCATGTATAAGACTATCAGGATGACAAATGGCGCGGGCACGTCAATAACAGACGGGGAGCCCGGAAGTGGCGCCACTGATACGAGCCATGCATTACCACCTAGCTGTAAGTTGGCTTCGCTGGACACCATAGCGCTGATGGGGCTGATGCTCATGGTGAAAAAGCTGAACAACTGCACGATCACGCCAAGAAACGGGCTTGTCTTTACGACCGAACTGGAACCGTAGATCAGGTCATTCAGCAGAGGGAAAGCAATCAACGTAAACACCGCCATGCCGATCACGATAGCGGTGGTCACAGCATAAGTGACGATGGTCGACCCAAGCATTGTTGTCATCCGGGCTGAGACGTATAACCCCAGCGACGAAAAAAGCGTCGCAGACATGAGCACGACTGCAAGCGCCGCAACCAGCTGTAATACCTCGACGCCGCCAAGAAGCAGCGCCAGGCTGAGCAAGGGCAGTGTGGCAAAGACAAGCAGGAAGGTGTAACCAACCGACGCCGCTAACTTGCTGATGACTATCTGCGCAGGCGAAATGGCTGTCATCCGCAGTAAATCGTAGACGCCTCGCTCGCGTTCGCCGTTCAACGCACCAGCCGTAAAAGCAGGCGTTAAAAAGCTGACCAATAGCGTTTGCATGCCGACGATGACGTAGAAGAGTGCAGCCCCGACGTTGCTGCTGTCATTTACCCCGTTTGTTCCACTGCCGGATGCTGCTATGTAAAGAATCAGGGTGATGCCGCACACAATTGACAGGTAGACGGTCAGCACCGAGTACGCGCGCGGCGCGCGCATCAAGCTCCGCAATTCATGCGCAGTGAATGGGTTCAATGATAACTTCAGGCGAGTTTGTATCTGTTGAAGCATAGTGCTTGATTTCTTACACCGAGGATTCATCTGCTGGCAGCCGGATGATCAACGCGCCAACGTCTTCGGGCGCTTCACCAAAGGAAACAATCTGTGCGCCGCTGCGCATCAACAACCGAAGCAACTCGCTTGCATCACCATAGCTGCCGTTAAAGGTGATATGGACTTCCTTTAGCACAGTCACGATCGCAGGAAGCTCCTGCTGGTTTTCTGCGCCACCAGATTCTATTTCAGCGCCTGCCGAAATGACCTGCAGGCGCTGCACTCCACGGCTCTGGGTAATGATGCCAGACGCGACTTCCAAATTACCAAAGAATCGCACGACGATTATGCGGTGATCAACCACTCGGGTTTTGACAACATCTGCCGAGCCTGACAGGACAATCCTGCCATGATCCAGGATGGCTTGATCGGTGCATAGACCGGCAAGATCAGCCGGCGTTCCTGCCGTGATTAACACCGTCTTGCCCATGTTGTGCAGTTCTTTGATGAGCTCACGCATTTCTACGTGCGCGCGCGGGTCTACGTGAGCAAATGGTTCATCGAGCAGGAGCAACTGAGGATCGTTCGTGAGCGCGCGCGCCAGGCTCAAACGCTGGCGCATGCCCCGCGTAAGATTCGTGATCGGGTGATTCTTGCGGTGAGACAAGTCGACCAGTTGGAGCAGGTCAGCCACAAGCGCGCCTTGTTCGTTCTCAGGGATACCGTAACAATCCGCAAAGAGGCGGACATATTCCCCAACCGTCACATGCTCGCACACGCCGAAGGTCTGCGGCATATAACCGACTATGCGCCGAATACGCTTAGGATTACCAATGAGCGAGTGCCCGGAGTATTGCGCATCCCCCGCGGTCGGCAACGTCAATGTAGCCAGCAGGCGCAGAAGCGTGGTTTTTCCAGCATTGACCGGGCCGCTGATCCCGAAGATCGACCCCGCCGGCACAGCCAGATTGACCTGGTCTACAGCAACCTGCTTGCCGTATGCCTTGCTGAGATCAAAGGATTCAAGGATGTTCATGGTGTGCGGTTGAGTTATATCGCGCTTGTTATTGCCATGTAGTTCTTGATGAACAAGCGCAGCCCCTCTTCGAGCGATACGCGCGGGATGTAGCCGAGGCGTTCACGCGCGCGAGTTATCTCGGCGCACATCCGAGATACACCGCCGCTGTCGGCCGTAATATGAAGCGGGCTTAGCTCCTTGCCGAGGATGCGTCCGATCACGGTGACCAGTTCGTTGACATTCGTCGCGTGGCCGCTGCCAATGTTGATGGTCAAACGATTGATGTTGAGCGCTGTTGACGCGCTGACCAACGCAGAGATCACGTCATCGACATAAACGAAGTCGCGCGCTTGTTTGCCATTGCCATGCACGATGATCGAACCGCCGCTCAACGCCTGGCGCACGATGGCTGGCACGACCGGTGGATGCGAAGCGCGCGCCTGTTGACCCGGCCCGTACGCGTTGAAAATGCGCAGTGCCACAGTCTCAATGCCCCATAACTTCCCAATCGTATGCAGGTAATATTCGGCCGCAAGTTTGCTGACTGCATAGGGCGAGGTTGGGTTGGGTATGCAATCTTCGCCCACCGCCGGCTCAGTCTGTTCGCCATACACCGCGCCAGACGACGCCAGCACCACGCGTTTCACGCCAGCATCGCGCATCGCTTGCATCAAAGCCACAGTCCCGCCGACATTTGTCGCGTTATAGTCGCGCGGATAGAGCACCGACTCTGGAACAGATACGCGGGCGGCGAGGTGATACACACAGTCCACGCCCTGCAGTAACGACCACAACTTTGGCACGTCGGCGACATCGCCGCGTGTAAAGTGCACATTGCGGTCAAGTTGCGCCGGATCCCCAGAGCTCAAGTCGTCGAGCACGCGCACCACATTTCCTGCGCGCGCAAGGGTGTTTGATAATGCTGCGCCAATAAAGCCGGCGCCGCCGGTAATCAGAATTTTCATGTTGGTATTAACAAGTCAACCTAACCAGGCGGCCAGGTCAAACGTCGCCCCCCTAGCAGATGGAAGTGCAGATGATAAACGCTCTGACCGCCATCGTGATTACAGTTCATCACGATGCGATACCCGGAGTCGGCTATGCCAAGTTCGCTGGCGAGCCGCTGAGCCGTCAGCATAATCTTGCCTAAAAGCCGTTCATCCTCCTGGGTTGCGTCATTCAATGTGCGTATCGTCTTGTTCGGGATGATGAGTATATGCACTGGCGCCGCCGGATTGACGTCGCGGAAGGCTGTGATGTCCTCATCCTGGAACACGATCTGTGCAGGGATTTCGCGTCTCGCGATCCGTCCGAAGAGTGTTGTTTCTGGTTCGGTTGGCATGGTCAGAGTATAGATGATTGAAGTGAAATTCTGAATGGCGATTGCGCGTAAAAGATCTAGCGCGAACTTACTTAGTATTTGGCGCGGCGGTAATCTTCACGTTCGCGAATGAGATGTCTGTGCCGGGTTTGTCAATCAGGGATAACGCGAACAACCCGATGTCGCCGACGGCGTAGGATTTGTCCTGTTTCTGGAGCACCTGTTCGTCGTTTACGAATAGAGTGAACGTGTCGCCTTTCATGATGACCTTCAAATGGTTTTTGGCATTGTTCGCTTTTACGGAACCGTTTTCAGTCCAGTCATCCCAGTTCACCCAGTTCCCGTTTTGCGTGATCCCGGCGCGCCAATAACCATCCGAGGATATCTCAAAGTGATAGAAGTTTTTCCTGTCTTTCACTCGGTACATAATCCCAAAACCGTTGTCAGTAGGGCCGCCATTGGGTTGTGCATCCACCTCAAAGACGCCATCCTGGAAAGTCTTGCCCGCAACGCTCCACTGCGTCAGGTTTTCCTGTTTGATCACGAAGCGCAGGGCTCCTCCGTCATACTTGACATCGGCGGATGTGTCAGACAATGTCTGCCAACCACTGGCTGGATTGGTGAAGTCATCGGTATAGGGCAGGGGTGTGGTATTGGATTGCTGCGTGCATGCGCTCAGAACGATTAGTATAACGGTCAGTGCCAAACTTGGAATTCGCGTTTTTTTATCCACAACCGAAATTATAATGATTGAATGGGGCGAATTGTTCTTACATTTTCATTATTCATGCTGACGGCGGTCTTTGCGACAGGCTGCGGGAATCCGGCGCCGCCTACTTCGGTCACGTATTCAGCAACAACCAGTTCAGGGTCAACTGAAACGCCCCAGCCAATAGTGGCCGTCTTTGCTTCGGCAACCCCGGCAACCCCTATTACTCCAACCCGAATTGAAATGCTTACTGCAACATCGGCGCCTGCGCCGGCCCGAACTTCGTCGCCTGTGCCGCTGCCAACCTTTACGCCCATGCCAATGGACGATCTGGCGTCGATCGCCACCGTGACGGCGTCTATGCCAGTGACGGGCGCCACTCCACAACCAGGCCACATCATGGGTTTAGAGCAAGCGCGCGTGCCGATACTGATGTATCACTACGTCTCGCCGCCGCCGGTGGATGCGGATAAATACCGGCTGGATTTGTCGGTGAAACCAGCTGACTTCGAGAAACAGCTTGCGTATCTGTCTGAAAATGGCTATAGCACGATCAGCCTTTACGATCTGTATGGTCGCTTTACGCTCAGCGCCACCTTGCCCGCAAAGCCAATCATCCTTACCTTCGATGATGGTTATCGGGACGCGTATGACTACGCGTTCCCGCTGTTGAAGAAGTATGGCATGTCTGGCACTTTCTTCATCGTCAGCGACTTCATCAACAGCGGTAATCCGGCCTATTTGTCGTGGGATATGGTGAAGGAAATGTCGGCAGCGGGAATGGATATCGAATCTCATTCGCGCACACATCCGGACATGCGCAATCGCTCGGTCGATTTCCTGGTGTGGCAGATCCTTGGCCCGATTGAGTCCATTACAGCCTATACGGGCAAGCGCCCGCACTTCTTCTGTTACCCGTCTGGCGAATATGATGATGCAGTGATCCGGGTGCTAAAGTCAGCAGATGTCTGGGGCGCTGTAACCACGCAGTATGGCGCGCTGCACTCGCTGGATGACGCGATGACATGGTCTCGCATACGGATGCGCGGCACGACCACGCTGCAGCAACTCGCCGCAATGCTTTGAATTCTTCAGGACAGGTATAGTAAATAGATGACAGCAAGAGAGAAAGAGCTACTTTGATACTACGCACGGGATTACGTTCACTGGTGCGGCGGCCGCTGCAGTCGATTCTCTGCATCCTGGGTGTCGCGCTGGGCGTGGCTGTTGTTGTGGCCATCGATCTCGCGAACTCCAGCGCTTCGCGCGCGTTTGTTTTGAGCACCGAGACTGTCGCAGGTCGCGCGACGCACCAGATCATCGGCGCGTCAGGAACCATCGATCAGGACGTATATCGGCGGATAAAAGTCGATCTTGGCGTAAAGGATGCCGCGCCGGTTTTAGACGGCTATGCCACTGCGATTGAGCTTGACCAGCAACCTCTGCGCATCCTTGGCGTTGACGTGTTTGCGGAGGCGCCCTTTCGCTCTTTTGTGGGCGGCGGCGGGGCGAGGCTGGATCTAAACGGCTTTTCCCAATTCCTGACCCGTTCGGATGCTATTCTGATTGGCAAGGCAACGGCCGAACGTTATGGGCTGTCCGTTGGGGGGCAAGTCACCTTACGGGTAGGCGATAAGCGCCAGGTCATGCGCATTGTGGGCATTCTGCAACCCGCGGATGAGAGCAGTGGCCGCGCGCTGGACGGGCTTGGAATTGTCGATGTCAGCGCTGCTCAGGAGTTCTTCGGCCTGAACAACCAGCTCAGCCACATCGATTTGATTGCCGACGAGCGCACGCTAGAGGGACGCGAGTTGCTGGCGCGCATTCAGGCTATTCTGCCCGCGGATGCGCGCATCACGAAACCCCAGGCGCGCAGTCAAAGCATTGAGAGTCTTACGGATGCATTTGAGTTGAACCTGACTGCACTCAGTCTGCTCGCGCTTGTTGTGGGAATGTTCCTGATTTACAACACGATCACGTTTTCAGTGGTGCAACGCCGGCCCTTATTTGGCACATTGCGCTGTCTGGGTGTGACCAAGGAGCAGATATTCGGACTCGTGCTGTTTGAAACGATTGTGCTGAGCACGATTGGCGCCCTGCTCGGTCTGGGCTTTGGCCTTCTACTTGGGCGCGGCGCGGTGGCGCTGGTGACGCAAACTATCAACGATCTGTACTATGTCGTCACGGTGCGGTCGATCAGCATCGCGCCTATTACACTGGTCAAAGGGTTTGGACTTGGCATCGGCGCAGCAGTTTTAGCGGCGCTCGCGCCAGCGTTCGAGGCCACGAGTATTCCACCTATCAGTGTGACGAAGCGTTCCAATATCGAAGAGCGAGTGCGCAGATTACTCCCACTGGTGGCGCTGGCCGGCCTGGGTTTATTTATCAGCGGCGTTCTGATGCTGTTGCTAAGCAAGCAACTCGTCATAAATCTTGGTGGAATCTTCGGCGTTATTATCGGTTTAGCACTGGCTTCGCCGCTTGTCACCGTGTGGCTGATGCGTTTGTGCACACCCGTTGACGGTAGAGTCGCCGGGATCATCGGGCGATTGGCGACGCGCGCGGTTGCCAACGCGATCTCACGCACCTCAATAGCGATAGCCTCATTGATGATTGCGGTGTCGGTCATCATCGGGCTGCAGAGTATGATTCGCAGCTTTAGAGTCACTGTGGAAACATGGCTGGACGCTACGTTGATTGCGGATGTGTATGTTTCGCCGCCATCCAGTGGTGTGAATAATGCAAACAGTGTGATCGATCCGCAACTGCTGACCGACTTCAAGGCGCAGGCGGGCGTTGCCGCCGTCACCTCTTTGCGTAGAACTACGACTGATTTTGTTGTTCTTGATAATCCGGCGACACCGGGTGCGAGCGCCGACTGGCAAACGACTGGGCTGCTGGTCGTGCATGCCGAGACGGATCGGCAAGCTGCCAGCTTTGTATGGACAGAAGGCGATCACAATGCCATATGGAATAGCATGCTTGACCAGGATGAGGTGCAGGTGTCCGAGCCCTTTGCGAACAAGCATGGCATCACGCCACAACGCAACGCGCTCCTGTTACGAACCGAGCGTGGTGAGCGCCAGTTTCGCGTCGTGGGCGTTTACTATGACTATTCTGCTGATCAGGGCGTTGTCCTCATGCGGCGTCAAGTCTATGATCGCTATTGGAATGATTCCGATATCTCGTCACTCGCTGTGTATCTCACACCCGATTTCCAACAAAACGCATCTGGATTCGCCGGCGATCTGCGACAACGGTTTGCTGGGCGTGACCTGGTGATCACTGCGAACCGTGAACTAAGGACGCAGGCTCTCGCTGTGTTTGACCGCACCTTCGCCATCACGGGGGCGCTCAACTTGCTTGCGACCGTTGTGGCCTTCATTGGCGTGTTGAGCGCGCTTATGGCGTTGCAAATCGAGCGCACCCGTGAGCTTGGCGTACTGCGCGCGAATGGGATGACGCTTGGGCAACTATGGCGCTTGACGTTGATCGAAACAGGATTGATGGGCGCGACGGCAGGCGCGCTATCGATGCCCACCGGATACCTGCTGGCGTTGATTCTCGTTTACATCATCAACTTGCGCTCATTCGGCTGGACGATCCAACTGCACCTTGAGTGGACGACCTTTGCGCAGGCGCTGGCGGTCGCAGTGGTCTCGGCGTTGCTGGCAGCCGTCTATCCGATGCTGCGGATGGGCAAGCTCCAGATCGCGAACGCGTTGCGGCAGGAGTAATTGCTTTGAATCCTTTAGTACCGGTGCAGACATCGAACACGAATCAGTCATTGCCGGAAATTGCCTGGACGCGGAGCGCTTTTGGGATGGTTGTGCCTGTGACCATCGGGTTGCTGGCGCTTGGCATGTATTGGCTGACGCTCCAACCCGGCTTGTCCGGTGGCGACTCGGCTGAGGCTCAATTTGTCCCATACACAGCGAGCATCATGCACTACACAGGCTATCCGCTTTACACCCTACTCGGATATGTGTGGTCTCACGTTGTCGTTATCGGCGACGTCGCCTACCGCATGAACCTGTTGTCTGCGGTGGCGGGTGCAGCCGCTGTGGCAGGCGTTGCTGCCGTGACATTTGTTCTTGGCAGAAATTGGGGCGGCGGCGTGCTTGCCGCGGTGCTTCTGGGCGTTTCGACGCTGTTCTGGGACTGGTCCACCAAAGCCGGCGTGCGCTCGATGAACATCACTTTCATCGTTGCTATTCTCGGGCTGGCGATCGCCTGGTCGCGTCAACAGCGAAACATAACATCCCCCAAAAACTGGATTTGGTTGGGACTGTGGCTTGTGGTTGGACTGAGCCTGGCGCATCACCGCACGACAATCCTATTGTTGCCTGGTCTGGTTATTTACATCGTATGGACGCAATTTCGCATCTTACGAAACTGGCGCGCCATCCTGTCGGCCGCTATCATGCTTCTTCCAGGGTTACTGACCTATGTCTATCCTCTATGGCGCGGCCTGAACCATCCGGCCTACCAGCCTCTTGCGGTGGACACACTGGACCATTTCCTTGATCTGGTTCTGGCGCGCAACCTGAGCGATATGGTGACGGGGATAACCTGGCAACAGATACCAGAAAGGTTGGGGTGGCTGATCGAATACCTCGCCGCCCAGTTTGGGAATGCCGGCTTTGTGGTGGCGGTTGTGGGGTTGGTGCTGCTTCTGGTGCGCCGTCCGCGTGAAGGCGTTCTGGTGTGGTCGTTCCTCGTGCTACTGGCTGCGTTTACGATCGACTACCGCATTGAGGGGATGGCGAAGCTTAACGTCGTTTTTCTGTTGCCCGTCAATATGCTGGTGAGTATTGGGGCCGGGTATTTGCTCTGCACGGGTTTTGACTGGCTCAACAGGCTGAAACTGCCTGGACGCGGAGCGTCGTTGGGAGTGTCTTACCGCAGTGGACTGATGCGGGTTAGTTCTAGGATTGCAGGAGTAAGTCTCAGTCTACTCAGCGTGGTTGCATTGGCGCTTCCGATGACCGAGCAAAGTCTGGCGTGGGTTTACACCGGCGTGGAGCGCCCCCTGTACGCGTACCGGGAGGAGTTGCGTGGCCAGCAGGCTGATCGGCTCACAACCTATGGCGAGGATATGGTCCAACCGCGCCCCGTTATTGTCGGTGAGTGGGAACAGGTCGCTGCATTCTGGTACCAGCAATTGGTAAATCACCGCTGGGCCGGCGCAGAGTTCCGTTATCCCGTTGTCACTAATCTTGGCCTGTACATCGACCAGGCGTGGCAGAGCGCTCGGGAAATATATCTGATTCACGCAG